>CAIVWG010000185.1 GCA_903909555.1 uncultured bacterium | reverse complement strand
TCCGCGGTGACGACCGCCCGCATGGTGATGGCGCCGCGTCCCGTGCGCAAGGCATCCTCGACGCCCCGACGGCCCACGATCAGGCCCCCGGTGGGGAAATCCGGTCCGCTGATCCGCTCGATGAGCGCCTCGAGGGCCTCCTCGCGTGAGGCCTCGGGGTGCTCCAGCATCCACTGGACCCCTGCCGCGACCTCGCGCAGGTTGTGCGGGGGGATGTTGGTGGCCATGCCCACGGCGATGCCGGCACTGCCGTTGACGAGCAGGTTGGGGAATCGGCTCGGAAGCACGACGGGCTCGAGGGTTCGCCCGTCGTAGTTCGGGGCAAAGTCGACGGTCTCCTCGTCGATGTCCCGCACCATCTGCATGGCCAGCGGCGCCATGCGGCATTCGGTGTAGCGCTGGGCCGCCGGTGGATCGTTGCCCTGCGATCCGAAGTTCCCCTGCCCTTGGACGAGCGGGTACCTCAGCGACCACGGCTGGGCCAGGCGCACGAGGGCGTCGTAGATCGCGGTATCGCCATGCGGGTGGTAGTTGCCCATGACGTCGCCGACGACACGCGCGGACTTGGAGAAGTTGCGATCAGGCCGGTAGCCGCCGTCGTACATCGCGTAGAGCACGCGGCGGTGGACGGGCTTGAGGCCGTCACGCACGTCGGGCAGGGCACGGGAGACGATGACGCTCATGGAGTAGTCGAGGTACGACCGCTGCATCTCGGTCTGGAGATCGACCGGCTCGATGCGACCTCCCGGGGGGACCACGTCGATGTCGTCAGGCACGTCAGGCTCCTGTCGGTATGGCGGCTATCGGGCGATGGATCAGGGTCTAGATGTCGAGGAATCTCACGTCGCGGGCATTGCGCTGGATGAAGTTGCGGCGGGACTCGACGTCCTCTCCCATGAGGACGCTGAACGTCTCGTCCGCCTGGGCCGCGTCGTCCAGGGTGACCTGGAGCAGGACGCGCCGCTCGGGATCCATCGTCGTCTCCCACAGTTCGTCGGCGTTCATCTCGCCGAGGCCCTTATAGCGCTGAATGCCTTCCTCCTTGGGCAGCTTCTTCCCCGCGGCGATGCCCGCCTCGAGCAGCGCGTCGCGCTCACGGTCGGAGTAGGCGTACTCCGCGGGCTCGCGCTGCCACTTGAGCTTGAACAGCGGTGGCTGCGCGAGGAAGACGTGCCCCTCCGTGATCAAGGTCGGCATGAAGCGGAAGATCAGCGTGAGGAGCAGCGTCCGGATGTGCTGCCCGTCGACATCGGCGTCGGCCATGAGCACGAGCTTGTGGTAGCGCAGCCGATTGATGTCGAAGTCCTCGTGGACGCCCGTGCCCAGTGCTGACACGAGGGCCTGGACCTCGTTGTTCTGCAGGACCTTGTCGATGCGGGCCTTCTCGACGTTGAGGATCTTGCCGCGGATCGGCAGGATCGCCTGCGTGCGGGGGTCCCGGCCCTGCCGCGCGCTCCCGCCCGCGGAATCGCCCTCGACGATGAACACCTCGCACTCCTCGGGCTCACGGCTCGAGCAGTCGATGAGCTTGCCGGGCATGCCGGCACCTCCGAGGAGACCCTTGCGATTGCGGGCGAGGTCACGGGCCTTCCGCGCGGCGATGCGGGCCGACGCGGCATTGACCGCTTTGCGGGCGATCTCCTTGCCCTCCGCGGGGTTCTGCTCCAGCCACGCGCCGAGCTGGTCGTTGACCACCTTCTGGACGAAGGTCTTCATCTCGGTGTTGCCGAGCTTGGACTTCGTCTGACCCTCGAACTGGGGCTCCTTCAGCTTGACGCTCACGATGGCGGTGAGCCCCTCGCGGACATCCTCGCCGGTGAGGTTGGTGTCCTTCTCCTTGAGGATGCTCCACTCGCGGGCGAACTTGTTGAGAAGCGAGGTCATCGCGGCGCGGAAGCCCTCCTCGTGCGTCCCTCCCTCGGTGGTGTTGATGGTGTTGGCGAACGTGTGGACGCTCTCGTTGAATCCTGAGTTCCACTGCATGGCCACGTCGCACGCCATGCCCTTCTTGTCGTCCTCGGCTTCCAGCTCGATGACCGTGGGGTTGCCCACGCCCTTGCTCGCGTTGAGATGGCGCACGAAGTCGGCGATGCCGCCCTCGTAGCAGTAGGTGATCTCGGTGATCTCCTCGGCCACGTCTCCGCTGAACTCGTCCACCGCCACCTGGCCGGGACGCTCGTCGATGATCGTGATCGTGAGACCGCGATTGAGGAACGCCATCTCCTGGAAGCGACGGGCCAGGGTTTCGGTGTCGAAGTGGGTGGTCTCGAAGATGTCGGCGTTCGGCCAGAAGGTCACGGTGGTGCCGTGCTCGGTGGTCGCCTCCCCCTTCTCGAGGGGAGCGATGGGTACGCCGTTCTCGTACGCCTGACGCCACACGAATCCATCGCGGCGGACCTCGATCTCCAGGCGCGTCGACAACGCGTTGACGACGGAGACGCCCACCCCGTGCAGGCCACCGGACACGGAGTACCCGCTGCCGCCGAACTTGCCGCCGGCGTGGAGGACGGTGAGCACGACTTCGACCGCCGGGCGCTTCTCGACCGGGTGCTCGTCCACGGGGATGCCACGGCCGTCATCGGTGACGCGGACGCTGCCGTCCGGCAGGATCTCGACCAGGATGCGCGTGGCGTACCCCGCCATGGCCTCGTCGACGGAGTTATCGACGACCTCGTAGACCAGGTGATGCAGCCCCCGGGCCCCGGTGGACCCGATGTACATGCCCGGGCGCTTGCGGACGGCGTCCAGTCCCTCGAGAACGGTGATGTCGCTGGCGTCGTAGGACACGGGGGGAGGGCCTCCTCGTCGAGAGCGGTCGCCGTGGGCTCGGGCGGTGCGCAGCGCCCGCGACAGGATCCCGGGGGGACCATGTCGTGATCATCCTAACGCTCTTGACCCCCGGAAACATGCCCGCCCACGCCCCTGGGGACTGCGTCAGGGGCCGACGACCCCTTCCCGTGACCCCACGGATGCACCCCCGGCCTCAAGCCGTTAGAAGCGCTCTCAGCCGTAAGTGTCCCGAGGGCCCGGACCGCGGACTCGGCGCGGCCCCGTCGCCCGACGTGGCGGGGCTGGGCCGATGACGCGGATTCGGGTCACGGCCTCCGGGCCGAGTTCCTCCCGGATCCGGGCCAGGAGCGTCCCCGAGAGGACCTTCAACTGCGTCGCCCAGGCGGTGGAGTCGGCACGCAGCAGGAGTTCGGGTCCACGGTCGGTGATGGTCACCCCCTCGGGCCGGGCGTGCGCGGCCACCTCCGGCCCCGCGATGTCCACCCATCGTGCGCTCAACCCCGCCTCACGGGCCTCATGCTCGTAGCCCTCGCTGCGGATCCACGCCTCGAGAACGGCGTCGATGGTCGCGGGGTCCCGGCCGCCGGCACGGGTCGACCGAGTGGGCCCCGACCGACGGGTGGCGGGTACGGCCCGCGTGGACGCACGCGCGCGACGCACGGCCTCAGAAGCCAGGTCATCGGTGACCTCAGGCGGCGTCTCATCCACCACGGGCACTCACCGCCCCCTGTCGCACGTCGAACCAGTGGGCGCCGAGTCCGGTCGGGACGTCGTCCTCGACGGCGGCCGTGATGAACGTCTGCGGCGTCACGGAGATCCGCTGCACCAGGTGACCACGGCGAACGGAATCCAACTCCGCGAACACATCATCGAGGATGAGAATGGGCTCGTCTCCGTGCTCCGCGAGCACGTCGTACGACGCCAATCTCAGCGCGAGCGCTGCCGACCATGACTCGCCCTGGGATGCGTAACCCCGAAGAGGGCGACCCAGCAGGGTGAGGGCCACCTCGTCGCGATGCGGCCCGACAAGCGTGATCCCGCGCTCCAGCTCCTCTCGACGCCGCGCGGCCAGGGACTCACGCAGGCGCTCAGCCAGCGCCTCCGGCGTCGGCGGCGTCGCTGAGATGTCGATGCTCGGCGCGTAATCGACGCCCAAGATCGCCTCCGCGCCCGCGAGAGCGGCGTAGGACTGCGCAGCTGGGCTTGCCAGGCGACCGATGATGTCGATGCGTGCCGCCATGAGCTCGGCGCCGAACTCCGCCAGCTGATCGTCCCAGACCTGAAGCGTGCGATCCATCTCCGTGCGGTCGCCGCGCCGCACTGCGTGAGATGACTTCAGCAGTGCGTTGCGCTGCTTGAGAACCCGGTCATAGTCCGATCGCACGCCCGCGAACCTCGGCTGCCGTTGGACGAGGATGTCGTCGAGATACCTGCGTCGGTCACTCGGATCGCCCTTGACAAGGGCGAGGTCCTCAGGCGAGAAGACGACGGTCTTGAGAATTCCGAGGATGTCGCGGGTGCGCGGGACGGCGGTGCGGTTGACGCGGGCCTTGTTCGCTCGGCCGGCGTGGATCTCCATCTCCAGCAGCGTGGGGCGGCCGTCGCGCACGGCCTCGGCGCGGACGACAGCGAGCTCGGCCCCTTCCCGAATCAGGGGCGCGTCGGTGGCGACGCGGTGGCTCCCCAGGGTGCTGAGGTAGATGAGCGCCTCGACGAGGTTGGTCTTGCCTTGGCCATTGGCACCGACGAGGACCGTGACGCCCGGAGTGAACGACACCTCGGCGTTGTCATAGTTGCGCATATTCGTGAGCGAGACCGCACGGACGTAGGTGCTCGTCGGGCCTACGACGGCCTGGCTCACCGGTGCACTAGCCCGCGAGGCGGACCGGCATGAGGAGGTAGCGGTACTCAGCTCCCGCATCCCCGTCAGCGGAGAGCACGGCGGGTCGGGTGGCCTGGGTGAAGGCGAGACGCGCCTGCGGTGCATCGAGTGCACCGAGGCCGTCGAGCAGGTACTGCGGGTTGAAGGCGATCTCGAGGCCTTCGCCCTCGAGCGAGCATTCGACCGCCTCGCTGGCCTGCGCCTCGTCTCCGGCGCCCGCACGCAGCAGCACCTCACCGTCGGAGAACGCCAGGCGCACCGGGGTGTTGCGCTCCGCCACCAGTGAGACGCGCTTGACCGCCTCGACGAGTTCGGCTGTCGCCACGAGAGCGGAGGACAGCGTCTCGGACGGCAGGAGGGAGCGGTACTTCGGGAATTCACCATCGAGGAGGCGCGTCGTGGTGCGTCGGCCATTGCCCTCGAAGCCCATGAGTCCCTCGCCCGCGGCGGCAAGGGAGAGGTTGATGACGTCAGCGCCCGCGAGGGACTTCGCCGTCTCCGCGAGCGTGCGCGCAGGCACGAGGGCCTGGGTCTCCTGATGGGCGGCGGCCGGAGACCACGAAAACTCGCGCACGGCCAGGCGGTAGCGATCGGTCGCGGCGAGAGTGACGACGCCGCCGTCGACCTCGATGCGGATACCGGTAAGCGTGGGGAGCGTGTCGTCACGGCCGGCTGCGATGGCCACCTGCGCCACGGCGGTCGCGAAGAGCGACCCGGGAACGGTGCCCGACGTATGGGGCATCTCCGGCAGGCTGGGGTAGTCCTCGACGGGGAACGTCGGCAGCATGAAGGACGAGCGACCGCATGACACTGAGACGCGCGTGCCTTCGACGGTGACCTCGACGGGAGCGCTCGGCAACGATCGGGTGATGTCGGCGAGAAGACGCCCGGACACGACGCAACGACCGGGCTCGGTGGCCGCTGCATCAACCTCGACCCGTGAGGAGGTCTCGTAGTCGAAACTCGAGATGACCAGGCCGTTGGACTGCGTCTCGAGCAGCAACCCCGCGAGGATGGGCATCGACGGCCGGCTGGGGAGGGTGCGCGCGGCCCAGGCCACGGCGTCGGCCACGGCGTCGCGCTCCACGCGGAATCTCACAGCACCTCCAGGGTCTCCCGAAGCGGTCATCCTCCCATCGACGGCCGACCGGTGCCAGGGGGAGGTGCCGTCCACAGTGGGCGCGCCGATGACGCCTTTCCCTTGATACGGGGAGAGATGTCGTCGTCATCGTCGCTCGTGTGGAGACCGGGGATAACGACGGACTCCCCACGTGGTGCGGCGTGTCGCTCGGTGGACGAACTGGGGATGAGCGGACGCCGGTCGGTGGAGGGAGGGGGACGGGGGTGGGGCGTGAGGCGTGAGGCGGAGAGGATCCGGGAAGTTATCCACAGATCGTGAGGAGGGAGGCTGAGGGCTGGGGAAGTTGTCCACAACCAATCCCCAACTGGGGATCAAGGAGATGCGTGGGACGACAGGGGTGTGTGAGGCCCCTGGGAGTAGGGACGGGTCCGACTACCCGCGGGACTGCGACTTGATGCGCGCGGTGAGGTCGGCCACCTGGTTGTACAGGCTCCGGCGCTCCCCGATGAGCTGGCGGATCTTGCGGTCGGCATGCATGACGGTGGTGTGGTCGCGTCCGCCAAAGGCCTGGCCGATCTTGGGGAGGGAGAGGTCGGTGAGCTCACGGCACAGGTACATCGCGATCTGGCGCGCGGTCACCAGGACACGTGAGCGCGAGGATCCGCAGAGATCGTCGACCGTCACACCGAAGTAGGCAGCGGTCGTCGTCATGATCTGAGCCGCCGTGATCTCCGGTCCGGCATCCGCGGGGAAGAGGTCCTTGAGGACGAGTTCCGCGAGGGCCAGGTCCACCGGCTGGCGATTGAGAGAGGCGAAGGCGGTCACCCGGATCAGGGCACCTTCGAGTTCTCGGATGTTGCTCGACACTTTCGAGGCGATGAACTCCAGAACCTCGGGCGGAGCTTGGAGGCGCTCCTGTGCGCTCTTCTTGCGCAGAATCGCGATGCGGGTCTCCAGGTCGGGCGGCTGGACATCCGTCGTGAGTCCCCACTCGAACCTCGAGCGCATCCGATCCTCGAAGTCCTGCAACTGCTTGGGTGCGAGATCCGACGTGATCACGATCTGCTTGTTGGCGTTGTGGAGCGTGTTGAACGTGTGGAAGAACTCCTCCTGGGTCTGCACCTTGCCCGAGAGGAACTGGATGTCGTCGACGAGCAGGATGTCGACGTCGCGATAACGCCGCTGAAAGGCGGCGGCCTTGTCATCGCGGATCGAGTTGATGAATTCGTTGGTGAACTCCTCAGAGCTGACGTACCTCACCCGGGTCCCCTTGTAGAGGGTGCGGGCGTAGTGGCCGATGGCGTGGAGCAGGTGCGTCTTCCCCAGCCCTGAACCGCCGTAGACGAAGAGGGGGTTGTACGCCTTGGCCGGCTGCTCCGCGACGGCGACCGCCGCGGCATGAGCGAATCGGTTGGAAGAACCGATGACGAAGGTGTCGAAGGTGTACTTCGCGTTGAGTCTGCCGTCCTCGCCGCGAGCGGCGGGACTGCCGGTGCCGGGCCGAGAGTCCCGGGCCTCACCGGCGTCCGCGTCATTCTCGGCGAGGGCGAACTCCTGCTGATACGTCGCGTCTGCGGCCACGTCGACCTCGTCGTCGTCGGAGGGACTCGCGATGGCGGGATCGACCGTGACGGCCAGCCGGACCTCCCGGCCGAGTTCGGCGGAGAGGGCCGCGGTGACCACGGGGCGGAGCCGGGTCTCGAGGACGTCCTTGGTGAAGTCGTTGGGTGCGGCGATGAGGGCGGTGTCCTCGACGAGGCCGAGCGGGCGGGTCAGGGACACGAAGGCGCGCTGCTGAGGGGTGAGGGAGCCGTCGGTGAGCGAGTCCACCGCCCTGCTCCACACCTCGTTGAGCACGGCGGCGTCCATCTGGGCTCCCCTCTCCCTCAGAAACACCCTCGTCACACGCTTCCCACAGCACTATCCACACCTGTGGACGAGGCCGCTCTGCGTCGTGCCGTGACCCTAGCGAGCCGGCCCGGGATCAACAACCACGGGAGGCACTCGGATGTGGATGCTCTCGGCGTGTCGCGGCTGCAGCCCCGCGACGGCATGGTTGGATTCGCCGCCGCACCAGGGGGCCTGGGTTTGATCGGATCCGGCGCCTGGCGTACCCTTTCAAGGCCCGCGGTGTCCGCGGGATCGCACCCCGGGAGAGTCCATGTCGAAGCGCACGTTCCAGCCCAACAATCGTCGTCGGGCGCGCACCCATGGCTTCCGCGCCCGGATGCGTACCCGCGCCGGCCGCGCCATCCTCGCCGCACGCCGGGGCAAGGGCCGCAGCCGCCTGTCGGCCTGACCCGGCCGAGGCGTCCCCGGCGCCGAAGCGGTCGCCATGCTGCCGACTCGCTACCGACTGACCCCCCGCGCGGACATCTCCGAGACACTGCGCCGTGGCAAGCGTGCCCGAGGGGGCTGCGTCGTCGTCCATCTCGTGCTCGGCCGACCGTGTGCCGAGGGTTCGGCCGAGGAGCGCCCCGCGCGGGCCGCCTTTGCGGTGGGCCGGTCGGTCGGCGACTCGGTACGCCGTCACCGGGTCACCCGACGCTTGCGGGCGGTCATGCCCCCCATCCTCGACGCCCTGCCGCAGGGGAGCCGTGTCGTGGTGAGGGCTCTCCCCGATGCGGCCGACGCGTCGACCGACACCCTGGCGGGTGACGTCGTGAGCGCGTTGCAACGCCTGGGCGCCCTCGTCGCACCCCCCTCGCGAGGCGAGGTCGTGGAGCCCACCACCGAGTCGGGGGATGACGAGCGGGGAACGGCCGAGGCGACAGGGGCGCCTCCTCCCCCTACGGCCGCCGAGCGGCCCGCCGAACCTCGCACGGGACTGTCCCTGGCCCTGTGGTGGGTCGGGGCCCCGTTGCGCTGGATGGCGCTCGGCCTCCTCTTTGCCTACCGATACACGATTTCGCCGATCCTTCCCCCGACCTGTCGCTTCCATCCCAGCTGCTCGGCGTACACCCTCCAGGCCGTGCAGACCCATGGGGTGGGGAAAGGGGTGGCACTGGGGGCCTGGCGGCTCCTGCGCTGCAACCCCTTCAACCTCGGCGGCCTTGACCCGGTCCCTCCTCGCGGGGCATGGAGGCCCGACATCCACCCCGACGGCACGCCCCGCGACCCGAGCGCCGTACGCTTCACCGACGGGGAAGCGCAGCCTGAGACTGCTGCCCCGCGTCCGACCTGAGCAACCCGACCCTTCGGAGAGCACGTGTTCATCCTCGACTGGCTCAAGACAGCCGTCTCGTGGATCCTCGTGCAGTTCCACGCCCTGCTCAGCACCTTCATGGACCCCGCGAGCGGGTGGACGTGGACGTTCTCGATCGTCGGGCTGGTCATCGTCATCCGGATCCTGCTGATCCCGCTGTTCGTCAAGCAGATCAAAGCGCAGCGCAACATGCAGATCATCCAGCCCCAGATCAAGGAGATCCAGAAGAAGTACGCCGGCGACCGGGAGCGCCAGTCGCAGGAGATGATGAAGGTCTACCGCGAGACGGGCACCAACCCTCTCGCGTCCTGCCTTCCGATCCTCCTGCAGGCACCGATCTTCTTCGCGCTGTTCTCTGTGCTCCAGGGCATCGCGATGTACAGCCCGTCGAACCCTCAATCCGACGCCCCCGGCGTCTTCGCGTGGGACCAGTACTACCCGCTGACGGCCCAGGCGCACGAGGCATCGATCTTCGGGGCGCCCCTCTACGGCTACTTCATGGGTGCCGAGGAGGTGGCCGCGGATGGGTTCAACCCCATGAACACGCGGATCCTCTCCCTCATCCTCATCATCCTGATGACGGCGACGACGTTCCTCACGCAGCGCCAGCTCATCGTCAAGAACTCCGCGCCGGACAACCCCTTCGTGCGCCAGCAGAAGATCCTGCTCTACGTCTTCCCCGTCATCTTCGCCATCGGAGGCATCAACTTCCCGATCGGCGTTCTCATCTACTGGCTCACCACAAACCTGTGGACCATGGGCCAGCAGTTCTACGTCATCCGCAACAACCCGCAGCCAGGAACGCCTGCCTTTGATGCCTGGGAGGCACGCAAGGCCGAGAAGGCCGCGAAGAAGGCCGCCGGCAAGGCGCCCGCGGCGGAGCCGACCGCGACTGACGAGGAGGCCGAGCCCGCGGCGCCTCAGCGGGTCCAGCCGAAGCGCGTGCCCCGGAGCAAGCGCGGCAAGGGGTCCTCCACGGGCGGGGCGCCGACGAAGGGATCCACGTGACCACCGAGGGGACCGAAGCCATGACGACCGAGGGAGACGAGACCGTGGACGCCGACGGCGGCGAGGATGCAGCGAGTGCGGGGCTCCTCGAACGCGAGGGCGACGCGGCGGCGGACTACCTCGAGGCACTGCTCGACATCGCCGACCTCGATGGCGACATCGACATCGACGTCGAAGGGGACCGCGCCCAGGTGTCGATTCTCGAAGTGAACAAGGGCGATCTGGCGTCCCTCGTGGGTCCCGATGGGGAGGTGCTGGAAGCCCTCCAGGAGTTGGCTCGGCTGGCGGCCGCTCAGGCCACGGGTCAGCGATCGCGGCTCATGCTCGACATCGCAGGCTTCCGTCTCGCCCGCAGGCGCGAACTGGAGGACATGGCTCGCGCCGCCATCGAGGAAGTCCAGTCGACCGGTGAGCAGGTGCGCCTGGCACCCATGAATGCGTTCGAGCGCAAGGTGGTGCACGACGTGGTGACGTCCGCGGGCCTGGTGAGCTCCTCGGAGGGGGTCGAGCCTGACCGGCGCATCGTGATCCGCGCCTCCTGACAGCGTGATCGAGGCAGACGCGGCGGTGCCGCAGCCGCCCGCGGCGCTGGACCGGCTTGGCTCAGCGGCGGATCCGCGCGTGCGGCAGGGCCTGGTGGAGTACGCCGAGCTTCTCGCGGGACCAGGCGTGGAGCGCGGCCTCATCGGCCCTCGTGAGGTTCCTCGGCTGTGGACTCGTCACCTGCTCAACTGCGCGGTGGCGGCCGACCTCGTCCCTGAGTCCGCGAGTGTCGTGGACGTCGGATCGGGTGCGGGGCTGCCCGGACTCGCGTGGGCGATTGTGCGGCCGGACATTCGGGTGACCTGTGTCGAACCATTGCTGCGGCGGGCAACGTTCCTGGAGGAGGCGGTGGCGCGCCTGGGTCTCGCCGATCGCGTCACGGTCGTTCGGGCACGTGCGGAGGAGGTCCCACGACGAGGTCAGGGCCTGCGGGCGGAGGTCGTGACGGCCCGTGCGGTGGCGCCTCTCGATCGACTGGCGAGCTGGACGATGCCGCTGGTGTTGCCGGGAGGAGTGCTGCTGGCGCTCAAGGGGCGCACGGCGCCCGACGAGGTGGAGGCGTCCCGGGCGACGCTGGCCCGTCTCGGGGTGACGTCGGTCGAGATCGTGGAGTGCGGAGTGGGGATCGTCGACCCGCCGACGACGGTGGTGTGCGCGAAGCGCGCGCCGTGACGTCGTGAGGAGTCAGGTGGCGAGTGCGTAGGCGGAGTAGGCCAGGGAGACCAGTGCAGCCGCGGCGATGACGGCACGCGACAGGAGGACGGCCTGGTCTTGCGTGAGCCTCTGTCGCAGGCGCGATCCGATCTGGTTGCCGGCGACCAGGCAGGCCAGCCCGATGGCGTAGAACCACAGCGGCAAAGACGGCAGGCCGAGGATCGGCAGGCTGACGAGATCGATGCCGATGAACACGACCTGCAGCGTGCGCAGGAAATCCGCGTGCGCCCAGCCCTGGCTGATGAGGTACGAGGCGACCGGCGGGCCGCCGACGCCCGCGTAGGTGTTGATCGCGCCGCTCCACACGCCGGCGGTGATCCCCGAGGCGGGACTGGGACCGGCCCGCCAGGCCATGAGGGTGACGAGGGACGCGAGGGCGGAGAGGGCGACGAGGATGGGCATCACGGAGTCGGGGATGAAGCGGACCATGACGAAGCCGAGGATGACGCCGACCGCGAGGGAGGGGCCGAGGATCCGGAACGCCTCCCATCGGATCTGACCCTTCTCACGGAAGACGAGGAGGGTGTTCTGCAGCAGGGCGTAGAGATTGATGAGGCCCACGGACTGCGGCCCGGGCATGAGGGCGTTGACGATGGGCGCGGCGGTGAGGTTGAAGCCGAGGCCGCTGGTGCCCTGGACGATCGCGCCGAGGAAGATAGCGGCCTCCATGAGCGCGAGGGCGCGGACATCCACGGCGCGATGCTAGGGCGTAGGACAGCGTCCCATTTACAGGACGGCTGTGCCGGGCGTGGAAGGTCGACACCGGTGAACGGGGCTCCGGGACGGGACGTGGGGCGGCAGTGCACAATGGCGCGGTGACGTCGCAGAGGTCGGGACTGGGCTGGCCTGTTTCCCGTGAAACAGAGCGCCCCATCCCGCAGGCAGCCGAGAGTGTTTCCCGTGAAACACCGCGGGGACTCAGGTCGGGGCTGGGATGGCCCGCGGGACATGAGGACGGACAGACTCCCACGGGCGAACGATGACCCGGGTTCTCGCCGTCGCCAACCAGAAGGGCGGGGTGGGGAAGACCACCACCACGGTCAACCTCGCGGCGGCACTGGCCCTCGCGGGCCTCGAGGTCCTCGTCGTGGACCTGGACCCCCAGGGCAATGCGTCCACCGCGCTCGGCCTCGACCATCACAGCGGCACGCCCAGCACCTACGAGGTCCTCACCCAGGACCTTCCCCTCGAGGAGATCGTCCAATCCTGCCCCGAGGGTGAGGGCCGGCTCTGGGCGGCGCCCGCCACGATCGACCTCGCCGGAGCCGAGATCGAACTGGTGTCACTCGTGGCGCGGGAGGGCCGCCTGGACCGCGCGATCCAGGCCTACGTCGAGCATCATCGCGAAGTCCGCGGGCGCGACCTCGACTTCGTCATCATCGACTGCCCCCCGAGCCTGGGGCTCCTCACGCTCAATGCGTTCGTCGCCGCCCGGGAACTCCTCCTGCCCATCCAGTGCGAGTACTACGCCCTCGAAGGCGTCTCGCAGCTCCTCGCGACCGTCGACCTCGTCCGCCGACACCTCAATCCTCGACTGGAGGTAGGGGCGGTCCTGCTCACGATGTACGACGGGCGTACCCGCCTCTCGGCCCAGGTGGTGCAGGAGGTCCGCGGCCACTTCGGTGATCGGGTCCTGCCCACCGTGATCCCTCGGTCCGTGCGGCTGTCCGAGGCACCGTCGTACGGGCAGACGATCCTGGCTTACGACCCCACCTCCTCCGGCGCGCTCGCGTACGTGGATGCCGCGCGCGAACTGGTGGGAACCGCGCACAGCGATCGGGCGCCGGGGTAGTAATCCCCAACTTATCCACAACGCAGGAGAGGAGTCGCCATGGCGGAGCCCAAGCGTGGACTCGGTCGCGGACTCGGCGCACTTATCCCCACCGAGACCGACGCACCCCAGCCGGACTCCTCCGTCAGCGGTGCCGTGTACCTCGAGATCCCGACATCAGACATTGTCCCAAATCCACGGCAACCGCGGCTCGCCTTCGACGAGGAGCCCATGGCCGAACTCGTCGACTCCCTGCGCCAGGTGGGGATGCTCCAGCCCGTCGTGGTGCGCCGATGCGCGTCGGGATCCCCCACCCCCTTCGAGCTCATCGCCGGGGAGCGCCGCTGGCGTGCAGCGCAGCAGGCCGGCCTCCCGGTCGTGCCCGCGATCGTCCGCGACACTGCCGACGACGACTTGCTGCGGGAGGCCCTGCTGGAGAACCTCCACCGTGCTCAGTTGAATCCACTCGAGGAGGCCGCGGCGTACCAGCAGTTGCTCAGTGACTTCGGGTGCACGCAGGAGGAACTCGCGCAACGTGTCGGCAGGTCTCGGCCACAGGTCGCGAACACGATCCGCCTGCTCAAGTTGCCGCCGAGCGTGCAGCGCCGGGTCGCTGCCGGCGTCCTCAGCGCCGGTCACGCTCGTGCCCTGCTGTCGCTCGACGACGCTGCGGGAATGGAGGCCCTCGCGGACCGCATCGTGCAGGAGGGCCTGTCCGTCCGTACCGTCGAGGAAATCGTCGTCGTGGGCGATGACGGCGAGCCCAGGAAGCGCACGCCCAGGCCACGAGGGGATGCCTCGCCGGCGGTGTCGGAGGCGACCGCCGCGATCGCGACCCGCCTCGGCGACGTCCTGGACACCCGCGTGCGGGTCGAAGGGATGAGGAGCGAACGAAGCCGCGGCCGGATCGTCGTCGAGTTCGCCGATCTCCAGGACCTGCGGCGCATCGAGTCGCTTCTCCTCGACTGACTCACTCCGCGCGCAGGCTGATGAGGTCCTCGGCGCTGTCCTGCGTGTGCTGTGCCAGTGCGAGCTCGAGTAGATCGGGATCCCGCGCGATGACGGCCTTCATGATCGCTTCGTGGACGTCATGGGCGCGGCGGCTGTCCCGGCGCACCGCTTGATCCTGCGCCAGCGCCAGGGTCGCGAGCGCCTCGGTGACCGGCCACAGGCGACGGAGCATCGTGTTGCCCGACGCCCACCACAGCGCGCGGTGAAATTCCAGGTGCGCGATGTGGCGGCGCAGCCCGTCGGAGTCCTCGGCCACGGGGGCGTAGAGCGACCAGGCAACCTCGGCATCCGTCACGCCATCGCTGCGTGCCCAGATCTCGTGCACGGCCATGCGATCGAGCACGAGTCGCGTACGCGCGAGGTCGCGGATGGCCGCGTCGTC
>CAIVWG010000184.1 GCA_903909555.1 uncultured bacterium | reverse complement strand
GGAGTCGCGGAGGAGCACCGCCTGCCAGTTGGGCCCGTTGTCGCACCACTGGTGATCGATGACGTCCTCGCGTCGCACGCCGAGCCCGGCGGCGATCCGAGCGACATCGGGCTCGTCGAGGGGCCCCGACCTGAGGAGCGGGGGTGCGAGGAAGGCCAGTCGCCCCGTCGAGCGCCGGATGCGCACCAGTCCCCGTCCGCACTCCTGGACCACGTCCTCACCCGCGGGCGAGCCGCCCGCGTCGAGCCAGGCATGGCAGGTCCCCAGCGTGGGATGCCCCGCGAACGGCAATTCGCGCCCGGGGCAGAAGATGCGCACGCGGTAGTCGGCCACAGGGCTCGTCGGCGGCAGCAGGAAGGTCGCCTCCGAGAGATTGGTCCAGTTGGTGAAGGCCTGCATCTGCGCGGTGGTGAGTCCCTCGGCGTCGTGGACCACGGCTACGGGATTGCCGAGCGTCGCCGTTCCGGTGAACACGTCCACCTGAGTGAACGGCCGACCGACATCCCTCGCCATGGGCCCCAGTATGCCGGCGCCATCACGACCAGGGTGCCGGATGAGTCGCGTAGGCACTGCTCGCCCCGGTGGGCGGCCCGGGATGACGCACGCGCGGCCCGCGCACGACACGCGCCTACAGTCGCACCGTGACGACGATGCGCAGGCCCCCGCTCACGGCGATGCGCTTCGTCGTGGGCTTCGGCGTCGTCAGCGCGCTTGCCGACATCGTCTACGAGGGCGCCCGCAGCGTCTACGGCCCCTTCCTCGCCTCCCTGGGCGCCACGGCCCTCGTCGTCAGCGTGATCACCGGCGGCGGGGAGGCTGTCGCCCTCGTCGCCCGACTGCTCTTCGGCCGGCTCGCCGATACGCGGAGCCGACGGTGGGCACTGGCCATCACCGGTTACGCACTCACCGTCATCGCCGTGCCATTCCTCGGACTCACCACGGCATTGTGGATGGCATGCGCGCTCATCCTCATCGAGCGACTGGGCAAGGCGGTCCGCAGTCCCGCCAAGGACGCGATGCTCGCGCAGGCCGGAAACGTGACCGGGCGTGGCTGGGCGTTCGCGGTCCATGAGGCGATGGACCAGGTGGGAGCCTTCATCGGGCCCCTTCTCATCGCGGCCTCGCTCGCGCTCACCGCGGCCTACGGTCCCGGCTTCCTGCTCCTCGCGGTCCCGGGGGTGGCCGCGATGGCCGTGCTGCTCTACCTGCGCCGCCGGGTTCCCGACCCGGCCGAGTACGAGCCGATCGACGAGATCCAGCCGGCCGGCGTGGCCTCCCGCGAACCCCTTCCCCGGGCCTTTTGGGTGTACGCCGCCTTCACCGCGCTCACCATGGCCGGCTTCGCGACGTTCGGACTGCTGTCGTTCCACCTGGTGGAGACCAGCGGCATCGCGGTCGCCTGGGTGCCGGTGGTGTACGCCGTCGCCATGGGCGTCGACGCCGTGGCCGCCCTGCTGTCCGGTCGCTGGTACGACCGGATCGGCATCCGCGGCCTCATCGCCATTCCCATCCTCGCCGCGACCATCCCCTGGCTGGGCTTCTCATCGTCGACCGCCCTGGTCATCGCCGGCATGGTCGCCTGGGGAGTGGTCATGGGGATCCAGGAGAGCACCATGCGCGCGGCCGTCGCTGATCTGGTCCCGGACTCGCGGCGCGGCAGCGCCTACGGGATCTTCACGGCCGTCTACGGGCTGGCATGGCTGGGCGGCAGCGTGGTCATCGGGGTCACGTACGAGCGATCCCTCGTGCTGTGCGCCGTCGTCGTCACCGTCGTCCAGGCCCTCGCGCTCGCGGTCTTCCTGCTGGCGCGACCTCATCGCCACCATGATCGAGACGGGCGACGGAACAGGACGAGTGCCTGAGCGTCGTCACCGCAGCACCCGGGGGATGCCCTCCCTAGAATCCCGCCATGCCGCTCTCCTGGTCCTGCTGCGTCATGGATGCTTCGGGTGCCGTGCTCGAGAGCGTGGACGAGGACCGGGTCCACCCGACTGCCAGCGTGGGCAAGGTCTTCCTGCTGTGCGAGGCCGCCGAACGCATCGTCGACGGTCGCCTTGATCCCCACGTCATGCTCACGCGCGATCCGACCCTCCAGGTCGCGGACTCCGGCCTGTGGCAGCACCTCGCGACGGACGAGCTGCCGGTCATCGACGTGTGCCAGTTGATCGCCGCCGTGAGCGACAACTGGGCCACGAATGTCCTGCTGGACGTGATCGGGCTGGCGGCAGTCGAGCGCCGCGCCGACGCCCTGGGCTGCGAGCGCAGCCGGCTTCACGACCGGGTGCGCGACCGCCGACTCCCGGAGCACCCTGCGGCACTGTCTTCGGGGACGGCGCGCGAGCTCGCGGAGGTGGCGCGGCGTATCCACCGCGCTGCCTCCGGCGCGCCCGCGGACGGGATCACCGACGCGGCAGGCGCGATGGTCGAACGCTGGCTCATCCCCGGGGTGGATCTCTCGCTGGTCGCCGCCCCGTTCCGACTCGATCCGCTCGCTCACGCGACAGGCCGTGTCGTCCTGTGGAGCAAGACCGGCTGCGACGCCGACGTCCGCGCGGACATGGGGGTGGCCTGGTCGGACGGCAGGGCGCTCTCCTACGCGGCGCTGGCCACCTGGGAGCCCGGCGATTCGGTCGGGGACGACCCCTTTCGGCTGATGCACGGCGTCGGTGACCGTCTCGCGGCGCGGCTCGGGATCACCGCCGCCTGATGCTGGCGGGGGTGACCTGCGCGGCGAGGTGCCCGACTACGCGACCTCGGCTACCGGCTCCCGGCGGAACTGCCGGTACATGTGGGCCATGAAGAGGTCGGTGAAGGGGTACACCACCAACGCCCCGATACCGCAGGTGAAGACCGTGACCAGCGACGCCACGAACACGACGAGCAGGGTGAGGACTGCGGGGCCCTTGTTGTCCAGGACGGCGCGGGTGGCCGTGGAGAACGCATCGCCGAAGCCCTGGCCTCGGTCGAGGGCGGCGTACCGCACGAACTGCCACAGCCACAGCAGGATCAGCCCGGGGATGATGCAGAAGATGAAGCCCAAGCCGATGAGGACACCCGAGACGATGGAGACGAAGAGGTAGAGCCAAGCGTGATGCGGGTGCCAGATGTCGGAGAAGGAGGGCTTCTCGCCGCGAGTGACCTTGAGCGAGGCGTTGATGAGGCCGATCTCGGCGAGCAGGACGATGATGAAGATGACGATCTGCAGGAGGATGCCCCCCACGAAACTCGCGAAGATGCCGGCGGAGCTGCTCGCGAGGCAGGCGTTGAGCTGCTCTGCGGTCTCGATGTTCTCGCATCCGTAGACGAGGCGGTTGACGATCGGGTCCAGCGCCCGCCGCAGCACCCAGCCGATGAGGCCGGCGACCATGACCACGGCGGCGAGGCCGATCATGACACCGGCATTGCGTCCGAACGCCGTGAACGCCCAGCTGACCGCGGCGCCGATGTCCGGGCTTCCGCCGGCGGGCGGAGGTCCAGCGGGAGGCGGCGTGGGCGGGGATGGGGGGGGCGGAGGGGGAGGGGGGGTGTCGGACATAATGACTCCTCTGGGCCTGCGGCTTACGCAGATGCCCGATGCACCGGCGTGCCGCAACGGCCACATCATCCTCGCGAGGCGCCGAAGTGCCACGAGGCGCGCCGAAGCGCTCCCGGAGAGCGTCAAGCCCCTCGCGTGACCTACCCTCCCGGCATGAAGAGCCTCCGCCCCGCCCTCGCCTCCCTCCTGTCCCTCGCCCTCGCCGGAGCCCTCGTGGTCGCGGCTCCGGTACCCGCCGCGCAGGCCGACACCCCCTCCGGGTGGGTGCCCATCGGTGATCCCTTGCCCGGGACCGTCAATGACCTCATTCGCTACCGGGGGACGCTCTACGCCGGCGGGACCTTCGGGCTGGCGACGTGGGACGAGGGTGCGGGGGCGTGGACCCTGCTGGGCTCGGGTTCACCGCGCAACATCAAGAAGCTCGTCGTGGGTCTGGATGGCACGCTGTACGCCGGCGGGCAGATCCGCGTGGGCCAGCAGAGTGTCGCGTTCGCCGCCGTGTGGCAGGACTCCGGGTGGAAGGACCTCGGGACCGCGTCGGGCCCCTTGGACCCCATGGGCTCGGAACTCTTCAGCATGGCGATCGACCCCCAGGGGCGCCTCGTCGTCGGCGGACTCTTCCGCAGTTTCGGCGGGACGGAGGTGGGCAGCCTGGCGATGTACGACGGGAAGGGCTGGAGTGCCCTTCCCGGATCGCTCAACGTGATCGTCGCCGTGACGGCCCTCGCCTACGGGCCTGATGGCACTCTCTACGTCGGTGCCTTCGCCGTTCTCAACAACATGCAGAGCTACGCCTGGTCGCTGAGGAACGGAACGTGGTCGCCGATGGCGGGGAGCAACTTCCTCGACTACTCCTGTCCCGGCTACAACCCGTGCATGGGCGTCCTCGACATGATCGTCGACGGCAAGGGCACGGTCCACGCGGCCGGTCAGATGAAGATCGGCTCGACCCTGACCGGATACGCGACGTGGGACGGCAAGTCGTGGAGCCCGCAGCCCGCCAGCGGCATGACCGTGGGAGCGTCGCTCGCGCGCGACGACCAGGACGGAGCCATGTACGCCGCCCTCGGCGACCAGCCCGGCGGCGCCCGCTGGATGGTGGCGCGCATGGGCGATCCGGTGATCGCGCTGGGCGAGCCGACCAGCAACGCGGGCACGCAGGCCCTCACCGTGCACGCCGGTGTCGCGTACGCCGCATTCGCGACGGGCTACATCGGCGACCCTGCGGCTCGCTGGCAGGTAGCGTCGTACACCCTTCCGGCCAAGGCGAAGGCATCCGCGGTGCCGCGCAATATCCGCTTCATCGACAGCCATCGTGGCAAGCCCACGCTGGCATGGAAGGCTCCGGCCTTTCGCAAGCCTGGCGCGTATCGCGTGCAGTACCGCGTGGAAGCCAGCGATCCGTGGACCAAGGTGAAGGTTCTCGAGGGCCGCCGCCAGGCGCGCCTGCCGAGATCGACGGCAGGTCAGTGGGTCGAGGTGCGGGTCAAGGCGCGCGGGGCGGACTGGGCGACCGTGCGCCTGCTCGCGCCCGCGGGCTGATTCCTGCGGCGTGGGTCCGGGCTCCCCGATGGGTGCGGGCTAGGGCGTGACGGCTGGCGGCTCCCCGCACGGATCCCAGATTGACGCCGGTGTGGGGTAGGTGTCCTGCAGTCGGACCAGGGTGGCGGCCAGGTCTTCCGCCTCGACGGCGGTGCCGTCGGAGGTGGAGAACGGGTTGGCGAAGGTGATGAGGGCCCACAGCACGACGCCGATGACGACGGTGAGGACGCTGATCGACGTCAGCAGGATGAAGGTGTTGTTCCGCAGGCATACGTAGGTCAGAGTCACCAAGGCGGTGATGGACAGCCAGATGATGATCCAGATGATGCCGGGGACCGAACTGCCGTTCATCAGCAGGCGCTGCTCCCCGAGGGATCGGGCCTCGGCCAGCGAGCTATAGACGGTCTCTGCCGCGTACTCCTGAAGCGCGCCAGCCTCGGGAAGAAGTCCCAGGTCGATGCGGGTCTGCACCCACCAGGACTCGATCACGTCGTCGGCGGTGGGCCGGTCGCCCTCGGCGTAGAACCAGCCCTCGGTGCGGACAGAGTCGATGAGGCAGGCGAGGTCGCGCTGGATGGGCTCGCCCCGCTCAGGGGGCAGGAGCACGGCAGCCTCGAAGGCAGCCGAGTAGGCGCTCGCCTCCTGGGACGCGATGTCCTGGGCCGCGGTGTAGTTGTCGAGGGTGAAGACCACGAGGAACCCGAGGACGAAGGCGAGGAGGCCGCCCACCGTGCCCAGGGTGGCGCTGAGGCCGTCGGCAACGAAGCCGGTGTCGTCCAGAGGATCGTGGTTGTGGCCGAGGCGCACCACGATGATGCCGAGGAGAATTCCGAGTCCCACGCAGCCGAGAAGAATGAGCGTCATCAGCAGCAGGTAGTTCACTCGTCCTCCTCATGGCGCGGTTGCATCCTAGCCGCGGTTCGCCGTCCGGTCGTCGACCAGCACCGTCGTCAGCGCGGGAATGCGGCAGGGCGCCGGTCGCGCCAGGGCAGCGCCTCCTCGAGCTGGCCGGCAAGGCGGAGCAGGGTTCCCTCGCGCCCGATCGCGGCGACGAACTGCATGCCCAGGGGCAGGCCGCCCTCCGACATGTGCAGAGGGAGGCTGATGGCAGGAAGCCCCGTGGTGTTGAACACCGGGAGGAAGCACTCCCAGCGCGACCAGGTTGCCAGGGTCTCGCGCGGAGGAGTGGGCGCCACGGGGTCGTAGAGACCGACGCGCGGTGGGACCGCGGCGAGCGTGGGGGTGAGCAGGACGTCGTACTCGCGGAAGAAGGCGTTCATCGCGGAGGTGAGGATCATCTCCGCGTCGATGGCCGAGAGCAGTTGTGCCGCGGTGACCTGTCGTCCGTGCTCCACCATCTGGAGCGTCGCCCCCTCCAGGGTGTCCGCACTGACGGGTCGGTCGAGGGCAGCGGCGAAGCCATCGATGGTGTGGGCCGTGGTGCTCGCCCAGACGTCGGTCATCGCCGTGAGGTAGGGATCCCAGTCGAATCGGGGTGAGGCCTGCTCGACGCGGTGGCCCAGGTCCACGAGGAGTTCAGCCGTGCGCTGCGTTGCGGACGTGACGTCGGGGTCCGGCGCGTGGCCCGACCAGGGATCGGTCCACCAGGCCACGCGGAGTGCGGGCGGAGGCGCGTCGAGCGACGCGAGGAAGGACGTGGCGGGGCGGGGCATGCCTTCGGGGTCGCCCGGAGTCGGGCCGCCGAGAGCGTCCAGCATCGCCGCGGTGTCGCGCACGGTCCGGGAGACGGCGAACTGCACGGCCCAGCCGAGGAGCGGCTCCTTGCTGCGCAGCCCCCAGGGCACACGCCCTCGACTCGGCTTGAGGCCCACGACCCCGCACGCGGACGCCGGGATGCGGATGGATCCGCCACCGTCACTCGCGAGCGCGACGGGGACGATGCCGGCACCCACGGCGGCGGCGGCGCCCCCGCTGGAGCCGCCGGCCATGTGCTGGGGACTCCAGGGGGATGACGTGATGCCCTGCGCGATCGTCTCGGTCGTCCCCATGACCCCGAACTCGCTCGTCGTGGAGCGTCCGACCACGCGCATCCCGGCGGCTGCGGCGCGCGCGACGATCTGGGAACTGCGGGCCACCCGCCAGTCAGCGGACAGTCGGCTCCCGTTGCCACAGGGCAGGCCCACGGCCCCGTGGAACAGGTCCTTCACGAGGTAGGGAACCCCGGCGAGAGGACCGGTCAGGTCGACGTCATCACGGGCACGATCGGGATGCATCGCCACGACGGAGTTCACGACGCCGTCGACCTGCTCATGAGCCGCGAGGGCGCACTCGACCAGTTCCCCGGGGGACACCTCGCCTCGGCGCACCAGGTCGGCCAGCCCGAGCGCGTCGTGCTCGGCGTACTCCTCGGCGCGCACCCGCCTACCTTAGGGTAGGAGAGGTGAGCGGCGAGCCCTTCCCCGTGAGTGTGACGGAGGTGCTGCTGCCGTTCCGGTGCGTCGATGCCGGGCCCCGTCCGGGCCCCGAGATCGCCGAGCAGTTCGAGCAGGCGTGGCCGTCGTACCGTCGATGGTTCCTCCACGAGGGCGAACTCCCGAGGCCGTCCTACGCGCAGTCGCGCGCGGCCCTTCGGCGCTGGATGCCCGAGCTCGTCGGCGACTACGACGCCCTGGTGGAGGCCGTGGGGGGAGACGACCTGAAGGCGCGGTTCCTCAGCCACTGGTGCCCTCCCGCTCTCGTGTCCGCGTGCTCGATCGCCATGCTCGGCGGCCCCGAGCCGATCCTCGTCCGCAACTACGACTACCCCGCGTTCCTGTCCGACACGCTGGCCCTGCGGACCCACTGGTCCGGTCGCACGATCCTCGGCATGTCGGACTGCGGGTGGGGCCTCATGGATGGCATGAACGACGCTGGCCTGGCCGTCTCCATCGCGTTCGGCGGACGCCGCGTCGCGGGGGAGGGGTTC
>CAIVWG010000183.1 GCA_903909555.1 uncultured bacterium | reverse complement strand
GGCCAGGGACACGGGGCACGCGAGTTTGGTGTTCGAGCCCTTGAGCTCCTTGCTCGGGGCCGTGTTGCCGGACTCCCAGTCACCGGGGTACACGGCCAGGCTTGCCACCGTTTCATACTTGCAGTCCAAAGCGCCCGTGTTGAGCACGTTCATGCGGCCGAGATAGTCGAAGTCCACGTCGACCGGCGCGCCCAGCCCGGTGGCCGATCCTGCGAGGACTTTCACGGGCGGCATGTCGCCGCTGGCCCAGTCTGCAGGGTAGGCGGTCACCGTGTTCGCCAGGATGTTGGTCACGTGCATCTGCCCAGAGGGGTCCCATGCGATGCTGGTCGGGCCATTGACACCGGAGTTCGGGCCACCCAGGTACTTGACGGGAGCCCGGTCGCCGCTGGCCCAGTCGGCGGCGAACACGAGGATCGCGTTCGCCCTGAAACTCGCGACGTACATGCGCCCGGAGGCATCGAAGGCGAGCCCAATCGGCTGATCCATGCCGGTGCTCGGGCCGGACAGGGTCTTGATCGGCGCGGTGTTGCCCTTGGCCCATTCGGGCGCATAGACCGTCACTGAGTTCGCCGCGATATTGGCCACGTACATGTTGCCGGCGGCATCGAAGGCGATGGATGCCGGGGCAGCCAGGCCGGTCGCTGGGCCGACCAGCGACTTCCTCGGCGCGGTGTCGCCGTTCGCCCAGTTCGCGGCGTACATCTCCACGGAATTGGACATGGAGTTGGCGACGTACATGCGGCCCTGCGCGTCGAAGGCCACGGAGTAGGGGCCGCTGATCTTCGTGTGGGGACCGTCGAGGAGTCGGCTCGGCGGCGTGTTGCCCTTGGTCCACGCCGAGGCGATGCCGGGGGCGGCGACGAGCGCGACGCCGAGGACTCCGACCACCGCCCACCGCAGGATCGAGGTCATGGTGGGTGTTCGCATGGCGCCTCCGCAGGCAGGGTGGTCCGGTGGGGTCACCCGATCTTTGATCAGTGGTTGGTCACGTTACCAGCGGGGACGGCCCCGTAACGCGGGCGCGTCAGCGCCGCAGCGCGGGCACATCGGCAGGGCGCATTCGGCCGGCCAGCAGCGCGCCTCCCACGGCGATGACCGCGCACAGCCACCACAGGGTGTCGTAGGTGAGCACGGTGGCGCCGCCGTCGGCGACCGCCGACGAGTGGATGATCCCGAGGACTCCGAGCGCCAGGGAACTCAGGATCGCGTCGGAGATCTGCAGGGCCGCGGAGTTGGCACCCTGCTGGTCCTCGGGGGATAGGCGCAGCGTCTGCACGGCGATGGAGGGGAAGCACAGGCCCATGCCGATGGAGGCGATGAAGTACGACACCGCGCACACGAACGCCGGCACTCCGGACACCAGACACAGCGGTAGCGTGGCGAGTCCGCCCGCGATGATGAGCGCGCCTACGCGCACGGTGCTCGCTCGATCGACCGACTCCGGAATCCTGCTCTGCGCGTAGGACCCTGACCACCAGCCCAGCGCGGACACGCTGAGCACGAGACCCGCCTGCGTCACGGTCAATCCGCGCTGCTCCACGAGGGCGAGGGCAACGAAGGTCTCCGCCCCGAAGAATGCCCCCGCGAGAACGCCGCGCATCAGGATCGTGGTGGGCAGCCCGCGTCCGAGCCGGAGCGCACCCTCGGGGAGCAGTCGGCGTGCGGCGATGACGATGAGGGTGACCCCGGCGGCCAGGCCGACGACATCGACCCACACGGGCAGACCGGCGGGGCGCATGAGCGCGAACATCGCGAGGGTGAGGCCGAGGGCCGTGGCGATGGCCGCGACGACACGCCCCTCGCGATCCTCGCCGGTGCCCCCCTCATGCTCGCGCAGGACGGACCGGAGCAGCAGGGCCGGCAGGAGCAGGACGAACGGGACCAGCCAGAAGGCCCAGCGCCAGGACAGGGACTCGGTGAGCCACCCGGCGATGAGCGGGCCCACGATCGCGGGGACGACCCAGGACGCGGCGAGGAGAGAGAAGGCCTTAGGCCGCAGATCCTCGGGGAAGGCCCGGGCGATGACGACGTACGTCGCCACGATGAGTGCGCCGCCGCCGAGGCCCTGGGCGCCGCGCGCGGCGATGAGCACCGGCATCGACCAGGCGAACCCGGCCGCCATGGCCCCGCCCGCGAACACGATGAGCCCGGTCCACATCGCGCGGCGGGGCCCGTCGCGGTCGCACCAGGTTCCCGCCACGACCATGCCGACGAGCGAGCAGGCGACGTACGCATTGAACGCCCATGCGTACAGGCCGAGTCCGCCGAGCTCGACGGCCACCACCGGCATCACGGTCGCGACGGCCATGCCCTCGAAGGCGAAGAGGGTCATCGCGGAGACGACGCCGATGGTGGCGCCGCGGTACTGCGGGGAGAAGAGACTCAGGACGAGCCGTCGGGGTCGCGGGGCTTGCCGGGTCGCATGCCGCTGTAGATCTCCTGGCACTCCGGGCAGACCGGGAACTTCGACGGGTCGCGGCCCGGCACCCACTTCTTGCCGCACAGCGCCGTGACCGGGGATCCCGTGACCGCGCTCTCCACGATCCTGTCCTTGGGGACGTAGTGGGAAAAGCGCTCGTGATCGCCCTCGTCCGTCGAGGCCAGGCGCTCCTCGGTGAGGGTGGTGCCCTCGAGGGACGGCGACTCCAGCGGCGTGCTCATGGGGGGAGTGTAGAGGGAAGCGGGGGCGTGAGTGGCGGGTCGGTCGGGACTGTCTCGCTAGTTCAGCGCGGGATCCGCGGGGCAGTTCACCCACCAGGCGAGGGTGCCCCCCGCGCGGCGCAGGACCAGGGACCACAGTTCGTCGGGCTCGGCGACGAAGGTGTCCACGATGGGATCGTCGGCCTCAACCACGGCCCACGAGCCCTCTTCGAGTTCACCGTCGAGCTGGTCAGGCGCCCAGCCGGCGTAGCCGGCGAAGATGCGCAGCGCGCTGAGGTGCGGCCCGAGGTCATCCGGCGGGGTGTCCAGGTCGATGATGCCCAGGGGGCCGCTCACGCGCCGGAACCCCGGCGGCTCGTCGTCGCGCATCGTGGCCGCGAGCCCGAGCGCGCTGTCCAGGGCGACGGGTCCACCCTGGTAGAGGGTGGGCTCGCCGGTGAGGTGGTCGCGCCAGGACGGCAGCACCGTGCCGACGTCGAGGGTGGTCGGCTGGTTGAGCACGACGCCGAGTGATCCGGACTCGTCGTGCTCGAGGAGCAGGATGACCGCGTGGTGGAAGGGCACACCGAGGCTCGGCGCCGCGACGAGGAGTCGTCCGGCGCGGGGGTCGAGGTTCTCCCGGCCGACGTAGGGGATCTCGTCGTCCACCCGCCCATCGTGGCGCATCCGGGAGCCACGGTCACGCGGGCGTAGGACGCGTCACCGGGCGAAGTCCGGGCCGAGGGTGTCCATGACAGGCCGGACCAGGGCGCCCCGGTCGACATAGAACCTTGCGCTGGATACCCTAGGGGGTATGAGCACCGTGACCCTCACCGAGGAGACCTTCGCGAGCACCCTGCAGGACAACCCCATCGTCCTCGTGGACTTCTGGGCGGCCTGGTGCGGACCGTGCCGGGCGTTCGCCCCGGTGTACGAGGCCGTGAGCGAGGCCAACCCCGACATCGTCTTCGCCAAGGTCGACACGGAGGCCGAGCGCGGGCTCGCCGGGGCCTTCTCGATCTCCTCGATCCCCACGCTCATGGCCATCCGAGACGGCGTGGTGCTCTACTCGCAGGCGGGAGCCCTCCCGCAGGACGCGCTGACGCAGCTGGTCCAGGCCGAGCGCGACGTCGACATGGACGACGTTCGCGCGTCGATCGCCGCCGAGAAGGCTGTCGCCGTCGACTCCAACGACTAGTCGCTCGCCCGCAGGGGCTCAGCACCCTTGCCTGAAAAGCGACTGGGAAATCACAGGAATACCCGGGGTAACCCCGAGACAACCCCCAGGTCAAGGGCGCCACATCATCCGTTCGGACGAGTACGTTCCACCGCATTAGCCGAGCCCATCAGCGCTCAACGAGACCTACCGTGGTGGACATGCCCCAGCAACCTCTCGCCCAAGTCCCCCAAGACGCAGTCTGGGACTGGCAGGAGCACGGCTCCTGCCGGAAAGCCGATCCCAGCCTCTTCTTCCACCCCCAGAATGAGCGCGGCTCCGCCCGCCGCTCCCGCGACCTCGCGGCCAAGGCGGTCTGCGCCTCCTGCCCGGTGCGCATCGAGTGCGCCGACTACGCCGTCCGCGCACGTGAGCCCTACGGCGTGTGGGGGGGCCTCACCGAGGAGGAGCGCGAGGCGATCTACGCCCGCATCGACATCGCGGAGTACCCCCGTCAGCGCGGCCAGGGCGCCATCGCGGCGGCGGAGGAGATCGACCAGGCGCTGCGGCCTCTCGCCGTCATCGCCTGACCAGGTCCTCGTCCGCCACGTCCCGCCTTGAGCGCTGAGGGCGGGTCCCGCTAGCCGCCCAGACGCTCCCGCAGCGCCGCCAGTTGCTCGCGGAGCGCCGGGGGAACGCGATCCCCGAACTGCCCGTAGTAGTCCTCGGTGAGGTCCGCCTCCGCCCGCCACATATCGGCGTTGATGGCGAAGAGCTCGGCCTCCTGCTCCGGGGAGAGGTCCAAGCCGCTCATGTCGATCTCTCCGGGGGCCGGGATCCGGCCGAGGGGGGTATCGACCGCCTCGGCCTCGCCCTCCGTGCGACGCACCACCCACTCGAGCACGCGCGAGTTGTCGCCGAATCCGGGCCAGAGGTACTTGCCCTGGGCGTCCTTGCGGAACCAGTTGACCTGGTAG
>CAIVWG010000182.1 GCA_903909555.1 uncultured bacterium | reverse complement strand
TCGAGGAGCATGGACTGGATGAGTTGGGTCTTGCCTGAGCCTGAGGGACCGAGCAGAGCGACGCGCATGGGTAGGCTCGGCAGGATTTCGTGCGCAGGCTGGTCCGTGGTCCACTCCTTGCTGCGGCCTGCCCCTCCTGCGGCACCAAGAACCGCGTTCCCGCGGCCAGCCCGGGCCGACCACGCTGTGGGACCTGCCAATCGGACCTTCCCTGGATCGCGGACGCGACCGACGCCGACTTCGCAGCGGCGGTCGACACCTCACGTCTGGTCCTCGTGGACCTCTGGGCGCCGTGGTGCGGGCCGTGCCGGATGGTGGCGCCCGTGCTCGAGCGGCTCGCCGAGCGCTACGCGGGCCGGGTGAAGGTGGTCAAGGTCAACGTGGACGACAGCCCCGCCACTGCCCGGCAGTTCGATGCCAGCAGCATCCCCACCCTGGTCTTCCTCCGTCACGGCAAGCCCGTGGACCGCGTCGTCGGAGCACAGCCCGAACCCGCTCTCGCGAACCGGATCGACGCCCTGCTGGGACCGGCGACCTAGCGCTTGATGGTCACCTTGCGGTCGGCGCGCGCGGGTTCGCCTCCGGCCGGCGTGAACTGGGTCTGGACGACGGCGGCCAGTTGCTTGAGTTTGGCGAGGCGACGCTGGTCCTTCGCCGACAGCGGGATGGTCACCTTCTGCTCCCCGGCCGCGCCCGCCTGAACCTTCGCCGTTCCCAGCACCTGCTTGCCCTGTCGGACCGTGACCTGAAGAGTGCCGAACCCCGGCTGCTCGATCGTGAGCTGGATGTTCACGTTGGTGAGCCTGCTCTGCTCGACATCGCCCACCCGAACCTCGCAATCCTCCCCGAGTCCACCCGCGAGGACGTCCTCGGCATCCGCGTAGACGATGTCCGCCCCCAGGCCGCAGGACGCGCGATCGAGCGTGCCGTCGGTGATGTCCAGGATGTCGTTGCCAACGCCGAGCAGGACGTCATCGAATCCGGGCCCCGCGTCTACGCGGCCGCCTCCCCCGCGAAGCTTGTCGTTGCCAGGGCCCCCGAAGATGATCGAGTCGTTCGCGAAGGTGATCTCGTCGTCGCCCTCCCCGCCGTCCGCGGTGCCGGGCCCTGCCCCGACATTAATCGCGTCAGCACCTCCGAGCCCGGCAATAGCATTGGTGCCGAAGTCGCCCTTGAGGACGTTGGCTCCCGCGGACCCGACGATGTAGTCGTCGTTCTGGCTTCCCGTGACGTTCTCCACCGTGGGCAGGATGTTGTCCCCCTCCTCGGCGCCGTTCTCGGGGTTGTCGTCCAGGTCGCTCCCGTCGTTAGCCACGCCGTCGAGGCTCACGAACTGCGCTCGGTCGATCGGGGCCCGGCCCTCCTCGTAGGTGTCGATGCCAGGGCCGCCGTCGATGACATCCGGGCGGAATTGGGATACGAGGACGCCTGTGCCCTCCCCCTTGAGACCGACGTCGTCTCCCTCCCCCCCGAAGAGGGAGTCGGCGCCTCGGTCCCCGAGGATCTGCGTGTCGTTCCCGGCCTCGCCGTAGAGGAAGTCGTCACCGGGACCACCGCGAAGGTCATCGCGTCCTGGTCCCCCGTAGAAGTGCATGGGGAGGATGAAGCCCGGTTGCGCGCGCCAGCCCCACCCCGTGAAGACAAGGTCGTCTCCGGCAAGTGCCCGCACCTCGACCTTGGCGACACCGGCGGTCTGGCACGTGACGAGGCCTTCGTACTTCACCACGCACCCATTGCCCGCAGCCAACGGCAGGGCGCCCCAGGTGTCGTTGCTCGCCAACGACACCTCCACCAGGTCAGGTGCCTCGACGTTGACGTAGATCTTGTCGTTGTCCGGAGTGCCCTCCATCCGGATGGTGTCGCCCACCACCTCGACCGACTGGGGCCCCGCAGCCTGGGCGGGGCCCATGGGCGTGAGCAGCGCCGCGGCGGTGAGGACCGCCGTGACAGCGGACATGGACAGGAGAACCGCTCGACGGGCAGGGGTCACCCCCTGACGGTAGGCAGCGGTCGCCGCGGACGCACCTCCCACGAGCCGAACTGAGGCAGCGTTATCCGTTGAGCGAGCCGCGGGGCGAAGCCCACGACGCGGAATCGGGCACCCGCAACAGCGACCGGAGACCCCGCCACTGCGCGAGGCACGTGCGGCGCAGACATGCGGAGGGGCGACCGGCGCGAGCCGATCGCCCCTCCAGGAGCACCTTCGCGCTCCTCGTAGACCAGTCGTTCAGCCGCATCCACAACCGCAGGACGATCCCCCGCTGGACGCGAACGGATCCTCGAACACGATTCCGGAGGGCTCGGCCCTAGGGGACCCACACGCGGAGCAGGTCCACCTCGTCGGCACCCGAGCCCCGGCCATGAC
>CAIVWG010000181.1 GCA_903909555.1 uncultured bacterium | reverse complement strand
GAAGGGGTTGTTGCCGGGTCGGGGTGCCGTCGGTCGGGGTGCCGGGCGCGGGCCCGGGGTGGGCCCCTCGCCCGGCGCCGCGGCGGCCACGCCGGTCTCTCGCTGCTCCGCGGCGGGAGCGGGAGTCGTGGGGGTAGGCGGGGGCGATAGCGATGCAGCCGGCTCGGCGACGGCCTCGGGCGCGGGCTCGGCCACGAGGGTCGCAGCGGTGGGGGCGGCCTCGGCGGGCGCGGCCTCGGCGGGAGCCGGCTCTGCGGCCTTGCGGGCGCGCTTGGGCTTGGCGGGGGCGGCTTCGGCAGCCGGCATGGCGTCCTTGAGCTTGCGCACCACGGGCGCCTCGATGGTGGACGAGGCCGACCGCACGAACTCACCGAGCTCCGCGAGCTTGGCGAGAACAACCTTGCTTTCGACTCCGAGCTCCTTAGCGAGCTCGTAGACCCGGACTTTCGACACGACTCTCCTGTCTTTGGTCCGGGGGCGCGCTCAGGTGGCGCGCGTCCGGACCGTCAGTGGTGGCGGACCCTGCTCATGGCTGGGTGCTCATCGGTGGCTCATCCTCGACTGCCCCTTCTGGGTCGCCGGTGCGGCGGCCCGGACCGCGGAATGCGACGGACTCGAACGAGATCGCTGCGGGTCGGCTAGGCCGGCCCGACGGCGACCCTGCGTGCCGCGTACTCCCGCACCGCCGACATCCCCGGCGGAGCAGCAGCCCGCAGCGCGCGGGCGAACGCCTTGCGGCGCTCTGCGACCTCGATGCAGCCGAGGTGCACCCACGCACCCCGCCCGGCGAGCGAACCCGTGGGGTCGGGGACGGCGTCCCCGCCCCTGAGGACGACTCTCAGGAGGTCGGCCGGAGCGGTCCGCTCCCGGCATCCGATGCAGGTGCGCACGCAGCGTGCGCGCGAGGTGCTCACATCGGTCCCGGGACGTCCCTCTCAGACCTCAGGAGTGTAACGGCTCGGACCCCCGGTCGGAGACCACGGGGCCGAGATCGGGGCGGGCGAGGCGCGGTCGCGAGGCGGAGCCCGAATCAGCCGTCCTGGGCGACCGGTTCCGAGGGCGCCTCGGCCGGGGCCTCGTCGGAGCGGATGTCGATGCGCCACCCGGTGAGGCGCGCCGCCAGCCGGGCGTTCTGCCCCTCGCGGCCGATCGCGAGGGACAGCTGGTAGTCCGGCACGGTGACCCGGGCGGCCCGGGCCTCCGGATCCACGATCTCCACGCGGCTGACCCGGGCCGGCGAGAGCGCGTGGCCGATGAGCTCCGCAGGGTCATCGCTGAAGTCCACGATGTCGATCTTCTCTCCGCCGAGTTCGCTCATGACCTGGCGGACGCGCTGGCCCATGGGCCCGATGCAGGCACCCTTGGCGTTCACCCCGGGGGCGGTGGATCGCACGGCGATCTTCGTCCGGTGACCGGCCTCCCGCGCGAGTCCGGCAATCTGCACGCTGCCGTCGGCGATCTCGGGCACCTCGAGAGCGAACAGGCCGCGGACGAGCCCCGGATGGGAGCGGGACACCGTCACCTGCGGGCCGCGAGGACCTTTGCGGACACTCGTGACAACGCACTTGATGCGCGAGCCGTGCGGATAGGACTCCCCCGGCACCTGCTCGGACGGGGGAAGGATCGCCTCGACCTTGCCCAGGTCGACACGCACCACGCGCGGGTCCGACCCCTGCTGGATGACCCCCGAGACCAGGTCGCCCTCCGTGCCGCTGAACTCCCCGAAGGTCCGGTCCTCCTCCGCCTCGCGCAACCGCTGGAGGAGGACCTGGCGGGCCGTCGTCGCGGCCACTCGGCCAAAGCCGCCCGGGGTGTCGTCGTACTCGCGCAACTGCGGCGCGGGGGCTCCGGCGACCTGGTCCTCGGCGAGCGCCTCGGCGGGCTCTTCGCGCGCCCAGACCGTGACGTGACCGGTCTTGCGATCCACCTCCACGCGGGCGTCGGCAGCCGCGCCCTCCGTCTTCTGGTAGGCCACGAGCAGGGCCTGCTCGATGGAGTCGATGACGAGATCCCAGGAGAGTTCCTTCTCCCGGACCAGGGCCTTGAGCGCACTCACGTCGATGTCCATGGCCTACTCCACGCCCGCTCGGCGACTACTCCGCCGGGGCATCCGGACGGCTCCACTCGATCTCGATCTGGGCCCGCGCCACGTCCGCCAGCGGAACCGAGACCGGGGCCCCGTCCACGTCGAGGACGGCCTCGGCGTCATCGGCTGACGTGATGCGCCCGGACACGCTACTGCCATCCGCGAGGGTGCAGGCGACGAGGCGTCCCACCGCGCGACGCCAGTGCCGCGGGAGGGTGAGCGGACGGTCGACTCCCGGGGACGTGACCTCGAGCACGTATGGCGCATCGCCCAGGGCATCGCTCCCATCGAGGGCCTGCGACACGTCCTGACTGATGCGCGCGATCGTGTCGAGGTCGACGCCGCCATCCCCGTCGATGACGATACGCACGCGCCGGCGCTTGCCCGCGGCGCTGATGCTGACCTCCTCCAGGTCCAGGCCTGCGTCGGCGACGACGGGATCGAGCAGTGCCCGCACGCCGTCCTGCCCGCGCATGGCCTTCCTCTCCTCGACGAAACCCGTCCCCGACGACACCCGCCGATCCCCGCTCCTGTCGCGGGCGCCATCACGAGGGTACTCAGGGGGGCCCGCCCGACCGGCCGCCCGGCCCGCGCGCGACCCCGGCGCGGATGGCGCGGATCGGTATCCCCCGCATGGCATGCTGGCCCCGACAGGCAGGGCTCCAGGACGTCCGGGACCTCCGGACGCTGGCTTCGGGCACCGGGAGTGGCGTGAACATGCACCCCATGTCCCGGCGAGGGGTGCTCTCGGCCGGAGCCGCCCTCGCCGTCGCCGCCTGCACCCCCGGCTCGGGCGACTCCGCGACTCCCCCCGCATCCAGCTCCCCGGCTCCGCCTCCGGACCCGGATCTCGGGCTGCAGGACGACGTCGCACGCCAGGAGTGGGATCTCATCGCCCTGTACGACGCTGCCCTCGCCTCGCCGGGCGCCCTCGACCCCGCGCAGCTGACGCTGCTGCGCGATCAGCATCGAGAGCACGCCGCCGCCCTGGGATCGACCGGGCCACCCTCGTCCTCCTCCGGCCCCGCCTCCTCAAACTTCCCGCCCGGCGGGGACGTGCGCTCCGTGCTCATCGACGCCGAGCAGAAGGCGTCCGGCGCCCGGACCGATTCCTCGCTCGTCGCCCGCGCACCCGATCTCGTGCGCCTCCTCGCGCTCATCGCCGCGTCCGAGGCCGGGCACGCCGAGGCCTTGCGCAGGTCGACGTGAGCGCGGGGCTCGCCGCCGCGATCGAGGGCGAGCAGGCGGCGGTGTACGCCTACGGCCTGGCCGGACCCCACCTGGACGAAGCCGATCGGAGCCTCGCCCTCGGGGCGCTCGCCGCCCACCGGCTGCGGGTCCTCGCCCTCCGGGAGGTCGCCCCGGACGGCCTCGAGCCCGACGCGCCCGCCGGCTACGACGTGTCCCCCGTCGCGGACGCGGCGCAGGCACGCGCCCTGCTCGCCCGCGTCGAGGCCCGCCTGTGCGCGACGTACGCCGACCTGGCCGCGGAGACCAGCGGAGTGGACCGCACCCAGGCCATCCTCTCCGCGCGGGAGTGCGCCGTGCGCTCCGTGGCCTGGGGTGCCCCTCCGGAAGCCTTCCCCGGTCGCGAGGGGTAGTTCGTCGGCAGGTGCCGCGCGAGGCAGATCAGGCGCGCAGGGTCTGCACGGCCAGCACGACGATGAGGGCGGCCGTGACGACGAGCAGCACGATGCGCACGAACCCGCTGCCACGCGACATCGCCATCCGCGCGCCCACGAGGGCACCCGCGACATTGCACACGCCCATGAGGAGGCCGAGACCCCACAGGACGGCTCCGCCGAGGCCGAACACGATGAGGGACGCCAGGTTGGTCCCGACGTTGACGATCTTGGCGGTCGCGGACGCCTGGAGGAACGTGTAGCCGAGAGCCGCGACGAGCAGGACGACGAGGAAGGAGCCCGTGCCCGGACCGAGGGCGCCGTCGTACACGCCGATCGCAAACCCCCCGCCGAGGGCTGTCGCGACGTGGCGTCCCCGGGACACCTCGCGAGAGCGCAGCCCGAAATCCCGTCGCAGGGCCACGAAGACCCAGACCCCGATGAGGGCCACGATGATGACGGGCCGGAAGACCTCGCCCGGGAGGCGCAACGCGAGGAACGACCCGATACCGGCACCCACGAAGGCCACTCCCGCCATCGGGAGCGCCGTGCGCAGGCGCGGCCGTTCGACGCGCGCGTACGACAGCGCGGCTGCGGACGTGCCGAGGATCGACGACATCTTGTTCGTCCCGAGCGCGACCGCGGGAGGCTGACCCTGCAGCGCGATGAGGAGGGCTGGCAGTTGCAGCAGTCCGCCGCCCCCGCTCACGGCGTCGATCCACCCGGCAGCCGCCGCCACTGCACACAGGGCCACGATGACGTACCAGTCCAGGGTCATCCGCCGTCCGAGTCCCAGGCCATCACGACATCGAGGACGTCGCCCAGTCGCTGCACCACGGCATCGGGCTGCACCGCGACATCCACCGCCTGGTCCCCCAGCCGGGAGTGCGGCACGAGGATGGCCCGCATCCCTACGGCCTGGGCACCGTGCACGTCGTCCCACGGCCGGTCCCCGACGAACACGGTGGTGCGAGGCGGCTCGCCCACGGCAGCGAGCGCCGAGCGGAACGCGTCCGCATGGGGCTTGGCCACCGGGATCTCGCTGGAGTAGACCGCGGCGTCGATGAGCGGCAGCAGCCCGTCGCGGGAGAAGACGGCTTCGTGGTGCCATCGCGGCCACATGGTGTTGGACAGGACGCCCACGCGGATGCCCCGCTGGCGCAACGCGCCGAGGAGCCCGAGCGCATCGGGATCCGCCAGGGTGTGGGGTTCCCAGTGGGCAAGGTAGGCGGCCAGGGCGCGCCCGTGCCGGGGCGTGGACACGTCGATGCCGACGCTGAGGAACAACTGGTCGAGCGCCCCGGTGCCATCCGCGCCGCTGCTCGCCTGCTGCACCCGCCAGCGCGAGATCTCCTCCCGGGCGAGGCGCTCGGCCAGGACGCGCGGATCGCCCTCCGGCTCGAAGGCCGAGGCGTAGGCGCCCCACATCTCGACGAGGTCGATGTCATGCCAGGGCGTGAGCGTCCCGCCCCAGTCGAAGATGACCGCCCGGACCGACACGGCCGTCAGGGCACGCAGATCTCGCGGACGCGCCCGGCGATCTCCCCCACGGGCACGTCCACGGAGTCGCCGCTGGCGCGATCGCGAAGCTCCACCAGCCCGTCCGCGAGGCGCTTGCCCACGACCACGATCGTCGGAATCCCGATGAGCTCGGCGTCGTTGAACTTCACGCCCGGGGACACCCCCCGGCGATCGTCCAGCAGCACCCGCACGCCTGCGCCATCGAGCTCATCGGCCAGCTGCTCGGCCGCGACGAAGGGCGCGTCCTCCTTCCCCGTCGCCACGATGTGGACGTCCGCGGGAGCCACCTCGCGCGGCCAGACAAGCCCCTTGTCGTCATGATGCTGCTCGGCGACCGCCGCGACCGCTCGGGATACGCCGATCCCGTAGGAGCCCATCGTCACGGTGACCTGCTTGCCGTTCTCATCGAGGACGGTGAGCCCGAGCGCCTCTGCGTACTTGCGGCCGAGCTGGAAGATGTGCCCGATCTCGATGCCCCGGGCGATCTCCACCGCACCCCCGCATCGCGGGCACGGATCGCCCTCCACGATCTCCACGGCCTCGATCTCTCCGTCGACCTCGAAGTCGCGGCCGCGGACAAGGCCGTACACGTGCCGACCCGGCTCATTGGCCCCGGTGATCCATGCCGTCCCCACCGCCACGCGGGGGTCCACGAGGAAGCGGACGTTGCCCTCGCCGCCGAGCGCACCCGGGCCGATGTATCCCTTGACGAGAGCGGGGTAGCGGGGGAAGTCGCCCTCCTCGAACGGTCGGATGACGGCCGGGTGCAGTGCCGCTTCCACCCGCTTGAGGTCCACCTCGCGGTCGCCGGGCACCCCGATCGCGACGGGCTCCTCCCGCCCATCGGGGTAGCTCGCCATGAGGACGACGTTCTTGAGGGTGTCGGCAGCCGTCCAGGGGCTGTCCGCCCGGCGGGTCTCCGCCCGGGCATTGGACACCTCGACGAGCGTGGCGATCGTGGGCGTGTCCGGCGTGTCGTGCACGACGGCCGGCGGCAGCCCTTCGATCGAGAGAGCCGCCTGCGGCGGGGTGACAACCGCCTCGACGTTCGCTGCGTAGTCGCACGACGTGCAGCGGATGAACGTGTCCTCGCCCGACTCGGTGGGCGCGAGGAACTCCTCGCTCTGGGAGCCGCCCATGGCCCCCGACTGAGCGGACACGATGACGTAGTCAAGCTCGAGGCGGTCGAAGGTCGCGATGTAGGCGTCGCGATGTCGCAGGTACGAGCGCTCAAGGCCGGCGTCGTCGACGTCGAAGGAATAGGAGTCCTTCATGACGAACTCGCGGCCGCGCAGGATGCCCGCGCGGGGACGCGCCTCGTCGCGGTACTTCGTCTGAATCTGGTAGATGCACAGTGGCAGGTCCTTGTACGAGGAGTACTCCCCCTTGACCATGAGGGTGAACATCTCCTCGTGCGTGGGACCAAGCAGAAGGTCGGT
>CAIVWG010000180.1 GCA_903909555.1 uncultured bacterium | reverse complement strand
GAGTGCCTCGGAGATCCGCGATGCCGCGGCAGCCTCGACGGCGGCGTACACATCGTCGGAGTAGTCCAGGAACACGGGGAACTCCCCCACCGGCTTCGCCGCAGCGGCCGCCAGGGCGTCCTGGGCCGTGCAGAGGGCGCGGATGAACGGCTTCGCGGCCTCGAGGCCCGCGGCCACGACCTCCTCGGTGGGAGCGGCTGCGCCCACGGCCACGAGGTCCAGCGTCTGGGTGGTGGCCTCGGCCTCGACCATCATGATCGCGACGTCGTCCTCCACGACCCGGCCGGCCACGACCATGTCGAACACCGCGCGCTCGAGGTCGGAATGCCGCGGGAAGGCGACCCACTGACCGTCGATGAGGGCGATGCGCACCCCGCCGATGGGGCCCGAGAAGGGCAGGCCGGCGAGCTGCGTCGACGCAGAGGCGGCGTTGATGGCGAGGACGTCGTAGAGGTCGTCCGGGTTGAGAGCGAGCACGGTGACCACGACCTGCACCTCGTTGCGCAGGCCCTTGACGAAGGACGGGCGCAGTGGGCGGTCGATGAGACGGCAGGCCAGGATGGCGTCCTCGGTGGGACGCCCCTCGCGGCGGAAGAACGAGCCGGGAATGCGCCCCGCGGCGTACATCCGCTCCTCGACGTCGACGGTGAGCGGGAAGAAGTCGAACTGCTCCTTTGCGTGCTTCGACGCCGTCGTGGCGCTGAGCACCATCGTGTCGTCGTCGAGGAATGCCGCGACGCTGCCGCCCGCCTGGCGGGCCAGGCGTCCGGTCTCGAAGCGGATGGTGCGAGTGCCGAAGGCGCCGTTGTCGATGACGGCCTCGGTCGTGGTGACAGAACCCTCCACGGGTCCCTCCTTCATGGGGTTGCCGGGCATGGGCCCGGGCGTCCCCGCCGGCTCGACGTGACGTCGGATCTCCCGGCCCGCATCGGGCGGGCTGGGAACGAGCCGGTCTTCGATCGAGGCATCCGGGGCGAGCCCGGATGCCACTACCGAGGACCGACTTCTCGTCGGCGGTGGACGTGCAAGAGGCGACTATTCAGTTGTGCCGGCAAGACTGCCGGTCTGCTATCGGCGGATGCCGAGACGCTCGATGATGGCGCGGTAGCGCTCGATGTCGGTCCGCTGCAGGTACTGCAGCAGCCGACGACGCTGGCCGACCAGGATGAGCAGGCCGCGGCGCGAATGATGGTCGTGCTTGTGCGCCTTGAGGTGCTCGGTGAGGTCACTGATGCGACGGGACAGGAGGGCGATCTGCACCTCCGGGCTCCCCGTGTCCTGCGGAGAGGAGCCGAACTCCGTGATGATCTGCTGCTTGGTGGCGGTGTCGAGAGCCACGGTATCCATCCCTTCGGGCGCGACGCGGGCCGACCGGCGCGGGGTCACCCGACCGGCGATCCGGGACACGGACGATCCGCATCCGACACGAATCCCAGGGCGCCCGCCCCGGAACCGTCGGTACAAGGCTATCAGCCGTCGCCCAAGGCCCCCTCGGCAGCGGCGACGTCGCGCTCCATCTGCTCGACGAGGTCCTCGACGGAGGGGAAGACCTGCTGGCCGCGCAGGAACGCGATGAACTCCACGCCGGCGCCCTCGTCGTACAGGCTGAGGTCATCCCTCCCGAGCGCGTAGGCCTCGATCCGGCGCTCCGCGCCGCCGAACTGAGGGTTGGTCCCCACGGAGATGGCCGCGGGATGGCGCTCGCCAGCCGCGAGGAGGTACCCCGCGTAGACGCCATCGGGTGGGATCGCCGTCCCGGGGGCGACCTCGACGTTCGCCGTGGGGTATCCCAGATCCCTCCCCCGGGCGTCCCCGCGACGCACCACTCCGTCCACCCGGTGCGGGCGGCCGAGCGCCTCCGCGGCGCCCGCCACGTCACCCTCCGCGATGCGGGCGCGCACGAACGTCGAGGACCACCGCGTGCCGTCCGATCCGGCAAGGTCCACGACGTCCACGTCGAAGCCGAGTTGAGCCCCGAGTTCGGCGAGCGTCTCCGGGTTTCCCGCCGCGCCCTTGCCGAAGCGGAAATTGGCGCCCACCACGACCACGTCCGCGTCGACCTCGTCGCGCAGGAGGACGGCGAACTCCTGAGGAGACTGGGCGGCGAACTCCTGCGTGAACGGCAGGACGACCACCTCGTCCGCGCCGGCGTCGAGAAGCAGCTGGGAGCGGCGTTCGGAGGTCGTCAGGCGCGCCGGCTCGTGACCCGGCCGCAGCACTGCCGTGGGGTGCGGGTCGAAGGTGACCGCCACCACCTGGTCCGCAGGGACCGCCGCCGACGCCCGCTGCCGCGCCCGCGCGATCACCTCCTGATGACCGCGATGGACGCCGTCGAAGTTGCCGAGGATCGCCACCCGCACGTGGGAAGCCTGCCATGGCCGGGCGCGTGGGAGGATGAGGCCTCCCGGGCCGACGGCCCCGTGACCCCGGGAACAGGAGACCTCGTGGCGAAGCGGCTGCTGCTGCACATCGGGACGCAGAAGTCGGGTACGACGTACCTCCAGCGCGTCCTGGCCCGGCTGTCCGGGTCCCTCAAGCGCGAGGACGTGCTCTACCCGGTGCGCCTGCACGGACGTCGCGAGGTCTACAACCACGAGGCGGCCGCCTACGGACTCCTCGGTACCGCGTCCTTCCCCTGGGTGCCGGCCGACAAGGCGCGCGCGCAGGAGGGGGCCTGGGAGGGACTGGTGCGCAAGGTCGCGCGCTGGGACGGGACCGCCATCGTCTCCGGCGAGGCGTTCTCCGTCGTCACCGCGGAGGCTGCGCGGCGACTCGTGGAGGCGCTCGGGGTCGAGGACACCCGCATCATCATCACCGCGCGCGACCTCGGGCGCGTGCTGCCCAGCTCCTGGCAGCAGCACATCCGCAACGGGCGCAGCACGACCTTCCCCACCTACCTGTCCCAGCAGGCCGAGCGACGCGGCGCGGGCACCCTGGAGGAGTGCGCGCGACGCTGGGACTCCGATCCCGACCAGACGTTCTGGCGCGCCTACGCGATCGGCTCGCTCGTGGGGCGCTGGGCACCCCTCGGCACGTCCGTGACCGTCGTCGGCGTGCCTCGCCGGGGGGGCTCGCCGGATGAGCTCTGGCACCGGTTCGCCGCCGCGCTCGACCTGGGCGGCGCGCTCCCCGAGACGCCGCCGGCCATCGACGACCTCGCCGCCAACGTCGGTCTCACCGAACCCGAGGTCCTCGTGCTCGCCGCCGTCAACCGCGAGGGAGACCGGGTGCGCGCCGATGACCGGCAGATGCGGCAACTGCGCGGGCGGATCATCCGGGAGGCCTTCGTGACCCGGCCCGACCGCGGGACCCCGGTGCGCATGCCCCGGGCCTGGCATGACCGCGTGGCGGCGTGGGCGCACGAGGACGTGACGGCGCTCGCGTCGACCCCCGCGCGCCTCATCGGCGACCAGGCCGACGTGCTCGTGGATCCCGAGGCCACCGTGTCCGACGGTCCGGATCCCGACGAGGTGGCCCGGGCGTCCGCGGCCGCGGTCGCCT
>CAIVWG010000179.1 GCA_903909555.1 uncultured bacterium | reverse complement strand
GGGCCTGGATCTCGGGGCGGCGCCAGTCGGAGCCCGTGACGGACCCCCGGCAGTCGGCGGACTCGCAGAAGCACGGGAACTCGTCGTAGTCGCTGCCGTCGCAGGTGGCGTAGTCGAAGGAGAGTTCCTCCCCGACCTCGATGTCGCGCATGGCGATGAGGATCTGTGACCCGGCCAGGCCGCAGTTGGGCTCGCACGAGTGGTTGACCATGTCGGCGGTCTCTCGCTCCGGGCCCGATGCCATGTAGAGGTGGTCATCGACCTGGAGTGTGCGCTTCTGACGCTCCGGGCCCAGCGCGACGACCTCGTCCAGGGTGATCACCCACCCGCCGAAACCCACGACGGTCTCGCCGCGGGCGATGGGCTCGATGGCGAAGACTCCCCATCCCTTGTCGCCGGCGGGTCGGGGTTCGGCCTTGGGAGTCACCCAGTTGCAGTTCATCTCACCTCAGAGTCATCGGACGTGATTGGTCACGGAACGGTCATGAGCAGGTCGCGACGTGGACGCCAGCGACGCAGTCTTGCATCGCGAGAACGAACGATCAAGCAATGCGAACACGTGCGCACGCTGCGGCGTCCTGCCTGAGCAATCAGTCAGGAACCGTTGCCGCATGGACATCTGCGACCATGGTGACGTGACCGAGTACCACTCCGAACGCCCGCTCATCGTCACGCCCCACGGGGAGACGGTGAGGCCGGAGAACGCCGTTCCGGCGGAATCCGTCACCGATCCGGCCGTGGCGGCCTTCGTTCAGCAGCCGGCGAAGGTGATGCGCGTGGCCGCGATGATCCGTCAACTGCTCGAGGAGGTCCGCGCTTCGCCCCTGGACGAAGCGGCTCGTTCTCGCCTGCGCGAGATCCATGCGCGGTCGCTCGCGGAACTCGAGGACGGCCTTTCCGTCGACCTCGTGGAGGAGCTGGAACGGTTGTCCCTTCCTTTCACCGAGCAGGAGATCCCCAGCGAGGCCGAACTGCGCATCGCGCAGGCCCAGCTCGTCGGCTGGCTGGAGGGCCTCTTCCACGGGATCCAGACGGCACTCTTCGCCCAGCAGATGGCGGCGCGCGCCCAATTCGAGGAGATGCGGCGTCGCTCTGCCGGCCCGCCGGAGATCCTGCCCCCGGGTGTCGCGGGCGCCGCGCCCGACGGGACCGAGCGGGGAACTCACGGCCTTTACCTCTAGCCTGGTGCGGTGATCGACCCCCGTATCTTGCGCGATTCTCCCGACACTCTGCGCGAGTCCCAGCGTCGTCGTGGCGAGGACGCCGCACTCGTCGACCGGCTGGTCGAACTCGATGCCGCGCGCCGTGCCCGCCAGGCCGAGTACGACGCCGTTCGCGCGGAGCAGAAGCAGCTGTCCAAGCGCATCGGACCGCTCCAGGGAGCGGTGAAGAAGGACCCGGGCGACGCCGCCCGCGCGTCCGAACTCGAGGCGCTCATGTCCGAGGCCACCGCGCTGTCGGAGCGCGTGAAGGCCGCTGACACCGCTGCCTCCACCGCCGCGGCCGCGGCGGAGGCCGCGTGGCTGGAGCTCTCGAACGTCGTCGACATGCGCGCGCCCGTCGGAGGCGAGGCGGACTTCGCGGTTCTCGAGGTGCAGGGCACCCCACGAGACTTCGCGGGCGAGGGCTTCACCCCGAGGGACCACCTGGAACTCGGCGAGATCCTCGGTGCGATCGACGTGGAGCGCGGCGCCAAGGTGTCCGGGTCGCGCTTCTACTACCTCACCGGCGTGGGTGCCCTGCTGGAGCTCGCCCTGCTCAACATGGCGGTGGCCCAGGCGACCCGCCACGGATTCATTCCCGTGATCCCCCCGGTCCTGGTGTCCCCGCGCGCCATGGAGGGGACCGGCTTCCTCGGACAAGCGGCCGAGAACGTCTACCGGGTCGAGCTCGACGACATGTACCTCGTCGGCACCGCGGAGGTGCCCCTCGCCGGCATGCACGCCGACGAGATCCTGCCGGCCAGCGCCCTGCCCATCCGTTACGCCGGCTGGTCCTCCTGCTTCCGCCGGGAGGCCGGGTCCTACGGCAAGGACACCCGCGGAATCATCCGGGTGCACCAGTTCGACAAGGTGGAGATGTTCGTGTTCTGTCGACCGGAGGATGCCGAGGCCGAGCACGAGCGCATCCTCGGGTGGGAGCGGGAGTTCATCGACGCCCTCGACATCCCCTATCGCGTCATCGACGTCGCCACCGGGGATCTGGGATCCAGCGCGGCACGCAAGTTCGACATCGAGGCGTGGATCCCCACGCAGGGGACCTACCGCGAGGTGACCTCCACGTCGAACACCACCGAGTTCCAGGCTCGCCGGCTCGGGGTGCGCATGCGCGAAGGAGACGACGTACGCCCGCTGGCCACCCTCAACGGCACCCTGTGCGCCATGCCGCGGATGATCGTGGCGATCCTGGAAAACCACCAGCAGGCGGATGGCTCCGTCGTGGTTCCCCCGGCGCTGCGGCCGTTCCTCGGCCGCGAGGTGCTCGAACCACTCGTGCGATGAACGTCCGCAGCCCACGGCCCGTCGCCGCGCGGGCGATCCTGGGCTGCGTGATGCTGGCCGCCCTCGCGTCGTGCGGACCGGGCGCTGCGGTCGAAGTCACGTCTGCGTCCCCCACCGCATCCTCGGACTCTCCCGCATCCCCGTCCGCATCTCCGTCCGCATCCCCATCCGCGTCGACGACGCCGGAGACCACCGAGACCCCAGTGCCTCCCCCCGTGCCCCCGCCCGTGCAACCGGGCCGGGCGCGCGGAGCCGTGGTCATCGTGCAGCGCGGGGAGGACGCCTCGCTCGTATCGGGGGGCGATCCCGTGCGGCTCACAGTGGCGCGGACCCAGAACTCCGCCGCGTGGATGGCCTCACCGCCCCAGGCCTTCGCAGGCACGATGACGACGGAGGAGGCCCTGCTGTCCCTCGGCTGGCGACCCTCCGAGGACGGCACCACCGGCCCACTCCCGGCGCCGCGCCCCAACGCTCTCCTGGCGTGGCCCGGGGGCGAACTCGGTTTCAGCGTCCTGCGGGCGAACGTGCGCGCCGACGGCACCCTGGTGCTCGATGTGCGCCCCCTGGGCGCGGTCCCTGCCGAGGGGCTCTCGTCGGTCGACTCCTTCGGTCCGGTGTCCTTGACCTTGGACGGCGTTCCCGGCGTTATGGTCGAGCAGGCGCCCTTGGTGGGCGACCTCTCAGCGCAGGTGCTCGTCACCGGCCGGCGCAACGACCAGGCCGTCGTGCAGGTGATCAATGCCGAGGGGGAGGTGCTCGCCTCGGAGTTCCTCGCCGTAGACCTCGGTACGGCGTACCCGCTGGATGCGGTCGCGACCGACACCACGTCGCTCACCGGTCTCAGGGCCGACTTCGTCCCGCCGACGTCGCGCAAGCCCGGCTCGGTGACGATCATCG
>CAIVWG010000178.1 GCA_903909555.1 uncultured bacterium | reverse complement strand
GCAGATCACGACCCCGACGACCGTTCCGAGAATGCGCATCGTGACGCGGGTGACGGTGCCCCCGAGGTCGGGCTTGGCCACCCAGGCCACGGTCAGCGGCAGCCAGTAGGCGTGGGGGAATCCCACCGCCACGGCCACGGCGGTCGCGACACCGAACGCCACGGTGAGGCGGACGGCGTGCTCGGCCACGGGATCGCCCCAGTGCAGGTGCGCGCGCAGACGCGCCATCGCGGGAGGAGAGGGGACCTTGGTGAGCACGAACTCGGCGCGGCGGCCGACCGGCCACGGCTGGGCGAGCAGGTCGGCGGTGGACCGGAAGGCGCTCACGCCCTCGTCGCGCATGACCGTGAGCGCGGCGGAGTCCAGGGGCGTGCCCGCGAGGTCGTCGATGGCGCGACGGAGTTCGGCCTCGCGATGGCGACGATGCAGGATCTGCGCGGCTGCCGTCGCGGCGGGCGCCAGCCTGCGGAGCAGCTCCCTCGTCTCGTCCGGGGACTCCCCCTCCTCGCCGAGGATCCCCAGCAGCACCAGTCGGATGCGCTCCGCGTTGGCCGTGAGTCCCTCGAGCCACTCCCGGGTCGGCCCGGAACACCCGGCCCGGTCGATGAGCGCCTGCGCCGAGTGGACCGCGGCGGCAATGGTGGGCGCGGACAGTTCCACACCGGACTCCCGCGTGGCCTGGGCGATCTCGGCGTACGCGCGCGCCACCGCCTGGCGCTCGGAGTCCAGTTGCCGCAGCGGGAAGGGAAGCGCGACGAGCACGAAGGCGAGGACTCCGCCCCCGGCGAACAGCAGCGCATCGAGCAGGGCGAACTCAGTGCCGACCGAGGTCCCGGCATAGCAGGCGAAGAGGACGAGGGTGAGCGTGCCGAAGAGCCCACCGGCAATGCCGAGCGAGGCGGCGAACCCGCAAGCGAGCGAGAGCATGATGGCCACCGCAACGTGCAGGGCGCCGATCTCCCCGACGAGCCCGCCGATGAGGACGCCGAGTGTCGTCCACAGCAGTCCCCACAGCATCATGCGGAGGCGGTCGCGGGGTGCTCCGGGAAGGTCCGCGATGCTGACGAAGACGAGCCCCATGGCCACCGACACCGATTCGGGCACGCGCCCCAGCCATATCCCGCCGGCGACGATGACCAGGGTGGCCACCCCGGTCCTCAGGGCGGTGGCGATGAGGACCTGGGAGCGCTGCACGCGCCGGCATGCGCGGAGCGCGTTCTCGGCGGTCTTCCGCGCCGGCGTTGCCACGCCCCCGAGTATGGACCCGGCTGGTACCGTCGGGGCGCTTTCACCCGCGCCGGGGGCGCATTCCGGCGTAGGCGTGCCGGGGCCTGTCCCGGCCAAGGTGTGCCGGGATTCGTCTCGGCCGAGGAATGGGAGAGCCATATGAAGCGCGCACGTGTCCTCACGATGGGAGCGGCTGCGCTGGCCGCCGTCTCCCTTGTCCTGACCGGCTGCGGGGGAGGCGGCGGAGCCGACAAGGAGGCGCTCGTCAACGAGCTCATGACCGAGATCGAGGCGGACGGCAGTCTCACGCAGGAGCAGAAGGACTGCCTCAGGGGCAAGTTCGAGAGCTTCAGCGGCGACGAGCTGTCGCTCATGAAGGACTCGGAGAATGAGGACGAGATTCCCGCGGAGCTCCAGGAGCGCGTCATCAACGCGATCACGGAGTGCGTGATGGCCGGCATGGACACCACCGCGCCGTAGGGGTCACGCCTCCCGGCGCGCGCGGAGCGTGTAGGTCATCGGCATCCGCTCCCGCCCGTCGATGAGCCTCCACTCGCCGTGCTCGTCCTCGACGAGCTTGCCGGGCAGGGCCTCCCACGGGCAGGAGTCGTGCTCGACGAGTGCCTCGACCACCATGCCCTGGTCGAGCAGGGCCGTCACGGTCTCGCCGATGCCGTGGTTCCAGGAGTGCGACACCGAGGCTCGGAAGGTCGTGTCGACCTCGAGATAGGACCCGTCGTGGTCGTCGGTGGTGGGCTTCTCGGTCTCGTAGTACGGGTAGTGGACGACGAGGGCGTCGTCGACCTGCTCGTCGATCGTCCACATCATGGGGTGTCCCTCGCGGATGAAGAGGAACCCGCCGGGGGCGAGCAGGTCGCGCACGACCTTGGCCCAGCCACGCACGTCGGGGAGCCAGCACAGGGCCCCGATCCCCGTGAAGACGAAGTCGAAGCGACCCGATCCGAGGACCCGCGCGGCGTCGTAGGCGTCTGCCTGGACGTATTCGATCGATGCTCCGGTGGCCTCGGCTAACCGCCGCGCCTCGGCCAGCGATGCCGCGGAGAAGTCCAGCCCCGTCATGTCGGCTCCCAAGCGGGCGAGGGAGAGCGTGTCGGTGCCGATGTGGCATTGGAGGTGCAGGCCGCGCAGCCCCGTCACGTCGCCCAGGAGTGGCAGGTCGAAGCGCACGACATCGCTGATGTAGGCGGGGTCGTCGAGGAATGCCTGAACGCGGTAGCCCTCGGCCCGGGCGTGCGCGGGAGCCCGCTCGTCCCAGGCGGCCATGTTGTCCTGGAGCAGATCCGGCGGGATCACGTGGGACACCACCTTCTTGGCCACGTGCGCACCCTACCCGCGCACGATCCCCGTCCGCGGCGCGCCGGGGTCTGACCGGGACCCCGCCCTGGACATCGGCGGGGGGACCGGGGAGGCTCGACCTGTGAGCACCGATCCCGCGGGCCCTGAGACGGCGAGCCCCGACTCGGCGCCGGCGAAGGCGTCCCCGGGTGGATGGGCCATGGTCCGCAAGGTGCTCCCCAAGGTGGTGCTCACGATCGTGGGGCTGCTGGTCGCCTACTACATCTTCAAGTACCTCGCCGACAGCATGGGCGGGTTCGAGGCCGGGATCAAGGCGGCGTTCTCGATGCCGACCGGGTGGACGATCGCCGCCATCCTCGCGAGCGTGTTCGCCATCCTGGTCTACCCGCTGACCGCGATGGCGGCCATTCCCCACCTCCGCTACGGCCCGGCCTTCGTCGATCGGCAGGGCGGCTTCGCGATCTCCACGACCATTCCCTTCGGCGGCGGCCCCATCGCCGTGGGGACGCAGTACGCCATCCTGGCGAGGTACGGCGTGCAGCAGCGCCTGGCGGCGGCGGCCGTCGCCGCGGACGCGATCTGGACCTACCTCATGACCTTCGGCGCTCCCGGGGTGGCGCTCATCCTCCTGTGGATCTTCGAGCGCCGGGCGCTGTCCGGTGACGAGTGCGGCGACATTCCCTGCAGCCTGATCGACATCATCTGCGTGGTCGCAGGCCTGGTCTGCCTGGTGTCCATGATCGGGATCGCCTTCGTGCTGCGCAGTCGGGCCAATGCCCAGCGCGTGGGTGACTTCGCCCAGGGCGTGATCGGCGGCGTCTTCCGCTTCATCAAGCGCACGCCGCCCAACGTCGTGGAGTCCGTGGTCGGATTCAACGACACCGCGGCCGAGATGGTCGGCCAGCGATGGGTGCCGATCACTCTCACCAACGTCCTCGCCCAGATGGCGCCACTGCTGGTGATCCTCGCCACGCTCCAGGGCGTGGGGGCCGGCCAGATCAGCGTCCTGGAGGCGTTCGCCGCCTACTCCGTCGCCCTGCTGCTCACCACGGTCCCGCTGGCCCCGGGCGGAGCGGGATCGGTGGATGTCGCCCTCATCGGGATGCTCGTCGCCTTCGGCGCGGATCCGGCGCAGGCGACCGCGGTCGACATCGTGTGGCGCGCGTTCTGCTTCCTGCCCCAGATGGTCGTCGGCTGGATCGCGGTCCTGGTGTTCCTCGTCGAGCGCAAGATCGCCCGACGACGGGAGGAGCGCCGCGCCGAGAGAGCCTCGACGCCCGCCTGACGCTGACGCGTCGCCTAGTGCTCGTCCTCCGCGCCTCCGCGGAAGATCACCAGGGAGACGATGGTCCAGATCGCGAACACGGCCGCGATGGGCCACACCGTGACGTAACTGCCCATGAGGAATCCGAACACGGCGGTCACCAGCGCGACGAAGATGAGACCGAAGATGATGCCCTGGATCATGTGGGTCTTCTCGGCGTGGCCCTGTGCGGCATGGGTCTTCTCGGCATGGCCGGCGCCCTGTCCTTCCTGGGCGGGGGCCTGCCCCGCGGCGGGCTCAACGGTGCCGGTCTCGGACATCTCGCGCCTCCTGGCTTGGCCGTGCCTGACTACTTCCTCGTAGCCGATGCTAGCCATCCCTTCGCCGCGCATCCGGGGGGCCCGGGCGGGTAGCGTCCCCGTCATGCCATCGCAGGCCTCCGCGGCCACCCTCGTCAAGGCCGCCGTCGCCTGCATCGCCACGCTGGGGGCGCTGTCCGCCTGCGCGTCGGGTGACACGGCCGGTGAACCGGCTCCCGCGAGTGCGTCGTCCGCACCCGAGAGCGCCGCACCCGAGAGCACCGCACCCGAGAGCGCCGCACCCGAGAGCACCGCGCCCGAGAGCGCTGCGCCCGAGAGCACTGTCCCGGAGAGTGCTGCGCCCGAGAGCACTGCACCGGAGAGCACTGCACCGGAGACTGCCGCGCCGGAGCAGGCCGGGCCCCAGTACGTCGCCGACGCCATCCTCGCCGAGCTCCTCTCGGGCCAGGACTCCACGCTCACCGACCAACTCGTCACCATCGCGATGAGCCCCGTGACCCGTCAGATGACGGAGACGCTGGGCCTGGAGGCCCGCCTCAAGACCCGGGGTGACGCCACCCTGCTGGTGATCTCCGGGCCGGACTCGCAGTGCACCGTGACCGTGAGCGACCCGCCCCGCGAGGCTCGAGGCGTGTCCTGCCGCTAGCGAGTTCCGCCGGCGGGGCCTACGGCTGATCCAGCCGGCACTCCACCCGGGCTGCGGGGATTCGCCCCGCGCTGAGGTAGACGTCCACGGGGTCATCCACGCACGGGGTCGTCCGCCCGAACGCGATGTGATGGGTGCCGTCGTACAGCACCAACTGCGAGCCGGGGAAGGCGGCGGCCATCTCCGCGGCCGCGGTCCACGGGGTGCGGTTGTCGGCCACCGAGTTCACGACGATCGGGGGGGTCTCGAGCGTGGTCGGCCCCCGAGGCTCCAGCGGCCGGCCGAGTTCCGGGAGCCCGGCGCACTGCGCGCCCTCGCGGAGAGCCGCCTGCGCGGTGTGGACGCCACCGACGAGGTCGGCGGTCTTCGTGACCCACACCAGGTAGTCCCGCGTGGGACGGTCGGGGAAGTCGGAGCAGTTGACGTACGTGTACAGCGGCGGGAGCCAGTTGCGGACCGTGGGTTCCTCGCCGACGGTGGCGGCGACGGCGGCCGCGGTCGTCCTGCGCTCCTCGGGAGTCTTCGCGGCCAGTGCCGCATCGACGAGGTCGAGGAGGACGGCCATGGACTGCCAGGTGCTGTGGAACGACGCCCACTCCAGGAGGCGCTTGCCCACGTCGAAGCGCGTGATCCGCTCTCCGGCGTGCCGGAGGGACTTCATGTCGAGGGCCGACATGACCTCCTCGTACAGCCTGGGGTACTTCGGCCCCTGCGCCGCGAGAGCCGTCTCGATGGCGAGCTTGTCGTCCCAGATGTGCTCCCACGCCCAGAGCCGGATCGTGGAGCGCGGAGACACGTTGCCGTCGAGTACGAGCCGTCCCGCGCGGTCGGGGAACTCCTGCGCGTAGGCGCGGCCGACGGTGGTGCCGTAGCTCTGGCCGATGAAGCTGATGCGCTCCTCACCGAGGGCGTCCCTCAGCGCATCGATGTCGCGCACGATCTGCCACGTGCCGACGTTGCCCGCGTGCTCGGCGTTGAGGTCCAGGCATTCGCGTGCCGCTGCCTCGTGCGCATCGACGTACTCGTCGACCCACGCCTCCCAGTCGACCTCGCCTGTGGCCGGTGGCTCGAGGGTCGTGACCTTGCAGCCGGTGATCTCCGGCTCGGAGTTGCCGACGCCGCGCGGGTCGAAGGCCACGATGTCGAAGCGGTCCCGGACATCCTGGGGAAGCAGGGACTGGATCCACAGGATGTTCTCGTAGCCGCTGCTGCCGGGTCCGCCGGGATTGAAGGTGAGGACCCCTTCGCGCTTGCGCGGGTTCTCGGCGGGGATGCGGGCGAGCGCGAGCCGGTACGTCGACTCCGGGTCGTTCATGTCCCCCGGGTCTGCCCAGTCCCGGGGCACCACGAGGACGCCGCAGGTCGATCCCGTCGGCAGCCAGTCGCCGCACTCGTCCCAGGACAGGATCGCCTCCGGCGTCGCCGGGGCCGCCTGGGCCGGGGAACTCCCCAGGCCGGCCGTCGAGGGGCCGACGAGCGAGGGGTCCAGCAGGGACGTGCCCAGGAGGGACAGGCTCAGGACAGACATGCCCAGGGCGCCGATGAGCGCGCGCGGGACGAGGCGCCTGAGGTGGGCGGGGGGCACCCCTCCACTGTAGGTCGGGAGGCGGTACCGATGCCCGCAGGCGCGAGTTCGCTCCCGGGGGCGCGGTTGCGGCTAGGGGCGCCGGAAGGCCACGAACTGCCAGTCCTGTTGGAAGTACAGGATGATCGCCTGGTCTCCGTTGCCCGCGATGGTGGGGGACAGCCCGTCATAGGAGATGCCGGTGCCCACCCTTTGCATCGGGCTCGACTTCAGGTCGTCGGTGCCCTTGTCGACGTACGCGGTGACGGCGTACAGGTACTGAACGTCTTCGAGAGACTCCGACGCCTCGTCCTCGTAGGTGCGATTGATCTCGAGAGCGACGGACCACCCCTTTGCCCCGTCCGACATCCGCTGCGCGGTGAAGCTCATCCCCCAGACCCGGGTCTGATCGCCGGACACCACGGGTGCCGTGAGCGTCTTGGTCTGCAGCACCCCGCCACGCTGGGCGGTGAGCCGTAGCCGCTCCTCATCCTCGCTCACCGAGGCGACCCCGAGGATCCCGCCGCTCAGCGCGATCAAGGGGCGCGTCGTCGCGTAGCCGAGGGTCTGCCCCGTGTACGTCGCGTCCTGGCGGAGGCGCCCGATCCACGGCTCGTGCTCGTACCACCAGGGCTCCATCGCCGGCGCGAAGATCGCGGCGACCTTGCCCTTCTCGGAGGTCACGCCGGTGACGGTGACGGGCACGTCCGCCCCACCGCCGAGCGGCACGGTCACCTCGGCGGGCTGGGTCCAGTCTCCCGAGGGCGTCCACGTGGTGAGCCAGGTGCCGGTGGCGACCCGGATCCAGTTCTCTCGGGGATGGTCGATCCGGACGTCGCGGACGTAGTGCAGCGCATAGCCATCGTCGCCGTGGGGAACGACGTTCACCGACGCCAGACGGCCGTCCCCGGAGGCGAGGGGCACTGACTTCGCCCGCGACCAGGAGCCGCTGGCCGCATCGAAGGTGGCGTACTTGATCCGGATGGACTTGATCGTGCGGTAGTCGATCCAGGCAGCCATGGCGGACGTGCCACGGTGATTGATCGAGAGCGCCACCGAGGAGAATCGGCGACCCGCGGTGTACGTGCGCTGCAGCCACTCCGACGTCCCCGCGCGGCGGCAACCGACCGTGAGATCGGCGGCGTCCGTGTTGGGGAACCAGTGCGCGCAGAGGTCCCCGCGCGCGTTGCCGGTGGGGTAGACCGCATAGCTGTCGTTGGTGAGCGTGCTCCAGCCTCCCCACGTGTCGTTGGCGGGGTTGTAGGTGCGGTACTTGGTCCCGTAGAACACTGTTGCGGCACCTGATGACGGCATCGTCACCGTGCTGAACTCCTGGTAGTCCTTGATCACGGGCTTCTCGGGTGCGACCCACGTGTTCTCCGACGTGGGGCTGCCCAGCGCGGGAGCCATCAGGGCCGGCGTGGTGACGAGGGCCAGGCCCACGACTCCGACGAAGCCGGCGCGCAGGAGATGACGACGTCGAGGGGACCCGGCCATGGGGGCATGCTGTCAGATGCGCACCGTCCCGGCCGGTCGGACGCGTCGGGTCCCAGCGAATCCCGTGGGGCCTGCGGGGACCGCGGGTCGGCGAGGCGGGGACCGGGCAGGATTTTTCGTGGATGTCGTGGGGATTTTTGCTTGACGGAGGGCCCGACCTGACCTAGAATCGAACACATGTTCGAATAGTGTCCGGGCTGGGAAGGGGGGTCGAGGCGAGTCGATGGGTCAACGCGAGCCGATGAGTCCCGATGCGCATGACGCCCGGACCTGCGGGTGCGCCTACTTCGCCCACGAGGAGCTCGGCCCCGACATCCTCACCCCCCAGCCCCTCTCGCCCCAGCCCGTGCAGCCCCAGCCCCTCCCGCCCCAGCCCGATCAGCGCGGGCCCCTGCCGCCCGGGCCCGTGCAGCGCGGGCCCGCGCCGTCAGATTCCCCGCGCGCTGAGTTGCCGCGCGCTGAGTTGCCGCGCGCTGAG
>CAIVWG010000177.1 GCA_903909555.1 uncultured bacterium | reverse complement strand
CGAGCAAGCGGCGGCTCCCTGGGAGGCACGGCCGCGGCGATCGGCGGGGGTACGGCGACCCCTGGCGCGACCGGTTCCACCGGGCGACGGCAGGAGCGCGGTCTCGTACCTCGGGATCGTCACCGTGGGCGCGTCACGGTCCCGGCGTCCGGCACAACCAGGAGCAGCTCCGTAGGGGTGTCCGCGCTGACTGGCCGGCGCACTGCCGCGCACCGGCACTGGGCTCGCCCCCGAGGAGTCAGCGCGGGACCTCGCACATGACGCCGTCCTTGTCGCGGTCCAGGCTCTTGTAGGAGGCGGAGTACACCTGCGGCTTCAAGGCCGGCTTGTACATTCCCGCGCGCACGGCTCGGTCCTGGGAGGCCTTGTCCTTGGCGACGCCGTACTTGTAGGTGCGATGCATCTGGTCACAGGACGTGAAGCGCGTGTTCGCCTGGGCGGTGCCGCTTGCGGCCATCGGGGCCAGCACGCCGATGACGGTGGCTGCGATGACGAGACTGATGGGCGTCCTCATGCCGTCAACCTAGCGACCGTGGGAGGGCACCGCAGGGCCGGGGAGCGCGGACGCCTGTCGCGTGAGCCACCTACCGGGTGGCTATATTCCCCCGCATGCGACAGCGAGTGATGGTGGCGAGTGTGCTCGGAGTGCTGCTCGCGGGAGGCCTGGTGGCTCCTGCCGTGGTGGCCGCGCCCCCTGCGCCGACAGCGGCTGACCTGACGCGTGCCACGCCTGCGGCGGCGTGCACACCCCAGTTGTTCAAGCGGCCCCCGCGCCCGGGCTACGCGTCGACGACGTGGCCGACCGAGCACGCGGATGCCTGGCGCTCGCACGCGGTGGCGGACGGTCTGCCCGCCGGCGTCGGCTCGATGAAGCTCCGTGCCAAGGCGGCCCAGTTACCGCCGGTGCCCGTGTGGGGGTACGTCGGCGAGGGGCACGACGTCTACGTGGTGGGAGGCGCCCCGTACCTGCTCGACATGTTCACCAAGCTCATCCAGGGTGCGCCGCAGGCGGCCGCGCCCCTGCTGGTGGCGCAGAGCAAGGTCTACGCGGCGTCGATGACGCCATACATCGCGCGCATCGACACCAGGACGATGGACGCGGACGTGCTCCCGCTGACCAAGGGCGTGTCAGCCAATTACACCGGCGGTGCTCTCGTGCACGCGAACGGCTCGGTCTACGCCGTGGCGCGCAGCGTTCTGTACAAGATCAACCCGCGCACGTTCCGCATCGTCGACTTCGTGAGGCTGCCGCTGGCGCCGAAGGCGTCGGGGAAGCCCAATCCCGAGACCGCGTACAACGGGATGGTCGCCACCCAGGACGGGGATCTCATCCTCAAGGGGTGGGCCTCCGTCGGCGGGGGCTCGGAGCCGCCCGGGATCCTGCTCCGCGTCGATCCGGACGACCTGTCCATCAAGGCCGAGACGATCACCACGGCGGTCGCCGCAGCCCGGATGGCGATCGTCCTGGACCGCGGCCGGGAGTACCTCTACTTCCCCAACCAGACTCAGTCGGTGCGGTTCGCCCTCTCACCCGACGCATTCACCCTGGACAGTGACTGGAGCGCGACGTACCTGCGGTCCGGCAGCGGCATGACGACCGCCAGCTCGGACGTCTTCATGGGCAAGGGGGTCGTCTTCGCCAGCAACACCGAGCCCACGGCCACGGTCCCCATCAACGTCTTCGCGCAGGGAGTCACCGCGAACGGAGTGCTCTCCACGGCAGCGCCCTTCAAGGGCTCCAATCCGGGCTGGAACTTCTTCATGATGGCGGGAGACCCGTACACCTCGGGCATCTCCGTCGTCGAGGACCAGGTGAGCGGCCACGCGGTCGGGTTCCTCACCTGCGGTGGCGGCCAATCGGTGAAGAAGATCTGGGAGAACACCTCGATCAAGGCCTCCGCCGGCATGGCCATCAACTCCGCCGCAGGCCACCTGTACACCGATGACCGGGTCTGCGATGCCCGAGGCAAGTGCCGCATGTACCTCGTGGTGCTCGACCTGCGCACCGGCCGGGAGATCGCCCGGGTTGGCGTCCGCGGGAACAAGCCCTCCATCGGCCAGATCTTCATCGGGCCCAGCGCCGTCTACTACGTGGCCACGAACACCGATGATGCGCACGGCTACGTCACGCGGGTGACCGCCTCACCCGCCTGACCCCCCGCCACTCAACGCAGGGACCGGACGCGCTCGCCTCGTCGGGGGCGATCTTCCGCGGAAGATCCGTCCACGGTTCCCAGCAACGCGTGAGGCCAAGGCTGCCGACGCGTGACGTCGAGGGATCACGGGACACCGAGATCCTGCGGTCAGTGGCCCTCCGGTCGCGCAATCCTCTGGAGGTTCTCCGGCGGGAGCACGAAGGTGGATCTGAGGATGTCGGGGTCGGTGACGATGGTGGGCCACCCAGACTCCGCAGTGCCCGGGCAGGGGTTGCTCACCTCACCTTGGCCCAGTAGACCCTGTTGGAGTCGACGTCCTGCCACGAGACATAGGCGGTGAGACCCCGGTCCTTCTTGATCTTGCGCGTCCACCGGAAGGTTCCGTCGCTCTGCACCGTGATGGTGGCCTTGCCGCGGGAGAAGGAGGTCTGGCCGGAGTAGCGAATGTGAGGTGTCAGCCGCACTCCGGCGGGGACGTTCACCGAGGAACCGGTGGTGCGGATGCGGTCGTGGGCACCGGCGGCAACCCGCACTCCCTGGTCGAGGACGAGCGCGACGATGCGGGCCTCCGGGGTCACGGGCTCTGATGGCCGAGACGGCGGACCCCAGCCGGCCCCGTTGAGTGCCTCCACCGTGAACGTGTACGGGCGTCCGTTGGTGAGGCCCTCGATCGTGCAGGTGGTGGTGGGCGCTGTCACGAGGCACGACGGGCCGCCGGGCTGGGCAATCACGCGATAGTTCGTCACGGGGAAGGACCCGGGATCGGACGGGGGAGTCCACGACACGACCGCTGATCCGTCGCCGGGCGTGGCCGTCACGTCCCGCGGTGCGGACGGCGGAAAGGCCGGAGGAGGAGTCGGCGGCTGCGGGGTGAAATTCACCTGCCGGGAGCCGATGGTCCAGGTGGTTCCGGAGCCGGGCCTCAGGTTGCCCACCTGGTCGACGTTCACACCCGTGTCCACGTCATCGGTCGGGGCGCCCGTCACGAGGAGGCTGGTCACGGCCGGGGTGCGGCCGCCGTGCCCGGGAGTCTGGGTGTCGTCCACGACCGCCAACTGCAGGGTGCCTCCTGTGACGTCGTGAGAGCCGGGCCCCGAGAAGCCGGGACCCTGGCCCGTGGAGACCGAGTACGTGTCGTCCAGCACCGCTCCACCGGTGAGCCGCATGGTCGTGTCGTCGCTGGGGCTGCCGACCACCGATCCCCAGGAGTCCACCGATCCAGCCACGAGATCGAGCTCGCTGGGGGATCCCGCGACGGAGGAGTTGCCGTACACGGTGGTGAACACCAGGTCCACATCGCTCCCATTCGCGAAGATGCCGCCCACTCCGCCGGGCGTGGTGTTGCTCCCCACGAAGGAGTTCTCCAATCGAGCGGTACTGGATGACAGGTACAGGTTGCCTCCAGCGGTCGAGTAGTTCCCGGTCATCGACACCGTGGACACGTTCACCGTGCTGTAGAGGGAGAACACGGTTGCGGCGTAGAGTGCGTCATTGCCGGAGATCGTCGTATCTGCCACCGTGACGTCGGAAGACTGCAGCCACGCGGCGCTGCCGTACGTGGCGGTGTAGTTGCCGGTGAGGAAGGAGTCGGTGATCGAGACGTTCCCTTGCTTGGCGTAGACGGCGCCGCCCTGGAGCTGAGCATTGCTGTCGGTCAACAAGGACCCGTCAATGACGAGGGCGTCCTCGTCGCCGATACGTCCCACGAAGTACGCCGCGCCGCCGCTGTTTCGTCCGGGGCTGGCGATCGCGGTGCCGCGCGATAGGCCGAGCCCTGCGATCGTCACGGTGTCGTCGCCGGGACCGGAGAAGTCCGCGGCGATCAAGGCGAAGTAGTCCTGGCCGTCGATCACGTCCACCGTGGAGTCGTCACCCACGAAGGTGACCGTGGTGTCGTCCAGATCGGGCAGATCGCTCAGCACCGTGATGGTGCCGCTGATGCAGATGACGGAGTCGTCGCGGCTGGAGACGATCGCGCTCCGCAGCCCGGTGTCATCCGTCACCGTGATGTCGGCCTGCCCGCAGGTGGGGATGCTCGAGGGGGCCAGCGACCGGGGCCCCGTGCGGGTCCGAGAGTCCGACTCGTGGGCGGCACTGCCCGGCGGCGCGGCGTAGGTGGGCTGGGGTCGCAGGGCTGCCATGTAGGTGCCGAGCAAGCCGGTGGTGGCGAGGACAGCCCCCGCGGCCAGGCGCTGCCGCCGACTGCGCGAGCGGGCAGGGCGGATGCGGGACGCGTGGGAACTCATCTCAGGGGGACCTCTCGG
>CAIVWG010000176.1 GCA_903909555.1 uncultured bacterium | reverse complement strand
CGCGTCCGGCTCGACGCCATGTTCGCCCGTGTCTTCGACCCGTGCGGCATGGTGAGAGAGCAATCCAGCTTCTACCAGGCACTCAACATCCGCCTGTGGAGCCGCAACGTGGGTGACAACCCCGGCACCGCCCAGGGCGTCGTCCTCGATGCGGCACGTCGTGCCCTGTCTGCCTTGGTGCGGCCCGACGGAGTGCTGGAACCCATCGGGGACGGCGTGGCCGGCGCCTGGTCGCCGGAGGACCTTGCCGCACTCGGCGTCGACCCCGGGGGCTCCGTGTTCTGCCCCGCGACCGGGTGGGCCGCGGCGCATCGAGGGACACCGGAGGGTGGGCTCCAGCATCACGTCGTGCGCTTCGGCCCTTCGCCGCGCATGCACGGGCACGCCGACCACGGCGCGGCGACGTGGTGGGTCTCCGCCGAAGGCGAGGGAGACGGAGTGCCGGTGCTGGTCGACCGGGGGCTGTACGACAACAGCATGGACTCCCGAAGGACGTGGGCGGACTCCCCGCTGGCGCACTCGGTCCTGCGACTCATCGGCGAGGCATTCACCGGAAGCACTCGCGGCGAAACCCTCGCCTCCCCCGGGACGGACGCCTACCGGCTCACGACCGCCACGGCGCGCGGGAAGGCGACCAGGGTGCTCAGCTTCGACTCCGGCTCCCCCGTCATGGGCGCGGTGGACGACTTCGTGGTGGCCTCGGGGGGCGCCGTTCGACCGGTGCAGTCCTGGCACCTGGGGCCGGCGTGGGTCATCTCGGGGGCGCACACCGCCGTCACTCGCGACGGGGCACACACCCTCGATGTCTTCTGTCGCGTCGACGACGCTCTCATCGACCCCGTGATCGCCCGCGTCGAGCACTTCGCGGGCTACCGGACCTCCGTGGACGCCCTCGAGGTGCGCTGCCGGGCCGCCCGGGGTCGCTCCGTGCGCATCGAGACGGTGCTCGCCGTCGATGCCACGACACCCAGGGCCGGTGTGCGGGACGGTCGCCTGTCCGTCACCACCGACGGGGGCACGCACTCCTTCGACAGCAGGGGCGTCCTGGTCGCCCGCTGACCAACGCCGCGCCAGGGCCCACCGCCTAGAGTGACGCCGTGCTCGCCCGGCTCGCCCCGACGCCCAGCGGGTTCCTGCACGCGGGGAACCTCGACAACTTCCGCCGGACCCAGGCCGTGGCGCGAGACGCGTCGGCGCTCCTCGCCCTGCGCATCGACGATGCCGATGCGACGCGATACCGACGCGAGTACGTCGACCACGTGTTCGAGGTCCTCGATGGCCTGGGCATCGCCTGGGATGTCGGGCCACGCTCCACCGAGGAGTTCGAGTCGGCGTGGTCCCAGCGACACCGCACCGCGGAGTACCGCCATCGCGTCGGCGACCTGCGCGACTCCCCCGTCGAGACGTACGCCTGCACCTGCAGCCGCTCCGACCTCGCCGGCGTGCCCACGGGGGGATGCCCGGGAGGGTGCCGCCATCACGGCGGGCCGCTCGTCCCCGGCGTCAGCGCTCTCCGCGTGCACGTTCCCGTGGGGACCGTGGTCGCCGTCGGTGGGCACGAGGTCCGCCTCGACGAGGAACTCGGCGACTTCGTCGTCTGGCGTCGCGACGACCTTCCCGCGTACCAGTGGGTCTCCATCCTCGAGGACGAGCGCCTCGGGACGACGCACATCGTGCGCGGACAGGACCTGATCGCCTCCAGCGCAGCGCAGGTGTTCCTCGCGCGCGCCCTCGGGATCACCAGCGTCGTCGACGCGACGTACGTCCACCATCCGCTGATCCTCGATGGGCAGGGCCGCAAGCTCTCGAAGTCCACCCTCGGCAGGGAAGGGGTAACGTCATGACGACCACACCCGAGATCGGCCGCTCCATCACGGCCGCAGGCATCGTCACGAACGTGCACGACACGGCCATCGATCCGGGAGGAGGCACGGTCCTGCTCGTCCACGGCTCCGGCCCCGGGGTGAGCGCCTGGGCCAACTGGCGGCTCACGATCCCGGCTCTCGCGACGCGCTTCCGGGTCGTCGCGCCGGACATCGTCGGCTTCGGCTACACCGAGCGCACGGTGGCGGCCTACGACCTGCCGACGTGGTCCGCCCACCTTCTCGGCGTCCTCGATGCCCTCGACATCGATCGAGCCCACGTCGTGGGCAACTCCTTCGGCGGCACCCTGGCACTCGGCATGGCCATTCATCACGCGGATCGCGTGCGTCGGCTGGGCCTCATGGGGGCTGTCGGCATCCCGTTCGACCTGACCCCCGGGCTCGACGCCGTGTGGGGCTATGAGCCCAGCGTGGAGAGCATGCGCGCCCTTCTCGACATCTTCACCCACCACCCGAACCCGGACGCCGATGCGCTCGCAGAACTGCGCTACCGCGCCAGCATCCAGCCCGGCTTCCAGGAGGCCTTCGCTGCCATGTTCCCCCCACCCCGGCAGCAGGCTCTCGACCGCATCACCCACGACCCGGCTCTGGTCAGGGGCATCTCGGCCCCGACGATCATCTTCCACGGGCGCGAGGACCGCGTCATCCCAGTGGAGGTCTCCTGGAGGCTGCTCGGCTTGATTCCGGATTCCCAACTGCACGTGTTCGGCCGCTGCGGGCACTGGACGCAGATCGAGTACGCCGACGACTTCAGCCGGATCCTGGGCGACTTCCTCGCGCAGTGACCCCGGGAGGTCACATGCGCAGGTACGAGGCTCCGTTGAGGTCCAGGATGCCGCCGCTGGCCCACTCGGCGTCGGGTGAGGCGAGGTAGACGACCGCTGCCGCCACCTCGTCGGCGTGAGCGATGCGCCCGAACGGGCTCTCCGCGCGACGGGCGACTCCCGCCTCCCCTTCCATGGCCTCCGCGGCCATGTCCGTGTCGACGAAGCCCGGTGCGATCGTGGTCACGGCGATGCCGCGACGGCCCAGGTCCTTGGCCAGGGACTGCCCCAGGGCGGCGACGGCCGCCTTGCTCGCCCCGTAGGCAGGGCTGTCCGGCTCGCCCCGGAACGCCCCCCGCGAGCCGACATTGATGACGCGCGACCCGGGTCCCATGTGGCGCACCGCCGCCCACGTGACGTTCGCCGGGCCGACGAGGTTCACCTCCAGGGTCTCGGACCAGATCCGCTGCCACTCGTCATAGTCGGTGGTGTCGATGGGGTGGGCAAGGAAGACTCCGGCATTGTTGACCAGCACGTCGAGGCCGCCCCACTGGGCCGCTACGTCATCCACCATCGCCCGCGCCTGCTCGGGGTCGCGGAGGTCAGCTTGCACGACGACATGGCCGTCTCCCTCGAGGTCGGCGTGGACCTCTGCCGCAGACCCTCCGGCGCGCGCGTAGTGGACCGCGACGCGATAGCCCTCCGACGCCAGGCGCCGCGCGATAGCAGCGCCGATCCCCCTCGAGGCGCCGGTGACCAGCGCCCGGCGCTCTACCGTCTCGCTCGGCTCGGTCATTGCCCCAGCCTAGGCACGCCCCGTCACGCGTTCCCGCAGGCACCTCTGGCAGGGTAGGGCCATGGCCCACGCAGAGCGTGAACTCCCCACGCACCTCAACAACCACCACCTCGACACGTTGACCGTGATCTTCGCTCATCCCACCAGCCACAACATTCGCTGGCCGGACGTCCTGTCCCTCCTCGAGGCGGTCGGCACGGTCGAGGAGCGCCATGACGGCAAGTTCAAGGTGACGCTGGGCGATGAGACCGAGGTCTTCGATCGTCCGCGGCACAAGGACATCGATACCCAGATGGTGGTGGACCTGCGGCGGATGCTGCGCAACGCCGGATACTCACCCAAGGCGCCCGGGAATGAGGTCTGACATGAAGGACGTGACGGACGCCATCGACCTCGACGGTCGCATCGCTGTCGCCGCCGTGGACTTCCACAGCACGCGGATCTATGCGCTCGACTCGCCCGACCACAGCGCCCCGGAGAAAGTCACGGCCGAGGACCCTCGCAAGCGATTCCACAACGTCTATCACCACCACGGCAATGTTGATGGGACCTACCTCGACGACTCGGACGCCTACTGGGGCACCCTGGCGTCGGCCCTGGTGCCCGCCGCCGGGATCGTGCTCCTCGGGCATGGCAAGGGCAAGGCCAACGCGAGTCACCACCTCGTGACCTACCTCGAGCATCATCGACGCGACATCGCATCACGGGTCATCGCGGAGTATCGGGCCGATATCGACGATCTCACCGACGAGCAACTCCTGCGTCTCGGTCAGCACCTGGCCGGGATCGACCCGCTGAGGGACCATGGGGACAACCGCCGTGGGGCATCCTGAAGCGCGTGGGCACGTGGGGGGCCTGCGCCGGGGGGCGCTCCGTCGCGATTCCGCGCGTGGTCGTCGTGAGGCCTCGTCAGGGCCTACAGTGACAGCGTGACCACCACCGCCCGGTTGGCCGCGGCGGGGGCCGCGGCGCTCCTGCTGGCGGCGTGCACCTCCTCCACCGGCGGCGGGTCTTCCTCCTCGTCTGGGAGCGCACCGTCGCCGACCAGCACGGTAGAGATGCCGACGGCGTCCTACAGTCCCCCGGCCGACGCGTCGGTGACGCCTCCGGATCGCATCACCCTGGCCAACGTGCAGCCCGACGATGGCATCGCACCCATCATCGAGTTCATCGAATCCGCGGAGAAGTCCGTGGACATCTCCATCTACCGGATCGACTCTGATTACACGGCGCTCATCGAGGCGCTCACGCGCACGGTCGATCGCGGGGTGCCCGTCCGGATCTCCATCTCGCGCCAACTCGTGGGCCAGCCCAACCCCCCCGAGGGCAACGCGCAGCAGATCCAGGTGCAGCAGGAGCTCGGAGCACTGGGCATCCAGGTGGAACTCAGTCGTCCCGAGTTCCACTACGGCCACGAGAAGTCGATCATCCTCGACTCAGGAACGCCGAAGGCCCGGGCCATGATCGCGGACTGGAACCTCCAGGACTCCTACTTCGGTCCCAACGCCTACGGGCCCGTCGGCGCCCGCGGCATGGCCGTTCTCAACACCGACCCACAGGACGTCGCCACGGTGGCGGCGTACTTCGAGGCCAACTGGCCGCCGTACGCCCCCTACCCGGTGTCCGACCGCGCCTCTCTCGTATGGAGCCCGAGCGGGATCGAGTACTCCCCCGTGGGCAACTCCGTGCAGGTACTCACCGACTTCGTCAACGGGGCGCAGAAGACCCTGGACATCTACGCCGAGTACATCCAAGACGATGCCTTCCTGCTCAGCATGGTCATCGACCGGGCCAAGGCCGGCATCGCCGTGCGCGTCATCGGCAACTCCGACGGCCAGTCCCCCGCGATCGTCCAGCAACTGCGCGAAGCCGGGGTCCAGGTCAAGTTCGACCCCATCTTCGAGGGCAACACCTCGACGCCGATGTTCGTGCACACCAAGACGATGATCGCCGACGCGGGGCTGCCCACCCAGGTGGCGTTCGTGGGATCACAGAACACGTTCATCAATGAGTCGCCCGAGGCGATCCTCGAACTCGGGACGATCGTCAAGGACCTCGCCACCCTGGAGCGCATCCGCGCGGTGTTCGACCAGGACTGGGGAACCGCCACGGAGACCCAGGCCTCCCCGAGCCCCTCGTCGAGCTGACCATGAGGGCAGCCCTCCGTCTCGCGGCCGTACTCGCCTGCGCCGTGACCGTGGCCACGGCGTGCGGGGGCTCCAGCCCCTCGACGGAGAGCGCGTCCCCGACGGCCTCGTCCCCATCCGGACCCGTGACCGCAGCGCCGCTCGACGTGGTGCGGACCGACGCGATCAGCCTGCACAGCATCCAACCCGACGACGGCATCGACGCGGTCGTCGCCTTCATCGACTCGGCTCAGCAGACGCTGGATATCGCGGTCTACCAGATGAGCCCGACGTATCTGCCTCTCCTCCAGGCGCTCGACCGGGCCAAGGAGCGCGGCGTGCGCATTCGCATCCTGCTGTCGTCGACTATCTACCCGCCTGGGTCCGCCAACGACAATCCGCAGTACGCGGATGAGTTGCGCGGCATGGGCTTCGACACCGCCCTGAGCCGGCCCGAGTTCAGCTTCTCCCACTGGAAGGTGCTCGTCGCCGATGCCGGGACGCCTGACGGGCGTGCCCTGGTGTGCGACTTCAACCTCGAGATCGGCTATTTCGGGCTGGACCCCAGCTACCCCGATGAGGGCGCCACGCGCGGCATGTCCGTCCTCGTGACCGATCGCAAGGACGTCGACATGATCGCTGCCACGATCGACGCCGACTTCCCTCCCTATCAGCCGTGGCCCGCCAACACCCGCCCCAATCTCGTGTGGTCGCCCAGCGACAGCACGTGCGACTCGGTGAGCTGCGCGACGCCGTACCCGCTGGATCCGGTGGGCAACTCCCGGGACAAGATGCTGTCGCTCATCGTGGGGGCGGACAGCAGTCTCGATGTCTACGCTCAGGCCCTGGCCAAGCCCTCCGTGCTGCTGCAACCCCTGCTGGACGCCTTGGCGCGTGGCGTGGAGGTGAGGATCGTGGGCAACGAGGGGGGCATCAACACCGACGCCCTCCAGGAGCTCAAGGCCGCGGGGGCGCAGATCGTGCAGAACCCCACGGATCCCAGCGGTGACGGGCGCGTGATGTACATCCACACCAAGACGATCGTGGCCGACCGCGGTACCGATCGCGCGGTCGCCTACGTCGGATCGGTCAACCCCTTCCTCGACGAGTCCCTGCAGACGGAGCGGGAGCTCGGCGTGCTCGTGACCGAGGCCGCTTCCCTGCAGCGCATCCTCGACACCTTCGAGCGCGACTTCGATTCCGGCACGCCGGCATGAGCGCGACGCGACGCCAGGTTCTCGGCTGGGCCGCCCTCGGCGGCGCGGCCCTCGTGCCCGGAGTCGCCGCGTGCGGCCCCGGTTCGCCGGGCAGCTCCTCGACGGGCGCCTCCGGGCCTCCGCCCAGCCCGTCCGCCACCGGTCAGGCGACCGACGCTCAATCGCTCGCGGCGCTGGCGCTGTGGACGGCGTACCAGGGCGAGCAGGCCGGCTCCTACGGCATCGGCGGGGTGCTGGTCGACAACGCCACCGGGCGAGTTCTGCAGACCATGCCCAACCGCGTGTTCCGCACTCTCCCCTCACCCGGAGAAGGGGCAGAGCGCGCCAGCGCTGCGACGTCGTCCTCCGGACCCCCTGCTCCGCCGCCCACGTTCGTCCAGGACCCCACCGCGCACGGGGAGCGTCAACTCGCCTCGTGGTACCTCGCCAACCGCGCGCGGCTGGGCCTGCCCCCTGCAGAGGACCTCACCGTGGTGACGAGCCTGGACCCCTGCCTCATGTGCACGGGCGCCATCCTCACGGCGGGATTTCGTGCCGGGATCGTCGCACTCGACGATTTCTCCGGGGTCAACTACACGGGCAAGGGGACCTTCGCCGATCTTCCGGAGCCGCTGCGTGCCCGCGCGCTCGACTCCTTCGGCTACTACCGCGTTGACGGAGTACGCGATTTCCAGGGCAGCAAGGCCGTCGCCTACTCGGACACTCCCGTGGAGCAGGGCACCTACCAGCAGTGCAGCGACGTGTACTCCCAGTCAGCCGACCGGGTGCGGGCCGCGCGCGGCACTGCCGCGAAACCGCCGTCGCAACTCACCAATCCCGCGACCGATCCGGAATCGGTGAATGTGCGCAGGGCCTTCGAGGTGGTCTACCCGGCCGCCTTCGAGGTGAGCGTGCCCGACGGCCGTCGTCCGACCAAGGCGGTGTACGACGCTCTCGTGGGCCTCGTGGCAAGCACCCCCGGGTCGACGAATGCCGTCGGATTCCTCGACCCCTTCGGCAATCTCATCGTGGCCGCCACCGACCAGCCTTCCGTGAGTCCCCTCAACACCGCATTCGCGCTCTGTGCCCGCGCCTACGCGCAGACCAGGTACGCCCTCACCGAGCGCACGATCACCGCGCCGGTCGCTGCCGCGACGCTGACGAACCCCGGCTACGGAACGTTCGTCTTCCTGCGGGCACCGGATCCCTACACTCCCGAGGGCATCTTCGACTACGGGGCCTACGGGTCGACACTGGCCGCTCCCGCGAGCCCCTTCATCCCCAGCGCGTTCCAGTACTACGAGCTTCCCCCCGGGGTCAGCGAACGCGACCTGCAGGACGTGGTGCCCGCACTTCCTCCGCTCTACTCACAGCACCTCGCCATGCTGCCGCAGCGCGTCGTCGAAAGGTCCTAGCCGACCGCCTGCGCAGAGCGCTGCCAGCGGCGCTCGAGGAGCCACGCGATCACCCCGGCCACGACGCCGCAGGCCAGGATGGCCCACCAGCCACCGAGATTCCCCAGCGCGTTCGTGTTCGCAGGATCGTCCGGGCACTCGCCCAGGCCGCACTCGGGGAGGATCGACAGGCCCACGATCGACAGGTCGATGACGACCCAGATCGCCACGACGAGCGTCAGCCACACGACCATTCCCGCAGCGATGGGACGCATCACGCCGATGTTCGCGTCCCGGAGCACCCCCCGGTCGCCGGCCTGGAACGGCGCCTGCCACATGAGCAGCAGCGCGCACCCCACCGCGCCCAGGAGGAACGTGATGAAGGCCCAGGTGTACAGGTGCAGGCCGAGGACCGCGGGGCCGTAACCGGGGTCGTTGGGGTCGGCGATGTGGAGCAGGATCTGGCGCGTGGATCCGGCTCCCCCGACGACCGCCGCCAGGATGCTGAGGGCGTAATGCCGGGGGCTCATGCCCCACAGGAGGTTCATCATGGGGCCGACCGCGAGGCCGATCATCCCGGAGCGCTGCACGATGCACAGCGGACAGGGCTGCTCGCCGATGCCGAACTGCAGGTGCAGCGAACCTGCGAGGACACCGATGAGCCCGAGGAGGGCGACGATATTGATGATGCGGGAGAGGAACACCGCGCGTTCGGGTGCTATCGCCCAGCGTGACGCCGGGGCCTCCGCGGACGTCGTCGACACGGTCACCGCCTAGAAATTGAGGGGGATCGGGTCGGTCATGTGGACCCGCAGCACGAGCAGGGTGTAGGCGAGGTTCCCGAGAACGAGGAGGGGCACCCAGCGCCAGCGGAGGAAGATCCCGAGGAACACGACCCCCCACAGGACGAACATCAAGAACATCACGCCTCGAGGCTAGATGCTGACCGGGGCACGGGCAAGGACCGCGCTGCGCAACCGCCCGTGTCCCCTAGGCTGGCCAGGTGAGCTTTCGCGACTCCCTGCCCTGGCCCTCCGGTGCACGGCTTGACTCCGTGGAGGTTATCGCGGGTGACGCGGTGCGCCCTTACCTCGCGCCTGAGCAAGCGCGACTCGGCCTGCACGAGGTGCGCGTCGACGCGCGTCTGGACGGCTGGCCGCGCGGGCAGCTCACGATGGCGGCCGCACCCCTGACCGGCCTTGCGGCGGACGGCGCGGCGGCGACCTACCGGCACGGCATGACCGAGCACGGCCTCGTGGCGCGCATGCCCGGAGACCGGGTGCTCGTGGCCCTCGAGGAGGGCGATCCGGCCTGGCAAGACCCGGCATTCCTCGAACTCGTCGCCGTCGTCGCCCAGGAGGACGCGCCCCCGACGGTGGGCATCGGTCTGCTCGGGTACGGCGCGATCGGTGCCGAGCACGCGCAGGCGATCCTCGCCACGCCCGGCCTCCGTCTCGTCGCCGTGTGCGACACGTCGGCTGCGCGCGTCGAGGCCGCGCTCGCGACGGCCCCTGCCGCCCGGGCGTCGTCGGACCCCTCTGACCTCCTCGCCGATCCGCACGTGGATGCGGTCATCGTGTCCACCCCGCCGAACAGCCACGCGCAGTGGGCGCTGGCCGCGCTCGATGCCGGCAAGCATGTCATCGTGGAGAAGCCGATGGCGCTCACGACCGCGGAATGCGACGCCATCCTCGCGCGGGCCGAGGAACTCGGCCTCACTGCTCTCGTCTATCAGAACCGCCGCTTCGACCCGGATTACCGAGCCCTCAAGCACGTCGCCCGAGTGGGGCTGCTGGGTGAGGTGTTCCACGTGGAGGCCTTCATCGGAGGCTATGCGCACCCCTGCAACTACTGGCACTCCGACGAGGCGATCTCCGGCGGTGCGCTCTTCGATTGGGGCTCGCACGTGATCGACCAAGTCCTCGATCTCATCCCGGGCGAGGTCGAGCAGGTCACCGCGCTCGAGCAGAAGCGGCACTGGATCGACGTCACGAATGCGGACCACTCGCGCATGACCCTGCTCTTCGACGGCGGGCAGGAGGCCACGTTCATCCACTCCGACCTCGCCGCGGCGTTGAAGCCCCGGTGGTACGTGCTGGGCACGCGCGGCGCCGTCGTCGGCGATTGGCGCACGGCAAGCGTCGTGGCGCGCTCCCCCATCGGGACCCTCGAGGAAGACGTCCTTGCCCCCGCCGACTCGCCGCCGACGATGAGCTTGCACGCCCCCGACGGCTCGGTGACGGTGCTGAGCCCTCCTCCGGCGGAGCGCCACCCCTTCCACGCCGACCTTGCCCTGTGGCTGCGGTACGGCCTCGCGCCTCGCGTGCGCGGTCAGCAGTCCCGCAGGGTCGTGGCCATGCTCCAGGCGGCTCAGGAATCCGCACTGCTCGGCGGCGCGGCGGTCAAGCCGTCATGAGCGCGGCGCCGGTGCGCTGGGCGCTGCTCGGCGCCGGATGGATCTCCCGGCGCGCCATCGCCCCGGCGTTGCACAGCGCCGACGGAGCCCTCCTCGACGTGGTCGCCGCGCGTGACGTTGAGCGCGCCCGGAGCCTGACGCCGCGACGGGCGTCGTACGTCGACTATGCCGCGGCCGTCGACGACGACGGGATCGACGCCGTCTACATCGCGCTGTCGAACGACGGCCATGAGACCTGGGCGATTCGCGCACTGGAGGCGGGCAAGGCGGTCCTCTGCGAGAAGCCACTCGGGCGCAACGCCCATGAGGCAGCGGCCATGCGTGAGGCGGCGGAGCGCACCGGCGGACTCCTGGTGGAGGCCACCTGGAACCTGTGGCACCCCCGGACCGCGCGGGCGGCAGCGCTGCTGGCATCGGACACCATCGGCCCGCTGCGTCGAATGTCAGGAGCCTTCCTCTTCGACGGCGTGGATGAGGGCAACTACCGACTGGAGCCTGAGCGCGGTGGCGGTGCTCTCCTCGACGTCGGGTGCTACCCCCTCACGGCGGCGGCGTGGTCGGCGCGAGCCTCCGACTTCACGCTCCGCGAGGTCGAGGTACGGCGCGCCCCGTCGGGCGTCGATCTCACCACCGATGCCCGGCTGACCCTGGGGAACGTGGATGTCCACGTTCGCGGGTCCTTCCGAGAGCCCGACTTCCAGTCGCTGGTGCTCGAGGGAGACCACGGCCTCATCGAGTTCACCGGCAATGACGCGTATGTGACGTGGCTCAAGGGAAGCACTCTGCGCGTCCTCGACCGGGACGGCGAGCGGGTCGAGCACTTCGCTCCTGTCGATCCGTACCGGTTGATGATCGAGCACGTCTCCCGCGCGATCCGCGGTGAGCCCGCGTGGTTGCCCGATCCGCGCTGGTCAATGACCGTGGCACGCATCATGGATGCCGTGCTCGCTGCCGCGTAGGGACTATGGCCCTTGGTCCCTATCCCTCCGGCGATGCCGGGCGCATCATCGTGGGGAGAGATGAAGGAGGCAGTCATGACGGCGAGATCCGACGACCCCGCGCACATCGCGCGCGCCACGCAGGATGTCACCGACCCCGCGGGTGATGCCGCGGACCAGGCGGAGCGGCTGAGCATGGTCATGGAGGCCGAGGCGCTGCGTTCGGCCCTGGCGGGTGATTCCGCCGGGGAGGGATCGCTGGACGGGTACGACTACCCGCTCGAGGACGCGGAGTCCACGCTCGCCCTGGAGGATGCCGTGGACGCCAGCGACGACCCCCTCCATGCCGGCGGCCTCGACCCGGCTCCCTGGTTGCCCGCCGAGCAGGCAGCCATGCACGTGATCTCCGACGACGCATCCGGGGACGGGCTGTACATCGACCAGGTGCTCGAGGACGACGACCCGTTCATCGACCCCTTCGATCGGCCGGGCGCCACCCTCACTGCCGAGGACGAGACTCTCGTCGGCATCGATCCGTACGAGGAGCCCGGGGGCTGAGCGCACCGCGAGGGACCCCTGCGGCGCCGATCGGCATCCGCACTGCCAGCATGGCCCCATGCTTGCTGAGGATGCGCCCACCGAGGAAGTGCTCGTCGACGTCGTCGACCGTGTCGCCACCGTGACCTTGAACCGGCCCGATCGGCTCAATGCGCTCACGGCGACGATGGGCGTCGAGTACGCGCGTGCGCTTCGCGCCCTCGACGCCGACCCCGAGGTGCGTGCCGTGGTCGTCACCGGCGCCGGTCGCGGATTTTGCTCCGGCGCCGACCTCAGCGTCCTGGGCCAGGGCCCCGAGGCCCTCGAGGGGTTCCTCGCGGACTCGACGGGAGGCGACAGTCCCACGCTCGCCCGCGACATCGACACCCCGGTCGTCATGGCGGTGCAGGGTGCTGCGGCAGGACTCGGATTCGTCATCGCGATGTCCGGGGACGTGGTCTTCGCCGGGCCCGAGGCCCGCTTCATCTCGGCCTTCTCCCGCCTGGGCCTCGTCGCGGAGTACGGCATCGCGTGGTCGCTTCCCCGCCTCGTCGGCGGTGCGCGGGCCGCCGAGATCCTCCTGAGCGGGCGACCCCTCGATGCTGAGGAGGCCTACCGCCTGGGCCTGGTCTCCGCCGTCGTGGAGGATCCGCTCACGGCAGCCCGGGAGTGGGCTCACGACGTCGCGCATTCCTGCTCGCCGTTCTCCACCGCGACGATGAAGCGGCAATTGCGCGCGTCCTCGGTGTCGACATGGGACGACGCCATGACCACGAGCCTGCGCCTCATGGGCGAATCGTTCCGCGGGCCCGACCTCGTCGAGGCCCTCACCGCGAAGGTGCAGGGACGCCCGCCCGACTTCGGGGGCTGAGGGAGCGGGCGTGGCGGTCGCTAGTCGAGGACCCCGCAGTGCGCGAGCGCCAGGCGTACGAGCCTCCCCTGCCCGCCGGTCATCTCCGCCTGCAGCCCCGTCGACGCTGCCTCGAGCGGATCCACCCAGGTGAGGTCGAGGGCGTCCTGCGACGGACTGCAGTCCCCGTCGCACGGCACGACGTAGCACAGGCTCACGGCATGCTGACGAGGGTCGTGGTAGCCGGTCACTGAGGGGTCGGGGAAGTACTCCGCGACCGTGAAGGGCGCCGGCGCCACGGGAACGCGGGGAAGCGCCATGGGACCGAGGTCCTTCTCGAGGTGACGGATGAGCGCGTCGCGGATGCGCTCGCCATAGAGCACCCGGCCCGACACGATCGCTCTGCTGATCGATCCGTCTGGCATGGCGCGCAGCAGGAGGCCCACGCCGGTGACGACCCCGAGCGCATCGGTGCGCACGGGAACGGCGTTCACGTAGACCAGAGGGAGGCGCTCGCGTGCCTGCTCGAGCTCCCCGTCGCTGAGCCACGAACCTCGAACGTCGAGCATGTCGCTCATGCGCCTGCCTCCCGTGTGCGTCGTGCGCGTGTGCCGAGGGTAGCCCGATCGTCCCCGGGCCCGGCACATCCCAGCCAGGCGGCGTGGGCCCGCCGGCAGGCCGTAGCCTGGCCGCATGGACACGGTGGACCCCGCTCAGGCCGACGGCCCTGCCCTTCCCGTGACTCGCTCCGACGAGGAGTGGCGCGCCGATCTCAGCCCGTTGGAGTATCACGTGCTGCGCGAGTCCGGCACGGAGGCGCCCTGGTCCGGGGAGTACGTCTCCACCAAGACGCCGGGCACGTACTCCTGTCGCGCGTGCGGAACGGCCCTCTTCCGCTCCGATGCGAAGTTCGACTCGCACTGCGGCTGGCCGTCGTTCTTCACCCCCCTCGCGGGCGATCGCGTCACCGAGATCCTCGACACCAGCCACGGCATGAGGCGGATCGAGGTGCGGTGCGCCTCATGTGGCAGCCACCTCGGCCACGTGTTCGAGGGCGAGGGCTACGACACGCCGACCGACCTGCGGTACTGCATCAACAGCGTGTGCCTCACGCTCGATCCGGAGTAGCGCCCCAACGCCCTCACGCGGGGTCGTCGTCCCCGGCGTGTACGCGGCCCGAGGCCCCCGTCGGGGACGTACCCTGCTGGACATGGCCGGTGTCGACGTGGAGGCGCCCGGGGACTTCTCCTCCGCCCTCGCGAGCCTCAGGGCCGTGAGATACCGGCCGGAGCTCTGCGTTGAGGAGAGCCCCGCCCCGCAGCGCCTCGCCCCCCACGCCGTGGCACTCACGGCCGAGTTCGTCGAGGACGACGAGGAGCTTGCCAGCGGCCGCTTCGTCGTCCTGCACAACCCCGAGGGAGTCGAGGCGTGGGAGGGCACGTTCCGGGTCGTCACGTTCGTCAAGGCGGTCCTCGAGCCTGACCTCGCCGCCGACCCCCTCCTCACCGGAGTCGCCTGGGCGTGGCTGCAGGAGGCCCTGGAGGCCTGCGAGGCCCCGGTGACGGCCCTGGGCGGCACCGTCACCCGGGTCATGAGCGAGGCGTTCGGGTCCCTCGGCGAGCGCGACGTCACCGGACAGGTCGAGGTGCGAGCCTCCTGGACGCCCGCGGGGCCTCCCGACGAGCTGGGTCAGCATGCTGACGCCTGGGCCACCCTGCTCGCCCAGGCCGCCGGCCTCCTCCCGCTCCCTCGCGGAGTCGCCGTGCTGACTCCGCCGCGACGGGGTTCATGACCGTCGCCGAGGATCCCCCGCCGCCGACATCCCCCGAGCCCGTCGAGGTGTCGCCCGCGGAGCCCCTGCCCATCCTGGAGCCCCGACAGGGCATTCCGCCGATCACCGACTCGCGCGCGGGGCTGGAGCGCGCCCTCGAGGCGCTTGCCGGCGCCGAGGGTCCGGTCGCCGTCGACGCGGAGCGCGCCTCGGGCTACCGCTACGGCCAGCGCGCCTACCTCCTGCAGTTCCACCGGCGCGGTGCGGGGACCTGGCTGGTGGATCCCATCGCGCTGCCCGACCTCTCCGCGCTCCAGGCCGTGCTCGCGGACACCGAATGGGTGCTCCATGCGGCGTCCCAGGACCTCCCCTGCCTGCGCGACGTCGGGCTCATTCCCGGGAGCCTGTTCGACACCGAGGTGGCCGCGCGACTGCTCGGGCGCGACCGGGTAGGCCTCGGCCCCCTGGTCGAGTCCGAGTTGAGGGTCCTGATGGAGAAGGGCCATGGCAGCGCCGACTGGTCGACCCGCCCCCTGCCCGACGCGTGGCTGCGCTACGCGGCCCTGGACGTCGAGGTCCTGCTCGATCTGCGGGATCTGCTGGCGGCGGACCTCGAGTCGGCGGGCAAGGACTCGTGGGCGGCAGAGGAGTTCACGGCGCTGCTAGCCGCGAAGCCGCCGCCGCCGCGCACGGACCCATGGAGACGCACCTCGGGCATCCATGTGGTCCGGGGACGCCGAGGCCTCGCGGCCGTGCGCGAACTATGGGTCGAACGCGACGAGATCGCGCAGGCGCGCGACGTCAGCCCGGGACGGGTGCTCCCCGATGCCGCCATCGTCGCGGCAGCACGGTCCCTCCCAGCCAGCCGCGAGGCCCTGGCCGGGATGCCGGAGTTCCAGCGTCCGGCCGCGAAACGCGCGCTGGGGCACTGGTGGACCGCCCTGGAACGCACGGCCGCGCTCCCCGAGTCCGCTCTCCCGCCGATGACCCTGCCCGGCGACGGTCCCCCACCGCCGCGCCTGTGGGCGGACCGCGATCCCGACGCGGCCGCCCGGCTCGCTGCGGCTCGCGCCTACCTCGCCGCGCTGTCCGAGGAGGTCAACACCCCCGTGGAGAACCTCGCCCCGCCCGACGCCGTACGCCGGGTGCTGTGGCAACCTCCGACCGACACCGGCCCCGAGGGGGTGAGCGCCGCCCTGCGGTCACTGGGGGCGAGGCCGTGGCAGGCCACGCTCCTCTGCGGCGGCCTCTCCGCGGCGATCCAGCAGCGCGCCGTCGGGGACGCCGAGGCCTAGCGCTGCTCGCCGGAGACGCGTTCCTCGCCGTCCGGGGACACCGGGTCGGGCAACAGGGCCGCCACTTCCTCGACGACCCGTCGCGAGATCTCCTGGGCATTGAGCCCGCACGAGTCCAGGATCGACGCACGGCTGGCCTGATCGAGGAAGCGTGCCGGGATGCCGAACGTGAACACCGGGACAGCGCTCCCGGCATCCTCGAGGGCCGCGCGCACCGCGGTGCCGATGCCGCCGGCCCGGGAGTTGTCCTCGAGGGTGACGACGGCGCGCGTCCGGCGGCCTCGGGCGACGAGGGGCTCGGGCACCGGGAGTGGCCAGCGCGGGTCGACCACGTCGACGCGGATCCCCTGCGCGGACAGGCGCTGGGCGACCTCGAGCCCGAGTCCGGCGAACGCGCCCACGGCGACGACGAGCACCTCGGGGTCGGCGTCCTGCCGCAGCACGTCGACGACACCTTCGCGCGCCAGGGCTGGAATCGGCTGCGGGAGCGCTCCCTTGGGAAAGCGCACCACCGTGGGACCGTCCCCGATCGCGACCGCATCGCGCAGGGCCTCGCGCAGGGTGGCCTCGTCGCGGGGCGCCGCGAGGCGCAGGCCCGGGACGATGCCCAGGAGTGACATGTCCCAGACGCCGTTGTGGCTCGGGCCGTCGTCACCGGTGACGCCCGCCCGATCGAGGACGAAGGTCACACCGGCCCGGTGCAGGGCGCAGTCGAGCAGGACCTGATCGAACGCGCGGTTGAGGAACGTGGCGTACACCGCGACGACCGGGTGCATGCCCGCGAAGGCCAAGCCCGCCGCGCTCGCGGCCGCGTGCTGCTCGGCGATGCCCACGTCGTAGGTGCGCTCGGGAAACTCCTCGGCGAAGCGGTCCAGGCCGGTGGGTCCCAGCATCGCCGCGGTGATCGCCACGATGTCCGAGCGCTGTGACCCGATCGCGACCAACTCCTCCGAGAAGGCTCGCGTCCAGGTGGGGCCGCCCTGACGCAGGGGGCGACCGGTGTCCGGATCGATGACGCCGACGCCGTGGAATCGGTCGGCCTCGTCGGACTCCGCGGGGGCGTAGCCGCGGCCTTTCTCCGTGATCACGTGCACGATGACGGGCGCCCCGAAGTCGCGGGCGCGGGAGAGCGCGTGCTCGACGGCCTCGATGTCGTGCCCGTCCACCGGGCCGACGTACTTCAGGCCGAGGTCCTCGAACATCCCCTGGGGGGCGACGATGTCCTTGAGTCCCTTCTTCATGCCGTGCAGGGTGTCGTACACCGGCGGACCCACCACCGGGGTGCGCTGCAGGACACGACGCCCCCAGTCGAGGAACCGCTCGTAGCCGTCGGTCGTGCGCAGGGTGGACAGGTGGAACGCCACGCCTCCGATGGTGGGCGAGTACGAGCGCTCGTTGTCGTTGACGACCATGATGAGCGGTCGGTCCGAAGCGGCGATGGTGTTGAGCGCCTCCCAGGCCATGCCCCCTGTCAGCGACCCGTCGCCCACGATCGCGACCACGTGGCGGTCTCCCTCGGGCACGAGTTGCCCCGACAGCGCCCACCCCTTGGCGATGCCGTCGGCGTAGGAGAGGGCGGTTGACGCGTGGGAGTTCTCGATGACATCGTGCGGGCTCTCCTGCCGGCTCGGGTAGCCCGAGAGGCCGCCCTCCTGGCGCAGCAGGTCAAAGCTGTCGCGCCGACCCGTGAGGATCTTGTGGACGTAGGCCTGGTGACCGGTGTCCCAGACGAGGATGTCCCGGGGGGAGTCGAAGACGCGGTGGAGCGCGATCGTGAGTTCGACCACGCCGAGATTGGAGCCGAGGTGCCCGCCGGTGCGGCTCACTCGATCCACGAGGAACGCGCGGATCTCGCCTGCAAGCTCCGGCAGGTCCGCCGGATCGACCGCGCGCAGGTCCGCGGGTGAATCGATGCCCTCGAGCAGGGTCACATCGCCTCCCACATCATCCCGGGCAGTCTAGGTCCGAATGCCGTCTCTCACAGCCTGGGGCGCCACCGCCGCCCACGCAGGGCTTGCGCCACGAGATCCACCTCCCGCTCCAGGGCGAGCAGGCCTGCGCCCTCCGATTCGAGGGCGCCCAGGGCGGCGTCGAGGCGGGCGGGGGACACATCGTCGCCGAGCTCTCGTCGCAGCCCGGAGTAGGCGCTGCGGGCGGCGTCGAGTCGGCCTCGGATCTCGCACGACGCCCGGTAGGCCAGCGCCGGAGGGCAGTCGCGCAGCCCGGGCAGGGCGCGCCACTCCCCCGGTCCCTGGTCGAGCAGCCAGGCGACCGCTGCGGAGGGGAACTCGGGATCGTCCGGGTCCGGCAGCCGGGATGGCCATCCGGGGGGTCGAGGCATGGCGGGCTAGAGCAGGGAGCGCAGCACGTAGGGCAGGATCCCGCCGTGGCGGTAGTAGTCCGCCTCGCCCGGGGTGTCGATGCGCACGCGCGCGTCGAATCCCGTCGTGGTGCCGTCCGGCCTGGTCGCCGTCACGTGGACGGTGCGCGGGATGCGACCCTCGTTGAGTTCGGTGATGCCCTCGAGCGAGAGGACCTCGTCGCCGGTGAGGCCGAGGGACTGCGCCGACTGGCCCTCGGGGAACTCCAGCGGGAGGACGCCCATCCCGATGAGGTTGGACCGGTGAATGCGCTCGTAGGACTCCGCGATCACGGCGCGGACCCCGAGGAGGGCGGTGCCCTTCGCTGCCCAGTCGCGCGAGGACCCCGAGCCGTACTCCGCCCCCGCGAGAACGACCAGCGGGACCCCGGCCTCCTGGTAGCGCACCGACGCGTCGTAGATCGGCACCACGGGCCGCTCGGGATCGGTGAGGTCGAGTGTGAAGCCCCCCTCGACGCCGTCCAGCATGAGATTCCTCAGCCGGATGTTGGCGAAGGTCCCCCGGATCATGACCTCGTGGTTGCCGCGCCGGCTGCCGTAGGAGTTGAAGTCCTGGCGCTCCACGCCGTGCTCGCTCAGATACCGGCCGGCGGGGCTGTCGGCCTTGATGGACCCGGCCGGGGAGATGTGGTCGGTAGTGACGGAGTCGCCGAGTACGGCGAGGATCCGCGCGTCGGTGATGTCGGTGACGGGCCGCGGCTGCAGCGGCATCCCGTCGAAGTAGGGCGGGCGACGTACGTAGGTCGACGCGGGGTCCCAGGCGAAGGCCTCGCCCGCCGGGGTCTCGAGAGCCTGCCACCGTGCGTCACCCGCGAACACCTCGGCGTACCGGGATGCGTACATCTCCTCGTCGATGGCCGCGTCCACGACGCCCTGGATCTCCTCCGCCGTGGGCCAGACGTCGCGCAGGTACACGTCGCGCCCCTCAGGTGTCTGGGCCAGGGGATCGTGGAGCAGGTCGATGTCCATGGTGCCCGCGATGGCGTAGGCCACGACGAGGGGCGGCGAGGCGAGGTAGTTCATCTTGACATCGGGGTTGATGCGGCCCTCGAAGTTGCGGTTGCCGGAGAGCACCGAGACCACCGCGAGGTCTCCCTCCTGGACGGCCGCGCTGACTTCCTGCGGCAGCGGCCCGGAGTTGCCGATGCAGGTGGTGCAGCCGTAGCCGACGAGGTCGAAGCCCATCTTGTCGAGGTAGGGGGTGAGGCCCGCACGGTCGAAGTAGTCGGTGACGACCTGCGACCCGGGGGCCAGCGTGGTCTTCACCCAGGGCTTGCGCACGAGCCCGAGCTCGGCAGCCTTCTTCGCCACGAGTGCTGCCGCGACCATGACGGAGGGGTTGGAGGTGTTGGTGCACGAGGTGATGGCCGCGATGACGACCGCGCCGTGATCCAGCGCCACGTCCTCGCCACTCGACAGGCGCACCGGTGTCGGGCGCGGGCCTTCCGGCGCGTACCCGGGGAGCGCCTCGCGGAAAGCGTCCTGCGCGTCGGCGAGGCGGATGCGGTCCTGGGGACGCTTGGGGCCGGCGATCGAGGGCTCCACCGTCCCGAGGTCCAGGTCGAGGACGGCGCTGTAGCGCGGCTCGCGGTGGGGATCGTGCCACAGCCCCTGGGCCTTGGCGTACGCCTCGACGAGCGCCACCTGGTGCTCGCTGCGCCCGGTGAGGCGGAGGTACTCGATGGTCCGGGAGTCGATGGGGAAGATGGCGACCGTCGAGCCGTACTCCGGGCTCATGTTCCCGATCGTGGCGCGGTTCGCGAGGGGAACTCCGCTCACTCCCTCGCCGAAGAACTCCACGAACTGACCCACGACGCCGTGCTTGCGCAGCATCTGGGTGATGGTGAGGACGAGGTCGGTCGCCGTGGTGCCCTCGGGAAGCGCGCCGCGCAGCCGGAAGCCCACCACGCGGGGGATGAGCATGGACACGGGCTGGCCGAGCATGGCCGCTTCCGCCTCGATGCCGCCGACCCCCCAGCCGAGGACGCCGAGGCCGTTGACCATCGTCGTGTGCGAGTCGGTGCCCACCACGGTGTCCGGATAGGCCTGGCCGCCTCGGGCCATGACCACGCGAGCCAGGTGCTCGATATTGACCTGGTGCACGATCCCGGTGCCTGGAGGCACCACCTTGAATTCGTCGAAGGCGCCCTGACCCCACCGGAGGAACTGGTAGCGCTCCCGGTTGCGCTCGTACTCCAGGGCGACGTTGAGGTCGGCGGCGTCGGGACGAGCGAAGAAGTCGGCGATCACACTGTGGTCGATGACGAGTTCCGCCGGCGCCAGGGGCTCGATGCGCAGCGGATCCCCTCCGAGGGCGGTCATCGCGTCGCGCATCGTGGCCAGGTCCACCACCACGGGCACGCCGGTGAAGTCCTGCATGACGACGCGAGCGGGGGTGAACTGGATCTCCTCGCTCGGCTCGGCGTCCGGGTCCCAGGCCCCCAGGGCCCGGATCTGCTCGGCCGTGACGTTGGCCCCGTCCTCCGTGCGCAGGAGGTTCTCGAGGAGGACCCGGTGCGTGAAGGGCAGGGTATCGCTGCCGGGCACGACATCGACCCGGAAGATCTCGTAGCTCTCGTCCCCCACCGTGAGCGCGCTGCGCGCGCCGAAGCTGTCCTGGCTGCCCGTCCCCGCTCCCACGGCACCTCCACCCTGTCGGTTTGCGCTTGCTCTTGAACCCGCGCGCCCCGTCAAGATATCGCTCCCGACACGCGCCCTTCGGCCCGACCTCGCGCCATCGGTGCGTGCTACGTTCGCAGTCGGGTGGGCGCTGTCACCACGTCTCGGAAGGATCGCTTTCCCCATGTGCGGAATTGCCGGAGTGCTGGGGCCCCCCGATCTCACGGGACCGCTTCTCACGCCGATGCTCGACGTGATCACGCACCGGGGTCCGGACGACTCCGGGGAGTACATCGGAGCGGACTTCGCCTTCGGAATGCGCCGCCTGTCGATCATCGACATCTCTGGCGGCCACCAGCCCATGTGGACCGAGGATGGCTCCATCGGCATCGTCTACAACGGCGAGCTCTACAACTACCTGGAGCTCAACGCCGAGCTCGAGGCTGAGGGTGCGCGCTTCCGGACCAGATCCGACACGGAGACGCTCCTCCAGCTCTACGAGAGGGTGGGCCGCGACGATCCCGCCGCCATGCTGCGCCGCCTGCGCGGCATGTTCGGCTTCGCGATCTACGACGCCGTCCTCCAGCGGCTCCTTCTCGCCCGGGACCAGTTCGGCATCAAGCCGCTGTACTACCGGATGGATCCCTCGACGGGCGGCGTCGCATCGTTCGGCTCGGAGATCAAGTCGCTGCTCACTGACCCGCGATGCCCTCGCGAGCCCAACTCCGAGGCGATCGCCAACTACCTGTCCTTCCAGTTCAACCCGCTCGACGAGACGTTCTTCCGGGGGATCTACCGGCTGCCGGCAGGCTCCTACGCCACGGTGGCCCTCCCCGACGGGGCTATTTCCGCGCATGCCTACTGGCAGTACGAGTTCGACGGCTCGGGCTCCGACGACGAGCCGGCCCTGGCCGCACGGGTGCGGGAGGTCATGGAGGACTCCGTCGCCCACCACCTCATCGCGGACGTCCCAGTGGGAGCATTCCTCAGCGGGGGGGTCGACAGCGCCATCACGGTCACCCTCGTGCAGGAGAGGCGCCGGTCCCTCGGCCTGGAGCCGGTGAAGACCTTCACGGTCGGCTTCGATGCCGTGAGCGAGCACGCAGAGGCGCGGGAGGTCGCCGAGCGCCTCGGCACCGACCACCATGAGATCACGGTGTCCCTGGGCGAGTACCTCGACGTCCTCCCGGACATTGCGTGGTACTTCGACGAGCCGGTCGCCGATCCCTCGGCGGTGGCGCTGTACTTCGTCGCGCGGGCAGCCCGAGAGCACGTCACCGTCGTGCTCTCGGGTGAAGGAGCCGACGAGCTGTTCGGTGGCTACCGCATCTACCGGGAGCCGCTGGATCTCGATCGCGTGCGCAGCCTCCCGAAGCCCGTGCGTTCCCTGGCGGCACGCCTCGGCCGCTCCCGCCGGTCGTTCCCGGGCCGCAACTACCTCCGCAGGGCCAGCACCCCCTTCGACGAGCGTTACATCGGCAACGCCTACGTGTTCAAGCCCGACGAGGTCCGCCGAATCCTCAAGGACCCCCCGCCGAACGGTCACGTCGTTCCCGCCGACGAACTGCGCCGTCTGGATCCCGGCTTCGATGACCTCCCCGAGGCGCGGCGGATGCAGTTGGTCGACATGCACTTCTGGCTGCGCGGGGACATCCTCGCCAAGGCGGACCGCATGACCATGGCCCATTCGCTGGAGCTCAGGGTCCCCTACCTCGACATGGAGGTCGCCAGCCTGACGGCGGGCATCTCCGACCGCCTGAAGTACCGCGATGGCACCACGAAGTACCTGCTGCGCCGTGCGTTCCGAGGGCGCGTCCCTCAGGCGACCGAGGTGCGGGACAAGCTCGGCTTCCCCACCCCCTTCCGGGTCTGGCTGCGGGAGGACCCCGACGCGGTCATGGCGCCCATCCGGCGCAGCGAGTTCCTCGCTGGAATCCTCGACATGTCCTACGTCGAAGGTCTCCTCGACGCTCATCGCGCGGGGAGCGCGGATCACTCGCGCCGCATCTTCGTCCTGCTCATGCTGGCGCTGTGGTTCGAGGCGCTGGTCTCGGGGGACCCGCTCGTGCGCCCCTCGCTGCGGGCGACGGCCTAGCCCGCACCGTCGATGTCGCGCTCGGCCCCGGAGGCGGCCTCGCTCGTGGCCAGCTGCCACGGAACGCTCACGACCATGACGCCGGGCAGGAAGAGCAGTCGCGCCTTGAGGCGCAGCGCCGACTGATTGTGGAGGAACTGCTCCCACCAGTTCCCCACGACGTACTCGGGGATGTAGATCGTCACGAGATCGCGTGGGCTCTCGCGGCGTAGTCGCTTGACGTAGTCGAGCACCGGTCTCGTCACCTCGCGGTACGGAGAGTCCAGGACGCGCAGGGTCACGGGGATCTGCCGTCGCTCCCAGTCTCGCTGCAGTGCGACAGTGTCGACACGGTCCACCTGGACCGTCACCGCCTCCAGGACGTCATGCCGCGTGGCCCGGGCGTAGGCCAGGGCGCGGAGCGCAGGCTTGTGCAGGCGGGAGATGAGCACGATCCCGTGCACCCGGGAGGGCAGCACCACGTGCTCCTCGTCGCCCACGGCCAACTCGTCGCGAACGCGGTCGTAGTGGCGGTGGATCGCCTGCATGAACAGGAAAATGAGCGGCATGGCGATCACGACGATCCATGCCCCCTGCAGGAACTTCGTCACCAGGACGACCACGAGGACGCTCCCCGTCATGACGAAGCCCACGCCATTGATCGCCCGGGAGCGCTTCATGCGACGGCGCTCCTCCGCATCCGTCTGCGTCAGCAGCTCGCGATTCCAGTGGCGCAGCATGCCGACCTGGCTGAGGGTGAACGCGACGAAGACCCCGATGATGTAGAGCTGGATGAGCGAGGACACGTCCGCCTGGAAGGCGATGATGAGGACGATCGCGAAGATCGCCAGCGCGATGATCCCGTTGCTGTAGGACAGGCGATCCCCTCGCGTGTGGAGCTGCCGCGGCAGGTAGCCGTCGCGGGCCAGGATGGATCCGAGGACGGGGAAGCCGTTGTAGGCGGTGTTGGCGGCCAGCGCCAGGATGAGCGCCGTCGCGAGGGAGAGCACGATGACCGCGGCGTCGAAGGACCCGAACACGGCCTGGCCCACCTGGACGATGACGGTCTTCTGGGTCTGCCCCTCGGGCAGACCGATGAGCTGGGAGTCCTCATCGGTCACCTTGACCCCCGTGGTGAGGGCCAGCCACGTGATCGCCGAGAACATGCTCATCGAGATGATGCCCAGCAGGAGGAGCGTCGTTGCGGCGTTCTTGGACTTGGGCTTGCGGAACGACGGCACGCCGTTCGCGATCGCCTCGATGCCGGTCAGTGCCGTCGTGCCCGAGGAGAATGCCCGGGCCACGAGGAAGACGAGCGCGACGCCGAGGAAGGTGCCCTCGGACTGGATCTCCCAGTCCGCGCTCTCGGCACGGAGCTCCGCTCCCCCGAGCATCCGGACGATCGCGGTGATGACGAGGGTCGCAATCGCGAACATGAAGGCGTAGGTCGGGATCGCGAACAGGGTGCCTGATTCACGAACCCCGCGGAGGTTCACCAGGGTGATCACCACCACGATCCCGACGGCCCACCAGGGGGCGTGCTCGTCGACGATCGGGAACACCGATCCGAGGTTGGCGACCGCCGAGGAGATCGATACGGCCACGGTGAGGGTGTAGTCGACGAGGAGGGCACTGGCGACGAACACTCCCCATCGTGGACCCAGATTGCGCGACACGACCTCGTAGTCGCCCCCGCCCCCCGGGTAGGCACGGACGTTCTGGCGGTACGACGCCACGACCACGAAGAAGAGGAGGACGACCGCCACCGCGACCCACGGGCCCGCGGCGTACATCGCGTAGCCGCCCAGGGCGAGGACGACGAGGATCTCCTGGGTCGCGTAGGCGTTGGACGACAGGGCATCGCTGGCAAAGACCGGGAGCGCGATCCGCTTGGGCAGGAGGGTGCCCTCGATCCGGTCGCTGCGCAGCGCCCGGCCCACGAAGACGCGCTTGACTGCGTCCACCAGCGGCACGAGCGATCATGCTAGGCGGCATGGCCCCCCGTTGCCGGGACCGGGCCCCGCGTGGCGAGGTACCGCGCGTAGGCTCGCGCTCGTGCACATCGTCATCCTCGGGTGCGGGCGCGTGGGGTCCCTGCTGGCTGACCGACTGGACGAGGCCGGTCACTCGGTCGCCGTGGTCGACCAGGACCCGCAGGCCTTCCGGCGGCTGGGCAGCAAGTTCGGCGGCGCCACGGTCAAGGGCATCGGCTTCGATCGCGAGACGCTCGAGCGGGCCGGCATCGAGCGCGCGCATGCCTTCGCGGCCGTGAGCAGCGGCGACAACACCAACATCCTGGCGGCGCGCGTTGCTCGCGAGACCTACGGAGTGGAGCACGTCGTCGCCCGTATCTACGACCCTCGTCGCGCGGAGGTCTACCAGCGCCTGGGGATCCCGACCGTGGCGACGGTGTCCTGGACAGCGGGCCAGATCATGCGCCGTCTCCTCCCCCAGGGAGCAGCGGTCGACTACGAGGATCCCAGCGGCCACGTGGTGCTCGCCGAGGTCCCGGTCCACGAGGACTGGATCGGGGAGCGCGTCGTGCGCATGGAGGAGGTTGCGCGCGTCCGCGTGGGCTTCCTCACACGCCTCGGCAGCGGCATGGTTCCGACGCGCGACTCGGTCCTCCAGGACGGCGACCTGGTGCACGTCATGTACGCCGCCGGCGACCGCGAGCACGTCGAGGAAGTCCTCGGCGCTCCCCCGCGTGAGCGTCCCGCACACGCGGCCGGCGACGGGGAGGAATCGTGAGGGTCGCGATCGCGGGTGCCGGCAAGGTCGGGCGCTCCATCGCCCGGGAGCTCCTGGGCTTCGGCCACGAGGTGCTCCTCATCGACCGCGAGGCCGATCTGGCGCGGCCCGGCGTGGTCGAGGGCGCGGAGATGCTCCACGCCGATGCGTGCGAGCTGGCGGCCCTCGAGGAGGCAGACCTCGCCCGGTGCCAGGTCGTGGTCGCAGCGACCGGGGACGACAAGGTCAATCTCGTCGTGTCTCTGCTGGCGAAGACGGAGTTCGGCGTGCCTCGCGTCGTGGCTCGAGTGAACCACCCGAAGAACGAATGGATGTTCGACGATTCGTGGGGCGTGGACGTGGCGGTATCGACACCCCGCATGCTCTCCGCCCTCGTCGAGGAGGCGGTGAGCGTCGGCGACCTCGTGCGCCTCTTCACCTTCCGCCAGGGCGAGGCGGACCTCGTGGAGATCACCCTGCCGGCCCAGTCTCCCGCGGTCGGTCAGCGCGTCGGGTCGATGACCTGGCCCTCCGACAGCGCCCTCGTCGCCATCGTCCGGGGGCCGCGGGTGATCGCGCCGAGCTCCGACGACTCGCTGGAGGCCGGCGATGAACTTATCTTCGTGTGCGCACCCCAGCAGGAGCCGCTGCTCCAGCGCCTCCTCGGCGACCACTGATCACCCCCACCCCGTGTGAGTTCCGTGAATGGTTGCTGAGTGAGGACTGAGCACCCATTCACGGAACTCACACGGCGGGATTGTCGGGGGGGCGGGTCCGCCGCTGGGTGAACGTCGGGCGCAGCACGAGGTACGTGAAGTACGCCGCGCCGAGGAAGAACGGCCAGCCCATGACCACCTTCGTCACTCCCAGCGCCCCCACCCAGCCGGCGAGGTACATCGGCACCTGGACGACCACGCGGGAGGCGAAGAGCCCCACCCAGATCCATGATGCCGCCGCGTACGTGCGGCGGAGGTCCGGGTCGCCTCTCCACGCCGTGCCCTTGCCGGTGAGCAGCCCCACGATGACGCCGACCAAGGGCCAGCGCACGAGAATGGACACGAGGAACGCCGCGCCGTAGGCGATGTTCGTGAGCAGGCCCCAGAGGAAGAAGTCCTCTGCGCGGCCGGTGCGCGAGGCGACGAACGCCGAGATCGCCACTCCGGCCAGGCCCGCGAGGACCTGCTGGAGGCTCTCACGTCGGATGAGCCGCCATGCGGCGATGAGGACCGCGGCGCCAATGGCCACCCACAGCGATACTCCGAGTTGGTTGCCCGACACGAGGTACACCACGACGAAGAGAAGGGTGGGCAGGGCGGAGTCGATGAGCCCGCGCCACCCGCCGATCGCACGGGCGAGGAGAACCTTCTCCTCCTCGACGTCCGCGATGGTCTCGTGCTCGATTCCTTCGTGGTGATGGTCGGGCTGCTCGTCCGGCTCGGGGCTCGCCGCGTCGCGACCGTCGGCCGACGTCTCGCTCACGAGGCGCTCACCGGAAGGAGTTCGTACTCGGGGTTGTAGATAACGGGATCGCCGTGGGGGCAGGTCACGCGACCGCGGGCCACGATCATGCGCCCGGCCTCGACCCCCCGAAGGGAGCGCCGGCCCAGCCAGACGAGGGTGAGGTGGCCCGTGCCGTCGTAGACCTCGGCCTCGACCGCCGGCGCCTTCGCCCGGGGGCGCAGCGTGACCGAACGCAGCGTGCCGCAGACGGAGACCCGCCGGCCTCGCGTGCACTCGCAGATGGGCTCGGCTCCGGTGCCCACGCGCTGATCCGTGAGCTCGACGGCCTCCTGCTCCTCCACGGATCGGAGCAGTCCCGACCACCAACCGCCCATCACGTGTCCCTTCGGGTGAGAACTCCAGGCTACCCCGGCGCTCCCCCGGGCCGGGTTGCCACACTCGGGTCATGGCCCCGACGCTGAGACCCCAGCGGCACGCCATCGTGTGCCACGGCGCCGGATCGAGCGGGGCAGTCGCCCGGATGCTCATGCCGCCCCCGACGCTCGGGGCGGATGTCGCGACCTACCCCGAGGATCGGTCCGGCGACGTCGAGACGGTCATGCGCGCCCTGGACGCCTGGGATGCCGCCGTTCCCGAGGGAGCCGAACGGGTCGTCGCGGGGATCAGCCTGGGCGCCCATGCGGCGGCCCGCTGGTGCGCGCAACGCACTCGTGGCGAGACGCTCACGGTCATCCTCGCCCTGCCTGCCTGGACGGGAGTCCCTGGGCCCGCGGCTCAGGCCACCCGGAACAGCGCACGGCAGATCCGGGAGCAGGGCATCGCGACGTCGCTCGAGACCCTGCGCGCGGCCGAGCACGGTGATCGGGCGCTCATCGTCGAACTGCTCGACCTCGCCTGGTCGGCGTACGACGACGATGCGCTGGCCGCAGCGCTGGAGCGTGCTGCCGCGGGCGCGGGGCCAAGCCGTGACGAGCTGGCATCCCTGCGCGGTCGCGCGGTGGTCGCGTGGTGGGATGACGATCCGTTCCACCCGCGGGAGGTGGGGCTGCAATGGACGCGCGACATCCCCGGGGCCCGCGGTGCCCGCATCCCCTGGGCCGACATGACCCGCAGCCCCGCGTGCCTTGGCCGGATCACCGGGCGCCTCGCCGGTCTCGCGTGACGCTCGACGCGGCTCACACGCGCGTGGCCTGGGCCTCCGGTGGCAGTGTCATCGTGATGAGCTCCCCGGGGGCCATGGCGTCTCCCCCGCGCACGACCACGATGTCCCGGAACGCCGCTTCGAGCTGCGGCGAGCCCCCCGGTGCTGCTGCCGATCCGAGGAAGAGCCCCCGGAGGAACCACCGCGGGCCATCCACGCCCACGAACCGAGCGGGCTGCAACGCCCCGCCCTGCCCCGGGACACGCGCCCTGAGCTCGGTGCCGAACTCGCCCGGCACCTCCTCGACCAAGCCGCCGGAGCCCGAGATGGAGCTCACCAACTGGGCGCGCACGTCAGCCCAGATTCCGGTCGACCGGGGCGCGGCGAATGCCTGGATCTGCAGGGCCGCGTCCCCACTGGTGAGGGTGATCACGGAGACGACGCCCGTGGACTCATCCATCTGCGCCTGGACGTGCATGCCGTCGAAGCCCTTGATGCGTACCCCGCCGAGGTCCAGTCGCGGATCGGGAAGCTCCACCTCATCGGCATCCCAGGGGCCCTGGGGGCGCGGGGTGAGCCCGACGGCGTCCGTCTCGCCTTCGCTCACGTCGACCTCGTCGTCCGTGATGTCCGGTGACCCATCGCCTTTGCTGCGCTTGAACATCGTTCACTCTCCTCGTGTCGCGGCCCCACCGTACGCCGCATTCGCGCTGCCCAGGCGCGCGGGCTGCCGGCAGCGCTAGCGGCCGGTCGAGCCGAACCCGCCCGTGTCGCGGTGGGAGCCGGGGAGTCGCTCCACCTCGTGGAGCACGCAACGTGCCACCGCCTGGACCACCAGTTGTGCGACCCGGTCGCCCCGGTGGAGTTCCACCGGGGCGCGGGGGTCGAGGTTCACGAGGCAGACCTGGATCTCACCGCGGTAGCCGGCGTCGATCGTGCCCGGAGAGTTGACCAGGGTGAGTCCGTGACGTACGGCGAGACCGCTCCTCGGGAGGACGAAGGCGGCATATCCATCGGGCAGTGCCAGGGCGATCCCGGTGGGCACGAGGCTGCGCTGCCCGGGTGCGAGTGTCACGTCCACGCGTGACCGCAGGTCCATCCCGGCATCTCCCGGGTGCTCGTACGACGGCAGCGGCAACCCGGCATCGAGACGCTGCACGAGAACGTCGAGCGACTCGCTCACGGGTTGACCTCGTACTCCCACGTGGGGCCACCTCGGTTGCGATCCTCGATCGCGATCGCGAGGTGCTCAGGATTGCCATGATCGGCGAAGTGCTGCAGGGGGACCTGGAGGAACAGCGCAGCCGCCGTGATGGCGATGGGGCCGTCGGCGGCGTCGACGCGGGCCGTCGCCTGCGTGTACACCTTGCGTCGATCCTGTCCCACGATGGTCGACATGATGTGCAGCGTGCACCCGACGGGCACCGGCCTCCGATAGTCCACCTCGAGGCGGGCCGTCACGGCGGGAACCCGGAGCAGGCGATTGAGGACCCCCATGGCCTCGTCCATCGCGGTGGCCATGACGCCTCCGTGCGCGAGTCCCGGGGCACCCTGGTGGTACTCGCTGACCAGCAGTTCGCTGTGTGCCGACAGGCCCTCGCCCGCGACCATGCTCATGTGCAGTCCCCCCGGATGGTCCGCGCCGCAGCCGATGCACCAGCGGTAGTGACTGGGAAGCGGCGTACCGGGCTCCGGCGCGCCCTCGGCCCGCGCGGGCGACGCGAGATCAGCCGGCGGCGATGCCGACCGGCTCGGCCGCGTCGCGCGCG
>CAIVWG010000175.1 GCA_903909555.1 uncultured bacterium | reverse complement strand
GCTGCCTTGCGGGCGGGAGCCTTCTTCGCGGCTGCCTTGCGCGCGGGAGCCTTCTTTGCGGCTGCCTTGCGGGCGGGAGCGCGCTTGGCTGCTGCCTTGCGGGCGGGAGCCTTCTTCGCTGCTGCCTTGCGGGCGGGAGCCTTCTTCGCGGCTGCCTTGCGCGCGGGAGCCTTCTTCGCGGCTGCCTTGCGGGCGGGAGCCTTCTTCGCGGCTGCCTTGCGCGCGGGAGCCCTCTTTGCGGCTGCCTTGCGGGCGGGAGCCTTCTTCGCCGCTGCCTTGCGCGCGGGAGCCTTCTTTGCGGCTGCGCGCTTGGCAGGGGCCTTCCTGGCTGCGCGCTTGGCTGGGGCCTTCTTGGCCGCTGCCTTGCGCGCGGTGGTCTTCTTCGCGACCGCCACGGTGCCTCCTGTTGGTCGTTCCCTGCCCTGTGGCAGGGCTGTACAGGGACAACTCTGGCAGATAGATCACCCATTTCGCGACATCCGCGCATTTCGACGCCTCCGTGTGTCGCACACCACATTCGTCACACAAGCGTGCTACGCAGGACTCCAGCAGTGGTCGACGGTGACGTGCGACGCCCGTCACGGCAGTCACGGTGGTGTCGGTGCGTCCCCCGAATATGGGCCGTCAGAGCCGTCCTCGCCGCGCGCACGCTCGACGTGCGCATCCCTGCGGGCGTCGTACCTCCACATCGCCGGGAAGGCCACGCAGGCAACTCCCACGGCCACGACGCACGCAACACCACCGGTGATCAACGAGGTTCGCAGCCCGGTGAGCTGTGCCGCGGTGGTACTGCGCACCTGGCCCAGAAGCGGCCCGATGGAGTAGCTGAGGAGTTCCATCCCCGCCATGCGTCCTCGCACGTCATCGGGAATCGACTGGTTCCACATCAACTGCCGGAAGTGACCGCTCATCATGTCGAAGTAGCCCGCGATCACGAGCATTCCCAACACCCACCAGATCGAGGGGGACACGCCGGCGAGGCCGACCGCGACTCCCCAGACGGCGGCGGCGAACGCGATAGCCCTGCCCTGGCGGCGGATTCTGGCCGTCCAGCCGCTGGTGAGCCCGAAGGCTGCCCCGCCGACGAACCCCGCCGAGTACAACAGGCCCAGCGCCCACGGAGCGCCGTACTCCTCGGCAATGAAGGGGAAAAGCGCGAAGGGGAACGCGAAGGTCATGGCGGCGAGGTCGACGGCGTACGTCCCCATGATGTCCTTGCGGGTCCACGCATACTTCAGCCCGGACGTGATGTGCCGGAGGCTGCGCTCAACGGCCTCCGTCGCGACCGGCGGGATCGGGCGGAGCCGCCAGAGGATCAGGACACTGACGACGAAGCTGGCGGCATCGAGGCCGTACGCGGCCGCTGGCCCGGCGAGGGCGAGCACCATGCCCCCGATCGCGGGCCCCGCGATGAAGGACAGGTTTCCGCGCAGCGAGTTCAGAGCGCCCGCTGCCGAGAGCTCGTCGTGGTCGACGACGCGCGGGAGGATGGCGTCGAGCGACGGCCGCTGCAGCCCATCGACCGCGGCGAAGAGCATGGCGACGACGTAGATCACCGGCAGCAGCGGCTCGGCGAGCAGGGAGTTCACGGCGAGGGTGACGGCGAGCAGGAACGCCGCCGCCTCGCCGGCAAGCACCACCCGGCGCTTGTCCAGGCGGTCGGCCAGGGAGCCGCCGTAGAGGCCGAAGAGCACCAGGGGGACGAGCTCCGCGAGCCCGATGAGCCCCACCGCCACGTACGAGCCGGTGATCTGGGCCACCTGGAAGGGGAGGGCGACGTAGGTCATCATCGAGCCGAGCGAGGTGATGAGGCCGCCCGCGAAGAGCACCCGGAACTGCCTGTTCGTCCGCAGCGGCGACAGGTCCAGGGCCAGTCCAGGGCGACGCACGGGTCGAGTGTGCCCGACCGACGCCGAACGATCCCGCGGCCCCGTGCGCACCCCTGCAGGGTGACTGCCAGGATGCCGTCATGGCCTCCTCACCGACAGACAGTGCGACACCCCCCGATGTCAGCGGGCTCACCATCGGATTCCTCGGCGGTACCGGCGAGCAGGGGCGCGGCCTCGCGCGGCGCTTTGCGATGGCGGGCCACGGGGTCGTGATCGGGTCGCGTGATGCGCAGCGCGCGGCGGAAGCCGCGGACGAGCTCGCGCGCAGCGTGCCGGGATCCGCCTTGCGCGGCATGTCCAACGCCGACTGCGCCCGTGCGGCCGACGTGGTGGTCGTGGCGGTGCCGTGGGACGGTCACGCCGCGCTCCTCGAAGGACTGCGGGAGGAACTCCGCGGCAAGGTCGTGGTCGACTGCGTGAACCCCCTGGGCTTCGACAAGCAGGGCGCCTTCGCGCTGGACGTCCCGGAGGGTTCGGCTGCCCAGCAGGCGGCCGGGCTGCTCCCCGATTCCACGGTCGTGGCCGCGTTCCACCACGTCTCGGCGGTGCTGCTGCTCGACGAGGCGGTGGGGTCGATCGAGACCGACGTCCTCGTGCTCGGCGACGACCGCGAGGCCACGGATCTCGTGCAGGCGCTGGCGGACCGCATCACGGGGATGCACGGGGTCTACGGCGGGCGCCTGCGCAACGCCGGCCAGGTCGAGGGCCTCACGGCCAACCTCATCTCGGTCAACCGCCGCTACAAGGCCCACGCGGGGATCCGCATCACGGACATCTGAGGGCGGCCGTGCTCCGCCCGGACGGGTCGGTGCGTCAGGAGTAGGCGTGCTCCTCGGCGGGGTACTCCCCGGAGCGCACCTCGTCGTCCCAGGCCCGCACCGCGCGCGCGAGCTCGGAGCGCAGGTCGGCGTACTGCTTGACGAACCTCGGTCGCGGGCCTTCGGTGAGACCGGCGAGGTCCTGCCACACCAGCACCTGTGCGTCGGTGGCCGCGCCGGCCCCGATGCCGATCGTGGGGATGGTGAGGATCTCGGACACGTGCGCGGCGAGGTCGGCGGGGACGACTTCGAGGACCACGGCGAACGCCCCCGCAGCCTCGAGCGCCTTGGCGTCGCGCAGCAGCAGGTCGCCGGCTTCACCGCGGCCCTGCACGCGGTAGCCGCCGAGGGCGTTGACCGACTGCGGTGTGAGGCCGAGGTGGCCGACCACGGGGATGCCCGCGGCGACGAGCGCCTCGACCTGGGGGAGGACGCGCTGGCCGCCCTCCAGCTTGACGGCATGGGCGCCGCCCTCCTGCAGGAATCGCACGGCGGAGTCGAGGGCCCGCTCGGGAGACACCTGGTACGACCCGAAGGGCATATCGGCGACGACCATCGCCCTGGTCGACCCCCGGACGACGGCCGCCACCAGCGGGAGGAGGTCGTCGACCGTCACCGGCAGCGTGGAGTCGTAGCCGTAGACGACCTGGGCGGCGGAGTCGCCGACGAGGAGGGTGGGGATTCCTGCTTCATCGAAGATGCGTGCGGTGATGGCGTCGTACGCGGTGAGCATGGACCAGCGCTCGCCGCGAAGCGTCGACTGCTGCAGGTCGTGGACAGTGATGCGCCGGACAGGGGACGCGTGGGACATGGCGGTTCTCCGATCTCGAGGCTCCACGGCGGAGTCCCCGGACGGGCATATGGTGGCACATGCCGCGAGGCCCGGCGCGCCAGGCGCTCCGCTACCGGCGAGTACTGTGGGCGATCCGCGAGTCCGGTGGGCTTGGGGGTGGCCCAGCACCTGGGCATCGGTGGCCGCGCCGGCCCTGATGCCGGTCGAGGACGAGAGGGGCGCATGCCTGCCGACGCGTGGATGACGAGCGGCCAGGGTCATCCACGACGCTGGGCGATCCTCGGCGTGCTCGTCGTCGGGCTCCTCATCGTCGTCCTGGACAACACCGTCCTCAACATCGCCCTGCCGACGATCCAGGAGGATCTCGACGCCACCCCTGGGCAACTCGTCTGGGCTGTCGACAGCTACATCCTGGTGTTTGCCGCGCTGCTCTTCACGTGGGGCGTGCTGGGAGACCGCTACGGCCGCAAGCGCGTCCTCGTCATCGGGCTCGCGATCTTCGGCCTCGCGTCCGCGGCCTGTGCCTTCGCCACGACGCCGGAGATGCTCATCGGACTGCGGGCGCTCATGGGCGTGGGCGGTGCCGCCGTCACCCCCACGACGCTGGCGATCATCACCGTGGTCTTCCCTCCGCATGAGCGCGGCAAGGCGATCGGTGCCTGGGCCGGGGCCGTGGGGGCGGCTGTGGCGCTGGGCCCGGTGCTCGGCGGCTTGCTGCTCGAGCACCCCGAGTGGTCCAGCTGGATCACCGGCAACGACTGGGGCGCGGTCTTCCTCATCAACGTTCCCATCGTCATCCTCGGCCTGATCGGCGTGTGGCGGGTCGTTCCCGAGTCGAAGAATCCGAACCCCCAGCTCCTCGACCTCGTGGGACTCGTCCTGTCCATCGTGGGGCTCACGCTCCTCGTGTACGGGATCATCGACGTGTCCCGGGTCTTGGTCTGGACGAGCCCGCAGGTCCTCGCGCCGATCATCGGCGGACTGGCGGTCATCGCGATCTTCCTGTGGTACGAGGCGCGCAGCGAGCGGCGCAGCTTCGACGTGTCCCTCTTCCGCAACCGCGGGTACGCCGTGAGCCTCACGGCGGTCACCCTGGCCTTCTTCGCCCTGTCCGGGATCACGTTCACCCTGCCCTTCTACTTCCAGGTGCTGCGCGGCTACACCACCCTCCAGGCGGGCCTGTGCTTCCTCCCCTTCGCCGTCGGCCAGCTGCTCGCGGCTCCCCGCAGCGCGAAGATGGTGCTGAGATTCGGCTACCGGGCGGTCATGACGACCGGACTCGTCCTGGTCGCGCTGTCCATGGCTGCCCTCGTGTTCATCCAGATCGACACGCCGCTGTGGATCGCGCTCGTCATCTTCTTCGTCTTCGGATTCGGCATGGGCAACGTCATCGCGCCCGCCTCCACCGTCATGCAGAACGCGCTCCCGCTGGGTCGGGCGGGCGCAGGCTCCGCGGTGCAGAACACGGTGCGCCAGGTGGGCGGCGCGCTGGGGGTGGCGATCATCGGCACGGTCCTGGCCACCCAGTACACGAGCCGGGTCGACTCGATCCTGGATGACCTGCCGGACGCGATCCCGGAGTCAGCACGATCCGCGGCCTCGGAGTCCATCATCGCCACCGACCAGGTCCTCGCGGCCGCCCAGGCGCAGGGAGCTCCCGCCGAGCTCGTGTCGACGGTGCGCGACCGCGCGTACGAGGCCTTCCTGCTCTCCTCCCACGTCACCTATGTCATCTCGATGGCGCTGGTCGTCGTGGCGGCCCTCGTCGTGGCGTTCGTGCTTCCCCGGATCTCGCCGCCGAGGAAGGACGATGAGACGAATCGGCCCGATCCGGCCGACGCGTCAGCGCGCCAGGTCCCTCCAGCGGCTGGTGATGGGAAGCCGGCGATCCCGGCCGAAGGCCCGTAGCGAGATCTTCGTTCCCGGCGGGTACTGCCGGCGCTTGTACTCGGCCGCATCCGTGAGCCGGATGACCTCCTCGACCAGGGCGCTGTCGTAGCCCTCGCGCACGAGGTCTCGCGCACCCTGGTCGTGCTCCACGTAGTCGTCGAGGATCGCGTCGAGGACGTCGTACGGCGGCAGGGAGTCCTGGTCCACCTGCCCGGGGCGCAACTCCGCACTGGGAGCTTTCTCGATGCTGCGCGGGGGAATCGGCGGTGTCTCGCCGCGGGACTCGGCCTGCGCGTTGCGCCACCGGGCCAGCCGCCACACCAGGCTCTTGGGGACGTCCTTGATGGGCGCGAATCCGCCGACGGCGTCGCCGTAGATCGTCGAGTAGCCCACGGAGAGCTCGCTCTTGTTGCCGGTGGCGAGGACGAGGTGCCCCTCGGCGTTGGACAGGGCCATGAGCGTGACGCCGCGTACGCGGGCCTGGAGGTTCTCCTCGGCAAGTCCCGACAGGTCGAGGCTGTCCTGGAAGGCGTCGACCATGGGCGCGATCTCGACGGTGCGGAATCCCAGGCCGGTCCGCCGGGCAAGGTCCGCGGCATCCTCCCGGGAATGCTGCGAGGAATAGGCGCTGGGCAGTGCGACCCCGTGCACGCGCTCGGAGCCGAGCGCGTCGCAGGCGATGGCGGCGACGAGAGCCGAGTCGATGCCCCCCGAAAGGCCGAGGATCACGCTGCGGAAGGCGTTCTTGTCGACGTAGTCGCGCAGCCCGAGCACGAGCGCGCCGTAGACCTCGGCGTCGTCGGAGAGCGGGGGGGCCGATCGGGGCGGGGACGGCTCTCGATCGGGGGCGGCTGAGGCCGCCGTGACGGGGACGGCGTCGGCGCGGTCGCCCGCGGGGAGGTCGAGGTCCACGACGAGGATCTCGTCGTCGTACCGGGCCGCGCGGCCGATGAGCGTGCCTTCGCGGTCGACCACGAGCGAGTCCCCGTCGAAGACGAGCTCGTCCTGTCCGCCGACCATGTTGACGTAGGCCAGGGAGCACCCGGACTCGCGGGCGCGTCTCTGGCACAACTCCAGTCGCACATCGTCCTTGTTGCGCTCGTACGGCGACCCGTTGATGACGAGGAGCAGTCCGGCTCCACGCGCCCACGTGACAGGGCCGCCCTCGCGCCAGAGGTCCTCACAGATGGCGAGGGCGACATCGACTCCGCCCACGCGCACCACGGTGGGGGACTCGCCGGGAACGAAGTAGCGATACTCGTCGAAGACGCCGTAGTTGGGCAGGTGGTGCTTCGCGTACCGCGCCACCACCTCGCCGCGATGCAGCACCGCGGCGGCGTTGACGGGGGCACCGCGCGGGCGACCGAGGCGCGCGTCGGCGGCCTCCTCATGGTCGAGGTAGCCCACGATGACGACGAGGTCGCCCAGGCCGTCCGCGACGAGGTCGGCCCCGAGTTGGCGGAGCGTGGTGCGGGAGGCCTCCTGGAAGGAGGGACGGAGGGCGAGGTCCTCGATCGGGTAGCCGGTGAGGAACATCTCCGGCAGGGCCACCAGGTCGGCGCCCCGCGACGCGGCCTCCGCGGCGGCCGCCCGGGCACGTGCGGCGTTGCCGGCCAGGTCGCCCACGACGGGGTTGGCCTGGGCAAGGGCGATCCGGAGCGTCGGCACGGTCCGAGGCTAGCCTGCGGGGCCGAACCCTCCCGAACGTAACGTGCCCGAAACATGGCACGCGGGATGATGGCCCCATGGACAAGCAGAGCGACTTCGTTCTCCGCACCATCGAGGAGCGCGACATCCGGTTCGTGCGGCTGTGGTTCACCGATGTCCTCGGGACGCTGAAGTCCGTGGCGGTGGCGCCGGCCGAACTCGAGGGCGCGTTCGCCGAGGGACTCGGCTTCGACGGCTCCGCGATCGAGGGCTTCGCCCGGGTCTACGAGTCGGACATGCTCGCCAAGCCGGATCCCGCGACCTTCGCGGTCCTCCCGTGGCGCTCGGAGTCCCCGGGAGTGGCCCGGATGTTCTGCGACATTCTCATGCCGGATGGCACGCCGTCGTACGCCGATCCGCGCTGGGTGCTCAAGCGCACGCTGTCCCGCGCCGCCGATCTCGGATTCTCGTTCTACACGCATCCGGAGGTGGAGTTCTACCTCCTCAAGCACGCGCCCGGAGATGGGCCGCTCGAGCCCATCGACCACTACGGGTACTTCGACAACTCGCCGCAGTCCATCGGTCACGACTTCCGTCGGCAGGCGATCACCATGCTCGAGGCGATGGGAATCTCGGTGGAGTTCAGTCACCACGAGGGCGGTCCCGGTCAGCAGGAGATCGACCTGCGCTACGCCGACGCCCTCACGACGGCGGACAACCTGATGACCTTCCGCCTCGTGATGAAGGAGGTGGCCCTGGAGCAGGGGGTCTACGCATCCTTCATGCCCAAGCCCTTCCGCGATGCCCCCGGATCGGGGATGCACACTCACGTCTCGCTCTTCGAAGGCGACCGCAACGCCTTCCACGAGCCGGGGGCGCCGTACCAGTTGTCCAAGGTGGCCCGATCCTTCATCGCGGGGCTCCTCGTGCACGCGCCGGAGATCACGGCGGTCACGAATCAGTGGGTCAACTCCTACAAGCGCCTCGCGGGCGGGGGAGAGGCCCCGGCGTGGATCTGCTGGGGCCACAACAACAGGTCCGCGCTGATCCGCGTCCCGATGTACAAGCCGACGAAGGGCAACTCCACGCGCGTCGAGGTCCGCTCCCTCGACAGCGCCTGCAACCCGTACCTCGCCTACGCGCTCCTCCTCGCCGCAGGCCTGAAGGGAATCGAGGAGTCCTATGACCTGCCGCCCGGCGCGGAGGACGACGTGTGGGCCCTCACCCCGGCCGAACGGCGAGCGCTCGGCATGCGACCGCTGCCGCTGAGCCTCAACCAGGCCATCCAGGAGATGGAGCGATCCGAGTTGGTCGCAGAGACGTTGGGCGAGCACGTCTTCGACTTCTTCCTTCGCAACAAGCAGGCCGAGTGGGAGGACTACCGCCGCCAGGTGACGCCCTGGGAGCTGGACCGCTACCTGTCGACCCTCTGACCGCACGACCGTGACCGGCCGACCCACCACGCCGAGCGGCGCGCTCGCGCGCCGGGGCTTCCTCGATCCCGTCGCTGCCGAGCGTCTCCTCCAGTCGATGCCCGCGGCATCGGAGGAACTCGTCGAGGACCTGTCCCGGAGCGCCGACCCTGATCGTGCGCTGGAGCACCTGGCCGGCATCGCCGCCGCGATGGATCGTCGATCCCTCGACGGGGTCCTCCACGACCCGGACGATCGCGCCGCGCTCGTCGCGGTGCTCGCGACGTCCGACGCATTGGCGCGGCATCTCGCCCGGCATCCCGCGCGGGCCCGGGGGCTCGGCCGGGTGCCCGCGGCCCATCGGGGGGCAGGGCATGTCCGCGCGACACTGCTCCGCGCGGTCGGCGCGGATCCGGATGCCCCGGAGCCGACCGCCACGGCTGCGCATCCGCAGGACGCCCTGCGCGTGGCGTACCGCGACCTCCTCGTCGAAGCCGTGGTCCGCGACGTCGTTCACGGGGCCAGCTTCGAGGACGTGAGTGCCGAGTTGGCCGACCTCGCGGACGCCGCTTTGGAGGCCGGACTCGCAATCGCCCGATCCGAGCTCCCGCCGGATTCGGCTCCCTGCCGGCTTGCGGTCATCGCGATGGGCAAGTGCGGCGGGCGGGAGCTGAACTACGTGAGCGACGTCGATGTCATCTTCGTCGCGGAGCCCCGGGACGGGGCGGACGAGACGGAGGCCCTGCGCACCGCGACCCGGCTGGCGACCGGCCTCATGCGAGCGTGCGGGGAGGCGACGGCGGAGGGGGAGCTGTGGCAGGTCGACGCCGCGCTCCGTCCCGAGGGCAAGCAGGGCGCCCTGGTGCGCACCCTGGCCTCCCATCTCGGCTACTACGAGCGCTGGGCGCGGACGTGGGAGTTCCAGGCGCTGCTCAAGGCGCGCCCCGCGGCGGGAGATCGCGCACTCGGCGAGGCCTATGTGAACGCCGTCACGCCCCTGGTCTGGTCCGCCGCCGACCGCGACGGCTTCGTCGCCGACGTGCAGGCCATGCGCCGTCGCGTGGAAGAGCACATCCCCGCGAAGGAGGCCGACCGACAGCTCAAGCTTGGCCGGGGCGGCCTTCGGGACGTCGAGTTCGCGGTGCAGCTGCTCCAGCTCGTCCATGGGCGCAGCGACGTCATGCTGCGCAGCCCGACGACACTCGTCGCGCTGGAGTCGCTCGCCACGTGGGGCTACATCGGGCGGGAGGACGGGGCCACGCTGGCGGCGGCGTACCGCTTCCTCCGCACGCTCGAGCACCGAATCCAGCTCATCGAGTTGCGGCGCACCCACGTGGTTCCCGAGGACGACGAGTCGCTGCGACGCATCGGGAGGTCACTCGGACTGCGGGGTGACGCCGTCGAGGAGCTCATGGAGGAGTGGCGACGGCACGCCCGAGAGGTGAGGCGGATCCACGAGAAGCTGTTCTACCGGCCGTTGCTGCAGGCGGTCGCGCGTCTCGATGCGGGCATCGCGCGGCTCACGCCCGAAGCGGCCGAGCAGCGCCTCGAGGCCCTGGGGTACACCGATCCGGTCGGGGCCCTGCGGCACCTGGAGGCGTTGACCGCGGGAGTGTCGCGCCGCGCCGCCATCCAGCGGACCCTGCTCCCGGTGCTTCTGGGGTGGTTCGCGGAAGGCCCGGATCCGGATGCTGCGCTCCTGGGCTTCCGGCGGATGAGCGACGCTCTCGGATCGACCCCGTGGTACCTCCGGCTGCTGCGCGACGAGTCGGTGGCCGCCGAGCGCATGGCCCGACTGCTGTCGTCGAGCCGATACGCGGCGGACCTCCTTCTGCGGGCCCCGGAGGCGGTGGCGATGCTCGCGGACGACGACGAGCTCAGGCCGCGGACCCGCGAGAGCCTCGAGGCGGAGGCGGATGTGGCGGTACTGCGCCACGACGACGCCACGGCGGCCATCGCAGCCGTGCGGGGCCTGCGCCGCCGCGAGCTCTTTCGTATCAGCGCCGCCGACGTGCTCGGACTGCTGAACGAGGACGAGGTGATGACGGCATTGACCGATGTCGCGGAGGCGACGGTCAGCGGCGGCCTCCAGGTGGCCGTGCGCGAGGTGACGGGAGGCATGGCGCTGCCGCCGCGCTTCGCCATCATCGCCATGGGGCGCTTCGGTGGCTCTGAGCTCGGCTACGGCAGTGACGTGGACGTCATGTTCGCCTACGACCCGGCCCCCGGCGCCGATGAGCAGGAGACCGCCACGGCAGCGCTGGCCATCGCCAACGAGTTGCGGCGCCTCCTCATGGTGCCCTCGACGGATCCGCCCCTGGAGATCGATGCCGACCTGCGCCCGGAGGGACGCCAGGGTCCGCTCGTCCGCAGCCTGGCGTCGTACCGCGCCTACTACGAACGCTGGTCCTCGCCCTGGGAGGCGCAGGCCCTGCTCCGCGGTCGCCCCGTGGCGGGCGACGTCGGTCTGGGCGCCGAACTCGCCGAGGTGTTCGATCCGGTGCGCTGGCCCGCCGGGGGGGCCTCCGACGAGGACGTGCGCGAGATGCGGCGGCTCAAGGCGCGCATGGAGGCCGAGCGGCTTCCGCGAGGAGCCGATCCCACGCTGCACACCAAGATGGGCCGGGGTGGCCTCGCCGATGTGGAGTGGGTCGCGCAACTGCTCCAGCTGCGCCACGCGCACGACGTCCCGGGCCTGCGCACGACGTCCACGCTCGGCGCCCTCCGCGTCGCGGCCGATGCGGGCCTCCTGACGACGTCGGACGAGGAGGCCCTGGAGCGGGCCTGGCTCCTCGCGACCTCGGTGCGCAACGCGGTGGTGCTCGCCCGCGGGGTTGCCGCGGACTCGGTGCCCAGCTCAGGCCGCGATCTCGCAATCGTGGCCCACCTCATGGACATCCGGGTCACCGGAGACCTGCTGGAGCACTATCGGCGCACGACGAGACGCGCGCGCGGCGTGGTGGAGCGGGTCTTCTACGACTGATCCCTAGACTGCCCGCATGTCCAGCGTCGTGTGGGAGACCGTCGGATGGATCGCCACCGTTCTCCTCGTCGGCGGCTACGCCCTCGTGGCCACGCGCGTGCTCTCGGCCCACAGCATGCGCTACCACGTGCTCAACCTCGCGGGCGCGATCGGCCTCGTCCTCTACTCGCTCTACAAGCTGGCGTGGCCGCAGTTGGCTCTCAACGTCTTCTGGGGCGCGGTCGCCGTCATCGGGATCGTGGTGGCGGTGCGCGCGACCCGCTCTATGCGCTCGGCGTCGTCGGACGCTCCACCACCCGGATTAGCCGACGAAGAATCCGTCCGGGAAGGGTGACCCTGGCCTGCCGCGCATTGCGGCGGCGGATCAGATCGGCCTCCTCCTCCAGGGCGTGGATGGTGGCGTACGCGCCAGCCGCGGCGGCCGCCGCCGCGTCGGGCTTGCCCACCGACGCGGCGGAGTCGGGCACCAGGAGGTCCGCGGGATCGCCGTAGATCCTGACCCCGGTCGTGAGCATGTCGTCGATGTCGATCCTCGCCCACTTCTGCGCGCGCGGGAGGAAGCGCCGCGGCAGGAGGAGCGGACGGCCGCGGTCAGGACGATCGAGCAGCCCGGTCGCCAGGAGCCGCTGCTGGAGTTCGTTGGTGGTGCGCCGGCTCCATCCACGTCGCTTGGCCTCGACGTTCATGGCGTGCAGGAGCAGCGCCTCGGGCTCGGTGGAGCCGATATTGGCGATGTAGGGCGGCAGTTTGGGGGCGATCTCGGGCAGGACCTCGAGCGCCAGTGCCGCTCGGAAGCGCTCCCACAGCAGCGTGGAGGAGGAGCCCTGGGGTGGGAGGGTCACCACGGACACGCGATCGGGGGGCACCAGGCGCTGCCACCGGCGGACGAGTGCGCCGTACGCATAGGAGCGCCAGAACGTCTGCTCGCGCTCGGAATCCCACACTTCCTGCATCTGGATCGGGGCTGCGCTGCCGCGTTCGCGCGTCCGGCGTCGACTCAGACGCGCCGCTATATGGAATGCTAGAGTCGTCTTTCCGGTGCCTGCTGGTCCGGCGAAATGAACTGAGTACCCAACAGCTAGATAGGCCATCG
>CAIVWG010000174.1 GCA_903909555.1 uncultured bacterium | reverse complement strand
TGATCGCGTACCTTCGGCGCACGCGGACGGGCGGGACCGTCTGATCCCACGGCGTGCCGCTTCCCGGGAGGGCCCGAGCCCTGTGGCAGGGTCGAACTCCCCATGAGCGCACTCACCCAGGAGCCGATCTCGCCGATGCTGCGGCGTTGGCAGGTCCGCGCCCTCCAGAAGTACGCCGACGCCCAGCCCCGCGACTTCCTCGTCACCGCGACGCCGGGATCGGGCAAGACGACGTTCGCACTGACGTTGGCCGGACGCCTGCTCACCCAGCGCGCCGTCCAGCGCGTCATCGTCGTCGCGCCGACCGACCACCTGCGCGGCCAGTGGGCCGATGCGGCCGCCCGCCTGGGCCTGTGGCTCGATCCCGATCTGCCGAACTCCGTCGGGCCGGTGCGGGACGGCACCCACGGCTATGTCGCGACCTACGCCCAAGTGGCCGCCAAGCCCATGCTGCACCGCCATCGTGCCGAGGCGCGACCCAGCCTGGTGATCATGGACGAGATCCACCACGCGGGCGACGGGCTCACGTGGGGCGAGGGCCTGCGGGAGGCCTTCGACACGGCCAAGCGGCGCCTCGGGCTCAGCGGCACCCCCTTCCGGACCAAGGCCGACGAGCGCATCCCCTTCGTCTTCTACGAGGAGGACGGCGACGAGGTCTCCTCGATCGCCGACTTCGCCTACTCCTACGGGGATGCGCTCGCCGACGGGGTCGTGCGCCCCGTCGTCTTCGCGGCGTACACGGGCACCTCGCGCTGGCTCAATGATGCGGGTGAGGCCTTCGCCGCCATGCTCGGCAGCGGCACGAAGCGCGACGAGGACAAGGCCTGGCGCACGGCCCTGTCACCGACCGGACGATGGGTGCCCCATGTCATCGCCGCCGTCGACGAGCGCATCCAGGCGCAGCGCGCCGCGGGCATCCACGATGCGGCGGGCATCATCCTCGCCAACGACCAGGAGACTGCGCGCGCGTACGCCGCGGTCGCCGCACGCGTCACCGGCGAGGAGCCGGCGGTCGTGCTTTCGGAGGATTCGGATGCGTCGCAGCGGCTGTCGGCGTTCACCGAGGGGACGACTCGGCTCGTCGTCTGCGTCCGGATGATCAGCGAGGGCGTCGACATCCCGCGGGCCACGACTCTCGGCTACCTGTGCTCGGCACGCACGCCGCTCTTCTTCGCCCAGGCCGTGGGACGGGTGGTGCGCTCACGGGGCGGTCACGAGACCGCGTCGGTGTACCTTCCCGCGGTACGCCCCCTGCTCGCCCTCGCGGCGGAGATGGAGTCCGCGCGCAACGCGGTCGTGCGCATCGTGTCCCGCGACGACCACGACCTCGACCCCGACGTGGAGCGTGTGGGAGGCGGCGAGGGCTTCACGGCGCTGGACGCCGACGCGCAGTTCGCGCACGTGCTGACCGCGGGCCGGGCCATCACGGCCGAGTCGCTGGAGCTCGATGACGAGGCGGCGGACTTCCTCGGCCTGCCCGGCCTCCTCGGCCCGGAGGACATGGCGACCCTGCTGGCCGTGCGCGACGCTCGCCTGCGCCGGCAGGCGGCGGCGGTGGCCGAGGAAGTCCCCTTCACGGCGGCCACGTGGCGGGACACCCAGGAGGTCCGCAAGGACATCCACCGGATGGTCAGCGTGCTCGCGGCGCGGACCTCCAAGCCGCACGGGCAGGTCCACGCCGAGTTGCGCCAGGCGGTGCCGGGACCCCCCACGGCCGTCGCGGGCTACGACACCCTCGTGGCGCGCCACGATCACCTCATGTCGCTCGTGCTCTGATCGGCCCCCCCGAGGGCTCCGTGTGCGGGAGGCATTTCCCAGGCGTTGACCCCTGTGCCGGTGCTATTTTGCCGCCATGCGCTACGCCTCCCGAGTCGCCGCCGTCGGCGCCGCGGTCCTCATCGGCCTCGCCGTCGCGGCCCCCGCCGCCCAGTCGACGCCCGATCCCACTCCCAAGGTGGGTCCGGGGGTCCGGCTTCAGATGCTTCCCTTCGACCTCTCGGCGGATATCTGGGCCTGGCCCTCCGATCCGCAGGCGTGGCCCGCCCGTGACACAGGCCCGATCCGCATCTTCGGCCGCGAGCACATGGGCAAGCCCGAACCCGCGATGACGTTCGAGATGTTGAAGATCGGCACCCCGGTTCGGGCCGCGTACTCCGGCAGGGTGCTCGAGATTCGTGAGAACGAAGAGGGATCCTGCGACTACGAGCTCTACATCGCGTCGACAGCGCCGAATGAAGTAGTCAAGGGCTCCTACGATCACATCATCCCGACGGTGAAGCCGAAGACTATGGTCAAGGCTGGCGACATCATCGGAACGGTGCCTGCGTGGGAGTGCGATGCGCCATACGGTGCCATGGAGTTGATGCTCATCGAGTTCACCGATAAGGGCGTCCAGGCACTGTGCCCGATGAAGGCGCTGGCGCCCAAGCAGGCGTCCAAGATCCGCACCCAGGTGGTGAACCTCATGAAGAGGTGGAATGCGAACCCGGTGAACTACCCGTCCAAGTACACCGACGCTGACATCGCCCGCCGGGATATCTGCGCGACCACGTACGCACCGGCGTAGATCGCGACCCGCGCACTCGGGGGAAGGGCCTTGCCCGCCGCCAAGCGAGAGGATCGCCGTATGACTGACACTCTCTTCACTGACGTCGTCGTCTTCGACAGTAGGAAGGGACTCCTGACGGAGCCATCCCAGGTCCTCGTCAAGGACGGACTGATCGCGAGTGTCACCCCGGGGAGTGCGCCGCCCCCGGGCAGCGACGGGGCCACGGTCATCCAGGGGCGAGGCAAGACGCTCATCCCCGGCCTCATCGATGCGCACTGGCATTCCATGTTCGCCAACATCCCGCTGAGTGATGCGATGTCGGGAGACCCGGGCTACCTCCACGTGGTCGCGGGACGAGGGGCGACCGCCACTCTGCTGCGCGGATTCACCTCGGTGAGAGACGCCGGCGGCCCCGCCTTCGGCCTCAAGCGCGCCATTGACGAGGGAGTAGTGGCAGGCCCGCGCATCTACCCGTCAGGTGCATTCATCTCCCAGTCGGGCGGCCACGGGGATTTCCGGCTGCCCTACGAGACGCCGCGAGGCATCTGCGGCCACCTGAGCCACATGGAGAATCTCAGCGCGGTGGTCCTCGCCGATGGCGTCCCCGAGGTGCTTCGCGGCGCGCGCGAGCAACTGATGCACGGGGCAACGCAGCTCAAGGTCATGGCCGGAGGCGGTGTCGCCTCGAACTACGACCCGATCGACGTGACGGAGTACACGCTGGAGGAGATGCGGGCGGCGGTGGACACGGCGGAGAACTTCGGCACCTACGTCATGGTGCACGCCTACACGCCGAGGGCTGTTCGCCAGGCATTGGAGGCTGGCGTTCGCTGCATCGACCACGGGCACCTGCTGGACGAGGCGACCGTGGCACTCATGGCCGAGAAGGGAACCTGGTGGTCGCTGCAGCCGTTCCTCGACGACGAGGATGCCGATCCGCTGACGGGAGAGAACCGCGTCAAGCAACTGCAGGTCGCCGCGGGCACCGATCGTGCATACGCACTCGCCAAGAAGCACGGACTCGAGGTGGCCTGGGGAACCGACACGCTCTTCACTCCGGAGCTGGCGGGGCGCCAGGGGGAGCAGTTGGCCAAGATGGTCCGCTGGTACACCCCGGCGGAGGTCCTCATGATGGCCACCCGCGTCAATGCCGAGCTCCTCGCGCTCTCAGGGCCGCGCAACCCGTATCCGGGCACCCTCGGGGTGATCGAGGAAGGTGCCATCGCCGACGTGCTCCTCATCAATGGCAACCCGCTGGAGGACATCACCCTGATCGCGCGGCCCGAGACCTCGATGCAGGTGATCATGAAGGGCGGCGAGGTCGTCAGAGCGCTCTGACAGTCTGCAGGACCGGTCTTTGAGAGGGCGTCGCTGCCGGCAACGACGTCGATCGTCGCGAATACCTGGACACAGACGTCGAGGAGACCCTCACCGTCGTGGGAAGGTTGATATCCGCCACGAGGGCGTTGGCTCGCGCGGCACGCAACCCGGCGCGCCAGGTTCCTGTTCGCAGTCGACCGACTCCGCGCCGCCGCAGGAGAGGTGCAGGCGGGCGCAGGTGGCATGGGCACAGCCGGTCGCGCGGCCGCCGTGGGACAAGCCGGAGACGAGCAGCAACCGTTCCTTGAACCGCGTGAGCGGCGCCAGGATCGAGGGCAACTCCACCAGCGGCCCGGCAGCCGCGGGCTTCCAGTGCTCGAGGACCGTGCCGCCGGACACGGTGTAGATCGCCATCCGCAGCGGGGGTCGGATGGCGGTGGCGGCCCGGG
>CAIVWG010000173.1 GCA_903909555.1 uncultured bacterium | reverse complement strand
TTCTTCTGGCCGAGCACCTGGGTGCCCTCGAGTTCGGCCCGCCGCCCGATATGACTGGTTCGCCCGACCGCGGGCTGGCCTGAGCGGATGAGCCCGGCGAGGAAGGCGATGCGCCTCAGCGCGAACACCGCGGCGACGACGATGATCGCCGTCCCCAGCACGATTCGGACGACGTCGAGGGTCTCCATGCGGGCAGATTACTACCGGGTAGCCCCTAGGCCCCGAGGAAGCGCGATCGCTTCGTCGTGGCCTCGTCGATCCAGGCGTGGACGGCCTCGACTCGGTCGTGGTCGTCCGGCAGCAGCGCCGCGTGCAGGCCCAGCCACATCGCGTAGGCGGCGACTCCGTCGATCTGGTGATGATGGCGGCCCGCCTCGACCACGGCGCGGTCGTGTCGCAGCATCGCCATGGTCCCCAGGTCGCGGTAGGAGAACGGCTTCGGCTCGTGCCCGTGCCTCATCCGGCCGAGGCTGTGGCCGACGTGGATCCCCTGCTGCTTGGCCACGGACCCCAGCTGCGGGAGGGGGTGGGCGGGATCGGCGGCGCAGTCCCCGATGCAGAACACCCGGGGATGACCGGGGATCCGCAGCGTGGAATCGATGGCTACCCGACCGTCGCTGCCTGCCGCGGGGGCCGGGGACATGACGGGGGGACGCGCACGGACTCCCGCGGCCCAGATGACCATGTCCGCGCGCATCGACGCCCCCCCGTCGAGAGTGACGCTGCCCTCGTCCACGCGGGCCACGTTCGACCCGAGGTGGAAGACCACGCCCGCCTGCTCGAGCACACGCTGGGCGTAGGCCTGGCTTGCGGTCGACATGTGGGCCAGGGGAGCAGATGCATGGTCGACGACGTGGATGGTCACCGACTCCCCGGAGAAGTCGGGGTAGGTGCGCGGGAGGACTGTGCGGACGACGTCGCCGAGGGCGCCCGTGACCTCGACACCCGTGGCGCCCGCACCCACGACGACCACGTCGAACGCCGCCTTCGCGGCGATGAGGTCGAGCAGCCGCGCCTTGATGGCCAGGGCATCCGTGTCGCGGTAGAGGGGCAGGGCGTGCTCGCGGGCGCCGGGGACGTCGTAGAAGTTGACGCTCGCCCCGGTCGCCAGGATCAGCGAGTCCCCGCGCAGGGCGGAGCCGTCCTCCAGCGTGACCGACCGGCCCTCGAGGTCGGCGGCGCTCACGCGTCCCTGCACGGCCCGGACCCCAGGCACCTCGTGCAGGGGGTAGTCCACGACGTCGACGGGGAGCAGGCCGGACGCCACCTGGTAGAGGAGCGGCTGGAAGGTCTGATGCCCCTGGGCGTCGACGAGGGTGACGCTGAGGCCGCGGTGCGCCGCGGTCTTCGCGGCGTAGAGACCGGCGAAGCCCCCGCCCACGACCAGGACATCGGAGTCGGGGGTCGCGGCACCCGCGGGCTCAGGCCCCCCGGAGTTCCCCATGCCCAGGACCCTACGGCCCCTTCGCCGGGTGAGCCCCGTGAAGGGGGCTCGGCCAGCATGCACCGGCCTCGGACGGCGACCTGAGCCAGATATGAGTCGATTTGACTCATATCTCATGATGTGGCAAACTCATGTCTCCATACTTCATCACACGCACATCACTTCGTAGAGAGAGAGAACCACCAGATGGCCCGAGCAGTCGGCATCGACCTGGGCACGACCAACTCCGTCGTGTCCGTCCTGGAAGGCGGCGATCCCGTCGTCATCACCAACGCGGAGGGCTCGCGGACCACCCCGTCCGTGGTGGCCTTCGCCAAGAACGGCGAGGTGCTCGTCGGCGAGGTCGCCAAGCGCCAGGCCGTCACCAACGTGGACCGCACCATCCGCTCCGTGAAGCGGCACATGGGCACGAACTGGACCGTCGATATCGACGGCAAGTCCTACACCCCCCAGGAGATCAGCGCCCGCACGCTCATGAAGCTTAAGCGCGACGCTGAGGCCTACCTGGGTGACAGCGTCACCGATGCCGTCATCACCGTCCCCGCCTACTTCAACGACGCCCAGCGCCAGGCCACCAAGGAGGCGGGCGAGATCGCGGGCCTCAACGTCCTGCGCATCATCAACGAGCCCACCTCCGCCGCCCTGGCATACGGCCTCGACAAGGGCGACAAGGAGCAGACCATCCTCGTGTTCGACCTCGGCGGCGGCACCTTCGACGTCTCCCTGCTCGAGATCGGCGACGGCGTGGTCGAGGTCAAGGCCACCAGTGGCGACAACAACCTCGGCGGCGACGACTGGGACGACAAGGTCGTCGACTGGATGGTGACCAACTTCAAGAACGCCCACGGCGTGGACCTGTCGAAGGACAAGATGGCCATGCAGCGGCTTCGCGAGGCCGCGGAGAAGGCGAAGATCGAACTGTCGAGCTCGATGCAGACCTCGATCAACCTGCCCTACATCACCGCGAGCGCCGAGGGTCCGCTGCACCTCGAGGAGACTCTCTCCCGGGCGCAGTTCGAGCAGATGACCTCCGACCTCCTCGACCGCACTAAGGCGCCCTTCGCCGCGGTCATCAAGGACGCCGGGATCAAGGTCGACGACATCGATCAGGTGGTCCTCGTCGGCGGCTCGACCCGCATGCCGGCCGTGGCCGAGCTCGTGAAGTCACTCACCGGCAAGGATGCCAACAAGGGCGTCAACCCCGATGAGGTCGTCGCGATCGGCGCGGCCCTGCAGGCCGGCGTGCTCAAGGGCGAGGTCAAGGACGTCCTCCTTCTCGACGTGACGCCACTGTCCCTCGGCATCGAGACCAAGGGCGGGGTCATGACCAAGCTCATCGAGCGCAACACCACGATCCCGACCAAGCGCAGCGAGATCTTCACCACGGCCGACGACAACCAGCCCAGCGTGCTCATCCAGGTCTACCAGGGCGAGCGCGAGATGGCGGCCTACAACAAGCGCCTGGGCACCTTCGAGCTCACGGGGCTCCCGCCCGCGCCGCGCGGCGTGCCGCAGGTCGAGGTCACCTTCGACATCGACGCCAACGGCATCGTGCACGTGTCCGCAAAGGACATGGCCACGGGCAAGGAGCAGTCGATGACGATCTCCGGCGGCAGTGCGCTGCCGAAGGAGGAGATCGACCGCATGATGCGCGAGGCCGAGGCCAATGCCGAGGCCGATCGCAAGGCGCGCGAGGAGATCGAGGTCAAGAACACCGCCGAGGCGCTGGTCTACCAGACCGAGAAGTTCCTCGCGGACAACGCCGACAAGATCCCGGCGGATGCCCGATCCAACGTCGACGGCCCGCTCGATGAGCTGAAGAAGGCGATCGAGGCCAACGACATCCCCGGCATGCGCACGGCGACCGACAAGGTCGCGCAGGCGAGCCAGGCCCTGGGTGCCGCGATGTACACCATGGCCCAGCAGGCGGGCGGAGGCACGGGCACGGCGGACGAGGCCGCGGACATGTCCGAGGACGACGTGGTCGACGCCGAGATCGTCGACGACGACGCGACCGAAGCCGAGAAGTGATGTCCGACGCCGGGCAGGAGCCCGACGAGGGCATCCGCATCCACGACCGGCGTCGGATCGATCCGGAGACCTTCGAGGTGCGGGAGCAGGCGACCCCTGCTCCCGCCCCGGAGGTCGACGAGGCCGGCGCCATCGAAGCCGACCTCATCGATGCCGACGCCAAGGTGGCGGAGCTCACCGACGACCTGCGGCGGGTGCATGCGGAGTACGCCAACTACCGCAAGCGCGTGGAGCGCGACCGGGAGCAGGCCCGCGACGTCGCGATCGCCGGGGTCCTCGGCGACCTCCTCCCGCTCCTCGACGACGTCTCCCGCGCGCGGGAGCACGGTGAGCTCGAGGGCGCCTTCAAGGCTGTCGGCGACGGCCTTGAGGCCACGTGCTCCCGACTGGGGCTGGAGGCCCTGGGGGCGGTCGGCGAGCCCTTCGACCCCGCCATCCACGAGGCGCTCACCAGCGAGGAGCGCGACGGCGTCGACACCCCCACGGTAGTCGCCGTCTACCAACCCGGATATCGCCACGCCGGCCGCGTCCTGCGCCCGGCCCGAGTGGCGGTCGCCGGCGCCTGACGGCCGACAACGGCAACGGCATGTACGCGGCCACTTTCCCGGATCTTCACGGCAGGATGGACGACGAGGCACGATGAACAGGGCAGGATGAACAAGGACTGGCTCGAGAAGGACTTCTACAAGGTCCTCGACGTCCCCAAGGACGCCTCGGCCGACGAGATCAAGAAGAAGTACCGCAAACTCGCCCGGCAGCTGCACCCCGACAAGAACCCGGGTGACGCCAAGGCCGAGGAGCGCTTCAAGGAGGTCTCCGAGGCCTACGACGTCCTCTCCGACGATGCCAAGCGCAAGGAGTACGACGAGGCGCGCACGCTCTTCGCGGGCGGCCGCGGCTTCGGCGGAGGCGGCTACGGCGCTCCCGGGGGCTTCAGCGGAGGCACGACGTACGACTTCGGGGATCTCTTCGGAGACGAAGGCGGCGGTCTCGGCGACCTCCTCGGAGGCATCTTCAACCGCGGGCGCGGCGGGTCGACGCGAACCGCGCGTGCTCCCCGGCGCGGCGCGGATGTCGAAAGCGAGATCACGCTGGGGTTCGACGAGGCCCTGTCGGGCGCCACGATCCCCCTGCGGCTGGCGAGCGACGCGGCGTGCGAGTCGTGCCACGGCACCGGGGCGCGCGCCGGAACCGTCCCGCGCCTGTGCCCGGCCTGCGATGGAAGCGGCCAGACCAGCCGCAACGCGGGGGGCTTCGCGTTCGCGGAGCCTTGCGCGGCGTGCCACGGTCGCGGCCTCATCGTCGACGACCCCTGCACCACCTGCCGCGGATCCGGCCGGGGGGTGAGCACGCGCACGGTCCAGGCGCGCATCCCCGCGGGGGTCAAGGACGGCGCCCGCATCCGTCTCAAGGGCAAGGGAGCACCGGGCGAGCGCGGCGGCCCGGACGGCGATCTCTACGTCGTGGTCCACGTCCGCGCGCACCCCGTGTTCGGCCGCAAGGGAGACAACCTCACCGTCTCGGTCCCGGTGACCTTCGCCGAGGCCGCCCTGGGCGGCCAGGTGGTGGTCCCCACGCCGGGGGGCGGCACCGTGACCTTGAAGATCCCCGCGGGCACCACCAACGGACGTACCTTCCGCGTGCGAGGCAAGGGCGTGCGCCGCAAGGACGGCACGATCGGAGACCTCCTCGCCACCGTGGACGTCACCGTGCCGTCAACGCTGAGCGACGAGGCGCGCGAGGCACTGGAGAAGTACGCCGAGGCCACGGCCGACGAGGATCCGCGCAAGGACCTGCTGGCCGCGGCAGGCAAGTCTCCCGGGGGTGACTCCTGATGTACGCCGACGACGCCACCCCGGTCTACGCCATCTCGGTGGCGGCGCAGCTCACCGGCCTGCATCCGCAGACGCTGCGGCAGTACGACCGCCTCGGGCTGGTGTGCCCGCAGCGCACGAACGGGCGCAATCGCCTCTACTCGGGCCGCGACATCGAGCTGCTGCGCGAGGTCTCCCGCCTGTCGGCCGAGGGCGTGAGCATCGAGGGGATCCGCCGGATCCTGGCGCTGCAGGATGAGTTGGAGAGCCTGCGCGACCAGTTGGCGGCGTACGCGCGAGAGAAGACCTCGACGTCCCTGGTGCTGTGGAATCCCCAGCGCCGACGCCGCGCCTAGGCCCACGCGACTCCAGACACGACAAGACCGGACGAGACAAGGACGACTTTCACCGCCATGGACATGAAGTTCACGACCAAGGCACAGGACGCGCTCGGCGCATCCGTGCGGATCGCTGCGGCCCAGGGCAACGCCCAGGTCGAGCCGCTGCACATCCTCGACAGCCTCCTGCAGCAGGGCGAGGGCATCGCCGGTGCGCTCCTCGACGCCATCGGAGTCGATCGCCCGGCGTTGACGCGCGAGATCCGCGCAGGCGTGGAGGCCCTCCCGAGCGCGAGTGGATCCACCGTGGCCGCGCCGCAGTTGAGCGGCCAGTCCTACGCGGTCTTGCAGGCGGCCGACACGCTCGCCAAGGAGCGCGGCGACGAGTACGTGAGCACCGAGCATCTGCTGGTCGGCCTGGCTTCCCAGCCGGGGACCCAGGACCGGCTTGTTCAAGCGGGGGCGACCCCTGAGAAACTGCTCGCCGCGCTGCAGGAGATCCGGGGAGGAGCACGCGTGACCAGTCCTGAGCCCGAGGGCACCTTCCAGGCCCTGGAGAAGTACGGCGTTGACCTCACCGCCCGAGCGCGGGAGGGGAAGATCGATCCCGTCATCGGCCGCGACGAGGAGATCCGTCGCACCATCCAGGTCCTCTCGCGTCGAACCAAGAACAATCCCGTGCTCATCGGAGAGCCCGGCGTGGGGAAGACCGCCGTGGTCGAGGGGCTCGCTCGGCGCATCGTCGAGGGAGACGTGCCCACCTCGCTGGAGGGCAAGACCCTCATCGCCCTCGACCTCGGCGCCATGGTGGCGGGAGCGAAGTACCGCGGGGAGTTCGAGGAGCGCCTCAAGGCCGTCCTCGACGAGATCAAGGAGTCCGACGGGCAGATCATCACCTTCATCGACGAGCTGCACACCGTCGTGGGGGCCGGAGCCGGCGGAGACTCCGCCATGGACGCCGGCAACATGCTCAAGCCGATGCTCGCGCGCGGCGAGCTCCGGATGATCGGGGCGACCACGCTCGACGAGTACCGCGAGTACATCGAGAAGGACCCTGCGCTCGAACGCCGGTTCCAGCAGGTGTTCGTGGGCCAGCCCAGCGTGGAGGACACCATCTCGATCCTGCGCGGGATCAAGGAGAAGTACGAAGCGCACCACAAGGTGGTCATCAATGACTCGGCTCTCGTCGCCGCGGCCGCGCTCTCGGACCGCTACATCACGTCGCGATTCCTCCCCGACAAGGCCATCGACCTCATGGACGAGGCGGCGGCCCGGCTGCGGATGGAGATCGACTCATCGCCCGTGGAGATCGACGTCCTCCAGCGTCAGGTCGATCGCCTGCGCATGGAGGAGATGGCCGTCTCGAAGGAGACGGACGACGCCTCGAAGGACCGCCTCGAGCGGATCCGAGCCGAGATCGCGGACAAAGAGGAGGAGCTTCGCGGCCTGCGCAGCCGCTGGGACGCGGAGAAGGCAGGACTCGACCGCATCGGCGAGCTCAAGGTGCTCATCGACGACCTGCGCGCCGTCGCCGAGAAGGCCCAGCGGTCAGGCGACTTCGAGCAGGCATCGCGGATCCTCTACGGGGAGATCCCGACGTTCGAAGAGGAGCTCGCGCGCGTGACCGCCGAGACCAATGCCCGCGAGGCGGCGATGGTCCAGGAGGAGGTCTCCGCCGACGACATCGCCGAGGTGGTGTCGACGTGGACCGGCATCCCCGCCGGACGCCTGCTCGAGGGCGAGAGCGAGAAGCTGCTGCGGATGGAGGACTACCTCGACAAGCGGGTGGTCGGCCAGCCCGAGGCGGTCCGCGAGGTGAGTGACGCGGTACGCCGTGCGCGCGCGGGCATCGCCGACCCCAACCGTCCGACCGGGTCCTTCCTCTTCCTCGGGCCCACGGGCGTGGGCAAGACCGAGCTGGCGAAGGCACTGGCGGAGTTCCTCTTCGACGACGAGCGGGCGATGGTGCGCATCGACATGAGCGAGTACTCCGAGAAGCACTCGGTGGCTCGCCTGGTCGGAGCGCCCCCCGGCTACGTGGGGTATGAGGAGGGCGGGCAGCTCACCGAGGCGGTGCGCCGGCGTCCCTACTCCGTCGTGCTGCTCGACGAGGTGGAGAAGGCCAATCCCGAGGTCTTCGACATCCTGCTGCAGGTCCTCGACGACGGCCGCCTCACCGATGGCCAGGGCCGAACCGTGGACTTCCGCAACGTGATCCTAATCCTCACGTCGAACATGGGTTCGCAGTTCCTCATCGATCAGACCGAGCCGTTCGACGTGCGCAAGGAGCAGGTCATGTCGGTCGTGCGGCAGCACTTCCGGCCGGAGTTCCTCAACCGACTCGACGCCATGGTGATGTTCAATCCACTGGACAAGAAGGAGCTCGAGCGCATTGCCCGGCTTCAGGTCGACCAGCTCCAGCATCGCCTGGACGATCGCCGGATCTCCCTGCACATCACCGATGAGGCGCTGCAGTGGCTCGTCAACCGTGGCTATGACCCCGCCTACGGGGCGCGTCCCCTCCGGAGGTTGGTCCAGACGGCCATCGGGGACCCCCTCGCGAAGGAGATCCTCTCCGGTGCGGTGCACGACGGTGACACCGTGGAGATTTCCACGGTGCCTGACGGCGAGCGTCTCAACGTCGCGCCGAAGCGCTGAGGGGTCCCGTTAGCAGTCGAGCCAGAAGTCGTGGGCGTAAGTCCCCACGGCGTCGCCGTACCGGTCGTACAGGGTGACGCGCCACTGGTAGTGCGGCTCATTGCGGCCGACCCATCGGCACGTGGACGCGCTGACCGAGTTGAAGAAGAGCTGGTTGTCGGTCTGCCAACCCCGCTTGGTGCGCTTGATGCTGCGCTTGAGGTCGTAGTTCCAGCACTTTCCGGTTTCTTCTTCGTCCACGTTGTAGAAGCACTGCCGGATGTTCTTCAGCATGTGATCTTGGTCCAGGATCGCGAATCGGACGCGGAGTCGTTCGGAGTCCTGGCCCGCGCGGAGTCTGATGCGGTCGCCCCCGGTGCTCTGGGCGGCGTAGCCCTGGCAGACCATGCGGAACTCGTGCAGCGCTTCACCGAGGACGCGACCCCTGCTGTTGAGCGCCCCCAGCTCGATCCCATAGTCACGTCCGTCGAAGTTGTCGAGGCACTCGTCTGTCGTCGACTGGTATCCGCCCACTCGGGCACGGACCTCCCACCCGGTGGAGGTCTGGCGCACGCGCCACGTGCCGTCGCGGTACTCCGACTCTCGCAAGGGGAGGGTGTCGCAGTTGATGCGGCGGTAGTTCGGCGTGACCTGGCAGAGCGACACCTGCCGCGCAAGCCGTTGGCGATCGGTGATGGTGAAGGTCACGGAACTCTGGTTGGACTCTCTCCAGGTGTACGTCCGCAGGAGCGACAGGCCATCGGAGCTCACGGACACTCCGCGTGCGGAGGCGGGTGGCCCCGAGATGACGATGGACGCGGCGATGAGTGCGGTCGCGGCGATACCGACGATGACGCGCTTCACGATTCCCCCAGTGCTCGAGCCTAGGCCGAGGGCGTCATGCTAGCCCCTCCACCGGGGCCATGCGGCCTCGGTGGCGAACCCACGAAGTCGCATCCCCCACGGGGATCGGGCATGATCGATGGGTGCTCAGGGGACGAGGACAGCGTCGATCGCGGCGCTGGCTGGCAGGGGTGGCGGCGGTGGCCGTGCTGGGCACCTCGCTCTCGTTCGCGGGGACGTTTCCTTCGTCTGCCTCCCATGCTCCCGCGCCTTCCTGGAAGGAACGCCCCGACCCGGGCGAGGTCCCCGAGGAGCTGCCGGCGCGGTGCAAGTCGACGTACCGCTCAGCGGTCCAGTGGAAGTCTGACGTCAGCAGGGTGGACCGTGATCGCGTGGTCGTCTTCGACGGCCGGCAGGTCCGTGTCCAGGACGCGGGCTGGCGCGTGGACGACCGGAAGCACGGAGCCTGGAGCCTGTGGTTCCACTCGCTCGTGTGGCTGGTGCTCGTGGCCATGGAGGACCCCGACCTTGCCGTCGAAGTGTTCATCGAGCGCGACCGGGCCCTCCCCGACCCGGGCGCCTCGGCCTCCAAGTGGGAGAAGCGCGAGACGGGGTGGACCCAGGGGCAGTTCCGCAACCGACTCGAGACCGTGACCTGCCTGTACGAGTTCACTGGCGACAAGCGTCTCCGTCCTATCGCGCATCGCCTCGCCAAGGCGAACATGGACCCGTACCGCTACCCGGGCCTTCCCTACAAGAAGGTCCACAACCACGGCGCCATGTCCAACATCGCGCTGATCCAGGCTGGCACGATCTTCGGCGTCCAGGAGTGGATCGACGTGGCGTTGAAGCGCCTCGAGGCCGATCTCCGGGAAGTCTTCGAGCCCTGCGGGATGATGTACGAGCAGGCCTCGGTCTACCAACTCCACAACATCAAGCTGTTGGAGAAGGCCGCATCGATGATCGGGGAGAAGCTCGAGGCGCCGCGGCAGGCCCTGGGCGCCCTGGTGAGGCCGGATGGCGTGCTCGAGGCCATCGGGGACGGCAACCCCCTGTCCGGACTCGAGCCCAGTGGCGCCTCCCTGTGGTGCGAGGAGACGGGCTGGGGCGCGGTGACGCGCAATGGCCACCACCTCACGGTCCGCTTCGGCCCCCGCGAGGTCGGCCACGGCCACCTCGATCACGGCGGGGTCACCTGGTTCGCCGCCGGAGTCCCGGTGCTCTCCGACCGAGGGCTCTTCGACAAGCGGCGCGACGATCGCTATGAGTATGCCCACGGCATGAGCGCACATTCGGTGTTCGAGCCCGTGGGCCACCCGGATTACGACCCGGAGACCTCGGGGGTCAACCGCAGCGATCGCCTCTTCAAGTTCTCCGACGAGCGCGACGGGATCACGCGCAGTCGGACTATCGAGTTCGACGGAAGCACGCTCAGGGTGATGGATACGGGATCCGGGGCGGAATCGTGGATCCAGCACTGGCAGCTCGCTCCCGGCTGGACCCCGACGGCGACCGGTGCGGTGCACAGCAGCGGCGCCACCCTGACCCTGCGCTGCGATCGGATGAAGGCGGTGCGGGTCGAGCACTACTCCGACTGGAGGGTCGCGGATCAGGCGTGGGACCTGCAGTGCCGGGCCAAGCCCGAGGCGGGAGAGGCCCGCCTGGTGACCACCCTCGTGGTGACGCCCGCGCCGGAGGCCTAGCCTGCCGATCGCCGGTTCTGGCGTGCTCCTACTCGGGCAGGCGGAAGTCGGCGGGTCCGGTGGGTGCCGGACCGATGCCCTGCGGGTAGCGGACGCGGAACGACACGGCGCGGCTGCTCCCGCCCTCGTCGTCGCCGACGTAGGCGCGCACCACGTATCCGCCCGGTCGGGCGAACTGGACTTCGCCGCTCACGGCGAGAACGCTGCGCAGGTCGGCGCCGGGGGTGGCGCCGGCGGGACGGCCGGCCTCGACGGAACCCTCCACCGCGAAGAGCTGCTCGCCATCCTCGTGCTCGACACTCACGGTGAGCGGGTAACTCCGGTTCGTCTCGTTCCAGCCGATGGTGAGGCTCACGCCGATGCCCATGTGCAGCATCCCGAGGTTGCCCTCCGGGTCGACCGGCTGCTCGAGCTCGGACCAGCCAGCTCCCTGCACGTAGAGGAGACCATCGATGGCCTCGGCATGGTGGGCAAGGGTCACAAACTCGATCTGCGGCATCTCACCATTCTCCCCTATCGGCCCGCTCACGAGACAGGGCGGCCCTGAGGCGGTCGACGGCCTCCTCGAGCACCTCGGGGCGCTTGCAGAAGGCCCAGCGCAGGGCGCGCTCGCCGATGTCGGGGTCGTCGCAGAAGACCTGGTGCGGGATGGCCACGACCCCGGCGCGCTCGGGAAGGTCCTCGGCGAGCGTGAGGGCATCCGGGTAGTCGGAGAACGGGCCGAGATCGGAGGTGAGGAAGTACGTCCCCTGCGAGTCCACGACCTCGAACCCGATGCCGCGCAGTCCGTCAGTGAGGATGTCGCGCTTGTGCTGCAGGTCATGTCGGAAGGAATCGAAATAGTCGTCCCCCATGCGCAGGCCGGCGGCGACGGCGTACTGGAAGGGGCCGCCCGACACGAACGAGAGGTGCTGGCGCACGGTGCGGACCGCGCGGATGAGCCGTGCAGGACCGGTCGCCCAGCCGACCTTCCAGCCGGTGAAGGAGAACGACTTACCGGCGCTCCCCACACTCACGGTGCGCTCGAACATCCCCGGCAGGGTGGAGATCGGGACGTGCGGGCTGCCGTCGTACCAGAGGTGCTCGTAGGCCTCGTCGCTGAGAACGATGAGGTCGTGCTCGATGGCGAGGTCGGCGACCGTCTGGAGCTCGTCCCGCGTGAAGACCACTCCCGTGGGGTTATGCGGGGAGTTGAGCAGGATCATCCGCGTCCGCGGGGTGATGGCATCGCGGAGGGCGTCGAGATCCGGGCGGAAGTCCGGTGGCCGCAGCGGCACGCTCACCCGGGTGGCTCCGGCGAGGTCGATGCCCACGGCGTAGATGTCGAACCACGGCTCGAACACGATGACCTCGTCGCCCGCCTCGCACAGCGACAGGAGCGCGGCACCGATGGCCTCGCTGGCCCCGGTGGTGACGCACACCTCGGTGGCTGGATCGACACGCAGTCCGTAGAAGCGCTCCTGGTGCTCCGCGATCGCCAGACGCAGGTCGGGCAGGCCGTGCGCGGGAGGGTACTGATTCCCGCGGCCGTCGTGGATGCACTCCATGGCGACCTGCTTGAGCAGATCGGGTCCGTCGGTGTCGGGAAAGCCCTGCCCCAGGTTGATGGCACCGACCTCGAGGGCGAGCGCGGACATCCGGCCGAAGATGGAGTGGACGTACGGCTCCATGCGGGGCACCAGGGTGCGCTCGGGCATGGAGGCGAGCCTAGCCAGCCGCCCTCGGATCGGGGCGGCGCGCATCAGCCCCAGTGCAGGATGACATTGCTGTAGGGCACGGCATCCCCCGTGTGCACGATGCCCAGGCACTGGCCGACGCGCTGCTTGAACTCCGCGTGCGGGATCCAGGCCACCGGCAACTCGCCCAGGTGGCCGAGGTAGTCCGCCTGCACCGCCGGATCTACGTGCTCACGGAACTCGTTCGCCATCACCACGCTGCTCACCTCGTGCTCGGCGAGGATCACGTCGACGACCTGGGGGATGGTGGGGATGCCGCGATCGAGGATGAGCTCGATCGTCTCGACGTCCGGGTAGGACGGAAAGGGCCCGTCGAGGATGGCGATGGAGTTGGCGTGCCGGAACCTTGCAAGCAGCGATGCGAGATCGGGGTTGAGGATCATGTGCTCTCCTTCGGTGTTCCCTCGCGCACGAGGCGATCGATGTCGTCGCCCCTGGGCAGGGACGGCATGGCGCCGGCGATCGTGGTCGCGAGGGCCCCGGCCGCGCAGGCCCGTCGCAGGCACTCGGGCCAGGGCAGTTCGTCCGCCATGCTCGCGGCGAGCGTTCCGCAGAACGCATCCCCCGCCGCAGTGGTGTCCACGGCTACGACGTCGTACGTCGGCACGTGGCCGTGCGCATCCCCCGTGTCCCAGACGCACCCCTGGACGCCGAGCGTGACGATCACGCATCCCGCGCCGCGTTCTAGGAGGATGCGGGCCGCAGCCCGCGCGCTCTCCTCGTCGTGCACGTCGATCCCGGTGAGCGCGGACGCCTCGTGCTCATTGGGCACGAGCACGTCGGTCGCGTCGAGCAGCGCGTCGGGGACCCCGTCCGCGGGCACGGGCGCGGGGTTGAGCACCGTGCGCCAGCCCTCATCGCGCGCGGCCCTGAGCCCGGCCGCGGCGGCGTCGACGGTGGCTTCGAGGTTGGCGAGCACGACGGGGGGCGACGTGAGAGAGGAGAGGGCGCTTCGGGTGTGGTCTGAGGTGAGCGCGCCGTTGGCGCCCGGGATCACGACGATGCGGTTCGCGCCCGTGGCATCGACCTCGATGAGCGCGGTCCCTGTGGGGGCGCCCACCGTCGCGAGATGCGCGTCGTCGATACCCTCCTCGCGCACGATGGCCCGGAGCCACGCTCCTCCGTCGTCGTCGCCGATGGCCCCGACGAGGCCCACGGATCGTCCCGAGCGGGCCGCGGCGACGGCTTGGTTGAGGCCCTTGCCTCCCGCGTGACGGGCGAAGTCGCGTCCCGTCACGGTCTCCCCGCTGTGGGGCATGCGGTCGACGAGGAGCACGAGGTCGACATTGAGGCTGCCGATCACGACGACACCGGGCACGGTGGGAAGGCTAGCGCGGCAGGATGGGTTCGTGAGCATCCTCGGCATCGACCTGGGCACCCAGTCGGTCAAGGTCGCCGCGGTCGCCGCGGGCGACTCCGGCGCCCGGGTGATCGAGTCCGCGACCCGCGCGTACCCCGTGCTGTCCCCCCGGACGGGGTGGGCCGAGAGTGATTCGGCCGCGTGGCTCACCGCGACGGTGGACGCCGCGCGTGAGGTCCTGGACCGCCTGGGGGAGAAGCCCGAGGCCATTGGTCTCAGCGGCCAGATGCACGGAGTCGTCCTGTGCGGCGGCGACGCGGCTGCGCTGCGGCCGGCGATCACGTGGGCCGACCTGCGCAGCAGCGGGCAGGCGCGACGACTCGCGACGGATCTCGGCCCGGAGCAGCTCGCCCGCCTCGGCTCGGCCCCGTTCCCCGGATTCGCCGGTCCGACGCTGGCCTGGCTGGCCGACGAGGAGCCGGGTGTGCTCGAGAGCGCCCGGTGGGCCCTGCAGCCGAAGGACTGGCTGAGGCTCGCGCTGGGCGGGCAGGCGCTCACCGACCCCTCCGATGCCAGCGGCACGCTGCTGTACGACGTCGTCGAGGGTGGATGGAGCCCCGCGGCCGTCACGGCATGCCGGGTGGATCCGGAGTCGCTTGCTCCCATCGCGGCGTCGCACGAGCTGGGCGGGGTCGTCGGTGACGTGGGCGGAGTGCTCGCGGGACTGCCGATCGCGGTGGGCGGGGCCGACGCCGCCTGCGGGATCCACGGTCTGGGTCTTCGGCCGGGCGAGGGCTCGATCGCCCTCGGCAGCGGAGCGCAGATTGCTCGCGTCATGTCGAGCCCCGACCCCGACATCAGTCTCCGCACGCACACGTTCGCGTCCGTGGGGCGGGTGGGAGATGCGTGGTACCGGCTGGGTGCCGTGCAGAGCGCCGGTCTGGCGATCGAGCGGGTCGTCTCCTGGCTGGGCTCGGACATCGGGGAGATGCAGGCGGCCCTGGCGCAGGGGGTTCGTGCCGACGATCCGCTGTTCCTGCCGTTCGTCGCGGGTGAGCGCAGTCCCTACGTCGCCCCGGAGCTTCGGGGCGCGTGGCACGGCCTGTCGTTGGCGACGTCCCGGGAGGCGATGCTGCGCAGCGTTCTCGAGGGCATGGCCTACGTCGTCTCCGCCGCCTACGCCGCTGTCTGTGAGTCCGGAGCGGCGCCGCAGCCGCCGGTCACTGTGCTCGGAGGGGGGAGCCGGGATAGGTCCTTCGTGGCGTTCCTGGCCACGACGCTGGGTGTGCCCCTGCGCCCGGCGGAGGTGGGCGACGCGACGGTCGTCGGAGCCGCGCGCTTGGGCGCCACCCTGGCGGGCCTGGACCTGCCGCCCGTGGTGGCGCGCGAGCATGCCACTGTGGAGCCGGGCGAGGATGCTCTCGTGGACGAGCGTCAACGCCGGTGGAGATCCCTGGTCGAGGCGAGCCTGGGTGAGGGGAGCGGGACATGACGAAGGTGGCCATCGGGTCTGATCACGCGGGCTATCCGCTCAAGGCCGTCCTGCAGGACTGGCTGCACGACAACGGCTACGAGATCGTCGATGTCGGGACGGATTCCGAGGAGAGCTGCGACTACCCCGTGTTCGGTGCCGCGGTGGGCCGGGCTGTCGCGTCCGGGTCGGTCGATGTGGGCGTCGCGGTATGCGGCAGCGGGCTGGGCATCTGCATGGCCGCCAACAAGATCCCCGGCGTCAGGGGCGCGGTCATCCGCACGGCGGAGGACGCCGAGCTCAGTCGCCGCCACAACGACGCCAACGTGGCCTGCTTCGGCGCGCGCATCACGGCGACCGCGGAGGCCGAGCACGCCCTGTCCGTCTTCCTCGCCACCGGCTTCGACGGCGGTCGGCACGCACGTCGCGTGGAACTCCTCGGAGAGTTGGACGGCGAGGGCCGCTAGGGCAGGTCGATGAGGACCTTGCCGAGCGTGCCCGACTGCACGGCGTCGTGCGCCGCCGCGGTCCCCTCGAGGGGGAAGCGCGTCACCGGCAGCGGGCTGAGGTCGCCTGCCTCGAGCGCCGACGTGATGCCGGAGACGGCCGCGGCCAGCAGCGTCGGGCTGAATCCGTACACGAGCATGAAGCGCAATGTGATGTTGAGCATCATGAGGGGGCGGATGCTGAGCGCCGCCTCGGGAGTGTCCGCGGCGTAGCTGGCGATGACGCCGTGCGGGGCGATGACGGCGGTGTCCGTCGCGAGGTTGGGGGCGAGGGCGACCTCCACGATGCGATCCACGCCGGCCCGCGCGGCCGCGCGGATCTGCTCGACCGCATCCGCCTCCCGGTAGTTGACGACGACGTGCGCTCCGGCGGCCAGGGCCAGATCACGCTTCTCCGGGCTGCTCACGGTTGCGATGACGTGCGCTCCCGCGCGTACGGCCAACTGGATGGCAGCGTGCCCCACTGCTCCCGCGCCTCCGCTCACGAGCACGGTCCGGCCGTCGATCGGGCCGTCGACGAACAGGCAGCCGAACGCGGTGATGTAGGGAATTCCGAGGGCGGCCGCCTGGTCGAGTTCGATGCCGGAGGGGATGGGGACGGCTTGGCGCGCGGGGACGACGGAGTACTGCGCGGCCGTGCCCCAGGGGCGCTGGTACGCCGCGTGGTACACCCACACGCGTTCGCCGATGCGACCCGGATCGACACCGGGGCCCACCGCATCGATCATGCCCGCGCCGTCCTGGCCCGGGACCTGCATCGGGAAGGGAAGCGGATCAGGCGAGGTGCGCGACTTCCAGTCCGTGGGATTGACGGCGGCGACGGCGAGACGGACCCGGACTTCGCCTACGTCGGGGCCCGGAGTGGGGACGTCGGCGACGCGGATGACGTCGGAGGCGCCGCGCTGGTCATAGAACGCCGCCCGCATGGCTGGTCAGCGTAGCCCTCCGCGCGTCAGCGCGCGACGAGCCGGACGGACCGGGATCGGTTCTCGCCGTACTCATTCGCCACGATGGCCACGCAGGAGTACTCCGCTCCCCTGCGCAACCGCTCGACCGTGGCCTGGCCTCCCGCGCCGATGTCGGCGGTCCGCGTGGGGCGACCGCTGGCGGCGCACTCGACACGCTTGGCTGTCAGGGGCGAGCCATTGCCGCGCAAGTTGACGACGCGGAAACTCGCCGTGCCCCCCGGCTGCGCGGCGTACTCCTGGATGCGGGGTCGAGCGGGGAGGCCGTCCACGGTCACCTCGATGGCCGCAGTCGGGTCCGAAGCCGCCGCTCCGAGCAAGGCGCGTGCGGTGACGACGTACGTCGACCCGGTCACGAGTCCCTCGATCGTGCACCGTGCGCGCTGCGGCACCGGGGGTGCCGGCACGGTGCACTCCGACAGCGTCCCGTCGCTCGCGCGGGCGGTGACGACGTACGCGTCCGGCTGCAGTCCTTCGACCGAGCCGCGGACGACGCCGGTGAGCGACGTGGGCGCGGTGTTGACCCGGAGGAGTTCGGGGACCTCGGGCCTGTCGACGGGACCGAAGGGGACCCCGGCAGCGGCAAGGAACTCGGTGTAGGCGGACACCCGCGTGTACACGCCGGGTCCCTGGCGTGAGCCGCACACCTCCAGTCCCCAACTCACCACGCCCACGAGGCGGCGACCGTCGCCGGTGCCCCCCACCAGCGGGCCACCGGAGTCGCCGACGCAGGCATCCACGGGCCGGCCGCCGCGCACTCCGTCGGCGCAG
>CAIVWG010000172.1 GCA_903909555.1 uncultured bacterium | reverse complement strand
CCCGTTCGCGGCATCCCACAGGTAGGGGACCTTCGACTGGGCATCCCAGTAGCGGGTCATCTTGGGCAGGTAGTTCGCCACGATGTCGTCGTAGTCGAGAACCCCCGGCTCCCAGGTGCCGGTCGAGGCGCCCGTGCCGGTCGAGTAGAGGCCCTTGCCGTTGGTGCCGGGCTGGACGCCGCTCCAGCCGCGCCCGTAGAGGGGCGCGCCCAGGACGAGCTTGCTCGCCGGCATTCCGCTGGCCAGGTAGGCCTTCACCGAGGAGTCGATGTCGAACCCGGCCGGGCCCTTGTCCAGCGCAGACCGGTAGAGCGGCGCGTTGTGGCCCGTGGGCTTGTCCCATGCGCCGTAGTAGTCGTACGACATGAGGTTGATCCAGTCCAGGGTGGCCGCGAGCTTGGCGATCTCGAGGTTCTGCAGCGTGGTCGGACCCGCCGGCGCCGCGATGGTGAGGAAGTAGTCGCGCTTGTCCTCCGCCTCGCGGCGGTCGAGCTCGGTGCGGAACTCCTTCATGAGCGTCGTGTAGTTCGCCTTGTCGGCGGCGACACCGGGCTGCAGCCCGCCGGAGACGGGGTACTCCCAGTCGATGTCGATGCCGTCGAAGCCGTATGTCTCCATGAAGTCGGCGCAGGACTTCACGAACACCGACCTCTTCGCGGGGTCAGCGGCGATCCCGGAGAACTGGGAGGACCAGGTCCATCCGCCCACCGAGATGAGCGTCTTCAGGTGCGGGTACTTCGCCTTCAGCTTGAGCAGCTGATTGAAGTTGCCGCGCAGCGTGCCTGCATCCCAGCTGTCGCCCGGGAAGAACTTGTCGACGTCAGCGTAGGAGTCGCCCAGCACGCACTTGCCGCCGGAGATGTTGGCGAATGCATAGTTGATGTGGGTGACTTTGGTCGCGGGGATCTGCGACACCTGGTACTGCCGGCCGTACGTCGACCAGCCCGTGTAGTACGCGACGACCTTGTGCGCACCGACCGGGACCGGCGTCGGCGTGGGCGTCGGCGTGGGTGTTGGCGTGGGTGTTGGCGTGGGTGTCGGTGTGGGTGTGGGTGTCGGCGTGGGCGTGGGCGTGGGCGTCGGGGTCGGCGTCGGCGTGGGTGTCGGCGTCGGGGTCGGCGTCGGTGTGGGCGTGGGTGTCGGTGTCGTTCCCGGCGTGCTGATGGTGCAGGCCACCGCGGTGCCGTTCACCTTCGCCGTGCACGTCGTGGGCCGCGGCATGCTGCCCGACGTCGAGTCGGAGAAGCCGAACGACGTGGACGCGCCCGTCGCGAGTGCGCCGTTCCACGACGCATTGGCCGCCGTGAGTCGTCCTGAGGCCAGGGAACCAGTGGCGTTCCACATCGACCCGATGGGTCCGGTCCACGGGAAGGAGACCGACCACGAGCTCACTGCGACGGAGCGACGGTTGGTGATGGACACGTCGACGGTTCGGCCGGTGCCCCAGTCGTTGGCGGCGGTCACCGTGACCGCGACCCCGCCGGTCCCCGGCGTGGGCGTGGGCGTGGGCGTCGGCGTGGGCGTGGGCGTGGGCGTGGGGGTCGGCGTGGGTGTCAGTGTCGGTGTGGGCGTGGGGGTCGGCGTGGGTGTCGGAGTCGGGGCCGTTGTCCGGTTGGCGCAGTAGCCGAACGAGGTCGGGTTGCCGGCCTTGACCATGTGGTTCCACTCGGCCCCGCCGACGCTCACCGTGCCGTCGGGCTGGGTCGTGCGCACGCCGTTCCACAGGCTGGTGACCGTGATGCCCTTGGGCAGGTCGACCCGCCAGTGCTTGTCGCTCGTCGAGGTCGTGGTGACGGCGACGTCACTGCAGTAGCCGTTGCCCCAGTCACTGGTGACGACACTGGTCGCGGTGACCCCCTCGGTCACGCCCGGCATCGTCGGGACCGGCGTGGGTGTCGGCGTCGGCGTGGGTGTCGGTGTCGGGGTCGGCGTGGGTGTGGGGGTGGGCGTGGGTGTGGGCGTGGGGGTGGGCGTCGGCGTGGGTGTGGGCGTGGGCGTCGTGCCGTCCAGGGTCACGTCGACGCACGAGTAGAACGCCTCGGGGGAATCGCTGCGCTGCCACACGGTGTAGAGGATCTGGCGGCCGGTACGCGCCGGGAGGTTCATCCGCAGCGTCGTCGTGGCCTCGCGGGCCCGGGCACCGGAGTCATGGACGAGTTCGAGGTCGGACCACCTCAGCGGCTTGGAGGCGTCGTACGTCGACTTGGTGAGGTACACGCGGTAGTACGACGTCGCGTGGGGCGCGGACGACGTCCAGGTGAGCGTGTACTTGCCGTCGGAGTCGGGACGCAGCGCGGTGGCCTTCCACTTCGATGACGGGGTGTCGAAGAAGGCGTACTTCTCGCGGCCGGCGCTGCACAGCTGGCCGTCCGGGACGACGGACTGGTGCTGGCCGTTCGCGGCTCCCTGGTTGATCTCATTCCAGTCGTACAGCGCCTGGGGATTGGTGGACCAGGCCTCGGCGCACATGGCCGAGCTGCGGTCGCCGTAGAAGCACTCCCAGATGCGCGACGGGGGATTGGACATGGTGCCGTGGGCCTGAGCCGGCCCGGCAGCGAGCCCCACGGTCGTGAGCATGCCGCCGAGAAGGCTGGCGGATCCGACGAGGGCAAGGGTGGCGCGCCGGGCGAAGGACGCGGTGGACACGTGAGACCTCCAGGTTCGTTGCTCCGCACGAACGTTCGTGCGCGGTGAGCACGGTTGTGTTGAGGACTCAGGGCGCGCGGAACTAACCCCCGCGAAGCGCGGATCCCCGTGAAGCACGGTTCTCCGCGTACCTCGACCCCTCAACGCGGCAGCCCCGCGGGTGCGGGCCTACCGGACTTACTGCTACGACTCCCAGGCTTGCGGCTCGGTTCCCCTCGAGGCGACCTGAGATCGGCTTTCCGACGCGATTCCCACGGCGACCTCATCCGAACGGCCGAGGCGCCTTCGGGAATCTCGCGGGGATAAGGCCATCCGCCGCGGATCCTCAGAGTTTCCTCAGGGGAATGTGAGGAGAGCGTTAAAGCTCTGGGAGTTGCCTGAGGTACGGCGCTGACGGCGCGCATGAATCCCCTTCAGTCCGATACACCTGTCACAGGAGCCGAATGCCAACTCGGGTATCGGCCGGTCCCCAGGGGACCTGGGTCTAGGAGGACCGATGAACACCGGATCCATCAGCAGCGCATCGAGGAACAACCGCAAGCTCGCGCGCACCCTCGCGGCCCTGGCCGCCGGCGCCGTGCTCGTGTCCGGGGCCACCGTCGGCGTCGGCGCCGCGCAGGCCCGTGACAACGGAGGCGTGTCGACGCCGTCGCACGGCGAGCACGGCCGGCCTGACCGCCCCTCCCTGCCCACCTCGGACCGCTGGCTCGAGGAGCAGGTCGATCGCACCGTGACCGACGAGGCCAAGGACGCCTACAAGGACGCCCGGCAGGCGGCCAAGGAAGCCTATGAGGCTGCGAAGGAGGCCGCGGAGGATGACGAGGTCGCCGAGGAGGCGGCTCGGGCGCAGTTCGCCGCCGACATGCGCGCGGCCGTCGACGCCTTCGACGCGGCCACGCTGCCTGCCGACCAGGTGGCGCCCGTGGGTGCTTACCGCGACGCGATCGGCGACGCGATCGAGTTCCGCGCCGTTGCCGAGGAGCTCGCGCGCGACGACTTCCGCACCGCGCGTACCGAGGCTCGCGACGCATTCCGCGCGGCGATGCAGGCGGCGACCACGCCGGCCGAGCGCAAGGCGGCGGCCGAGGCCTACCGTGATGCTCTCCACGCCGCCAAGGACGCCTACGTCGATGCCCGCTCCGAGGCCCGCGCGGACTTCACCGCCGCGGTCGAGGCCGCGCGAGCGGCGCTCGAGGCCGCGCTCGCCCCGGCACCCGCGGTGTAGTCCTGCCGCGCAGTCACGCTCTTCCCGACTGATTCACCCCCCTCACGCCCGTGGCGGGGCTGTCTCCCCCCGACAGCCCCGCCGCGGGCGGCTTATTGCGGGGGGTGCCGGGGACGGCACCGTAGACTCCCCTCGTGGCGCGCGGCGACGGCTCCCTCACGCATGAGTTCCAGATCGGCGGCGAACTCGGGGACGACCGCGCACCCCAGGATGCCTGCGGAGTCTTCGGCGTCTGGGCCCCCGGCGAGGAGGTCGCCAAGCTCACCTACTTCGGCCTCTACGCGCTTCAGCATCGCGGGCAGGAGTCGGCCGGCATCGCGGTGAGCGACGGCAATCACATCGTCGTGTACAAGGAGATGGGACTGGTCTCCCAGGTGTTCACCGAGGCCAGCCTCGAGTCGCTCCGCGGACACGTCGCCATCGGACACACCCGCTACTCCACGACGGGCTCGAGCTCGTGGGAGAACGCCCAGCCGACCTTCCGCTCCACGGCCACCGGGCATCTCGCCCTCGCCCACAACGGCAACCTCATCAATACCGTCGACCTCGCGGAGCGCGTCGCCGCCCTGGAGGAGAGCCGCGGTGAGCTTCCCCTGGGCACCGCCAAGCCCTCCCGCGCCACCTCGGACACCGAGCTGATGACCGCGCTCATCGCCGCGCACCCCGACGAGTCCATGGAAGTCGCGGCGATGAAGGAACTCCCCAAGCTCGCCGGCGCCTACTCGCTGGTCTTCATGGATGAGACCACGCTGTACGCGGCGCGCGATCCCCTGGGCATCCGCCCCCTCGTCCTCGGCCGACTGGAGCGGGGCTGGGTCGTCGCGTCGGAGACCGCGGCCCTCGACATCGTCGGTGCGTCGTACGTCCGCGAGATCGAGCCGGGCGAGCTCATCGCCATCGACGAGCACGGCCTGCGCGCGCACTGCTTCGCGAAGCCGGAGCCGAAGGGCTGCCTCTTCGAGTATGTCTACCTCGCGCGACCGGACACCGCGATCTCGGGGCGCAGCGTGCAGGCCACGCGCGTGGAGATCGGGCGGCGCCTCGCGCGCGAGCACCCCGCGGACGCCGACCTCGTCATCCCGGTGCCGGAGTCGGGCCGGTACGGCGCCATCGGCTACGCGCAGGAGTCCGGCATCCCGTTCGCGGAGGGACTGGTGAAGAACGCCTATGTGGGGCGCACCTTCATCCAGCCCTCCCAGACCATCCGCCAGCTCGGCATCCGCCTGAAGCTCAACCCGCTGCGCGAGGTGATCGCCGATCAGCGCCTCGTCGTCGTCGACGACTCCATCGTCCGGGGCAACACCCAGCGCGCCCTGGTCCGGATGCTGCGCGAGGCCGGGGCGCGCGAGGTCCACGTGCGCATCTCCTCGCCGCCCGTGCAGTGGCCCTGTTTCTACGGCATCGACTTCGCCTCCCGCGCCGAGCTCATCGCCAACGGCCTGTACGTCGAGGAGATCTGCCGCTCCATCGGTGCAGACTCCCTCGGCTACGTGTCCCTCGACCAACTCGTCGACTCCACGACGGTGCCCAAGGACCGGCTGTGCCGGGCCTGTTTCGACGGGGTCTACCCGATCGACGTGCCCGAGCCGGAGGTGCTCGGGAAGCACCTGCTCGAGGGCCTCGAACGCCGCGTGGCCGCCTCGAGCATCACGTCGTCCGGAGGTATCGGAGCCGCCGACGCGCTCGAGCGCCCGTGAGCCCGGGGGAGCCCGGATGGTGAGCTACTCCGACTCCGGCGTCGACGTGGAGGCGGGCGAACGCGCGGTCGCCCTCATGCGCGACGCCGTCGCGCGCGCGACGCGGCCGGAAGTGTTCGGTGGCTTCGGTGGCTTCGCAGGGCTGTTCGATGCCTCGACGCTCGGCGGCTACGCACGCCCGCTCCTCGCGACCTCGACCGACGGAGTCGGCACCAAGGTCGCGGTCGCGCAGGCCATGGACATCCACGACACCATCGGGATCGACGTGGTCGCGATGGTCGTGGACGACCTCGTCGTGTGCGGTGCGGAGCCGCTGTTCCTCACCGACTACATCGCCACGGGGAAGGTCGTGCCCGAGCGGATCGCGGCCATCGTCGCCGGCATCGCCCGAGGATGCGAGATCGCCGGCTGCGCGCTCCTGGGCGGAGAGACGGCCGAGCATCCAGGCCTGCTGGAGCCTGACGAGTACGACGTCGCCGGCGCCGGTGTGGGCGTCGTCGAGGCCGAACGGCTGCTGGGGGCCGATCGCGTGACGGCGGGAGATGTCGCGATTGCGATGCGCTCCTCGGGCCTGCACTCCAACGGCTACTCCCTGGCCCGGCGGGTCCTGCTCGGCGAGGGCGGGCCGGGGCTGGGCGTGTACGTCCCCGACCTGGGCCGGACGGTGGGCCAGGAGATGCTGGAGCCCACGCGCATCTACGCCCAGGACTGCCTCTACCTCGCGGACAACGTCGACGTCCACGCTTTCAGCCACATCACCGGCGGTGGAATCGCGGCGAACGTCGCCCGCGTGCTGCCCGAGCATCTCGCCCTGGACATCGACCGCGCCACGTGGACGCCGCAGCCGATCTTCGACCTCATCGCATCAGGCGGCGTCCCGCAGGCGGAGATGGAGCGGACGTTCAATATGGGCATCGGCATGGTCGCCCTCGTCGAGGCGTCCGCCGTCTCGGATGCGATGGCCCACCTGCGCGACCGAGACGTCGATGCGTGGATCTGCGGCATCGTCCGCGATCGCGGCGACGGTGAGGTGGGCGATGCGGAGGCCAAGGGCGGAGCGGGGGGAGCGGCGCTCCTCGTGGGAGAGCGCTGAGGGGACTCGTCGACACGACGATCCCGTCCGTGACGACAGACCGGTCGGTGCTCCCGACCAGTTCGGGTACTACCGTGCCGCCGACTCCTCGTCCGAGTCGTCGTCCTCAGCGTCGTAGTACTTGGCGTAGGGGTCGACGGCGTACGGGTCCTCGACCGGCTCGTCGATCACGGTCTCCTCGGCGCCATCAATGTCCTCGTGGGCTCCGCCCTGACCACCGCCGGCCAACTCCGCCTGCAGTCGGTCCAGGTCGGTCTGCGGGCCCCCATACTTGAGGGCTCGTGCCACCTTCGTCTGCTTCGCCTTAGCGCGACCGCGCCCCATGGCACGCTCCTACCTCGCGGGACCCTGCTCGGCGGACTCACCGCCACGCCGACCAGAGAAGACTACCCCGCCTGCCCCGCGCCCGGCATCCCCAGGTGTTTCCCCGACACCGCCCTCCCATTCGGCCTGCGTCGGCCCTCGTCATCCGCCACCCTGGGGCCGTGCGTACCTCACCCGCCCTGGCCCTGGGGGCCTCCTGCACCCTCGCCCTGGGGATCACCCTGGGAGTTGCGGCCCCGGCCCGGGCCCTGCCCGACACCGGCGGCGCGGTTCCCGCCGCCACGGGGACCCCGATCCAACTCATGCCCAAGCCGGGCGTGGACCTCACCGCCCTGCCGCTCGGAGACGCCTACGTCTCGCTCGATGCGCCCCAGCGCGGCTGGACCTGGGCCTGCACCGCGGGCAACCCCAACGCCCCCGGCGCCATCCACTCCGGACCCTGGATCCAGGGCGACACATGGGACATCACTGAGAAGTTCGCCGTGAGCGGATCGGTGTCCTGGTCGCACGTGGCGGCTTACTCCGAGACGAGCACGTCGGGGAGCACGGGGACTCGGACCATCACCACGATGCGCGTGCCGACCGTGGGGACCACCGGGACCTTCCCGATCCAGCGCACCGACCCGGCCTTCCAGTACGACCGCAACCCCTCACCCGTGTCGCCGCGGTCGAAGACGGTCACCATCCCGAGGAACCCCACCAAGTCCGCGAAGCCGTCCTGCCTGCCCATGGGTGCGATCGGCGTCGCCAAGAACGGCGTGATGCTCTACAACGCCCTCGACGCCCGCAACATGGATGCCCGCGCGCACGAGATGCACGACTCGTGCGAGGGCCACCCGAACTTCGCGGAGTACCACTATCACGCGGGTTCTGCCTGCGCCGTGGGCGCGGATGCGGGGCCGAACTCCGCTGTGCTCTTCGGCTATGCCTTCGATGGGTTCGGCATCTACGTCGTCCGGGACGCGAACGGCGACATGCTCACGAACGACGACCTCGATGCCTGCCACGGCCGCACCGCTCGCGTGAAGTGGAACGGCAAGACGCAGCGCATCTACCACTACGTCGTGACACAGGAGTACCCCTACCTTCTCGGGTGCTTCACCGGCACGAACGTCGTACCCCCGGCGCGCTAGGCGGAGTTCCTCAGAAGGTCCGGAACGCCCCGGCACCGGCGGCGATGCGCTCCTCGGCCTCCTCCGCGGCGGCCTGCTCGGGGGTGACTCCCTCGGCTTCGGCGCGCCGCAGGACGCGCAGCGTCGTGTCGTAGACGCCGGCCACTCGTGCCTTCGCGCGCTCCATGTCGAAGCCGGGGATCTCCTCCGCTGCTTGCACTACGCCGCCGCAGTTGACGAGGTAGTCAGGCGCGTAGAGGATTCCGCGCTCCGCGAGGACGTCCGCCACCGCGGGCTCGGCGAGCTGGTTGTTGGCGGCCCCGCAGACGATGGTGGACTCCAGGCGGCGCGCGACGTCCATGGTGAGAGCGTGCCCGAGCGCATTGGGCGAGTAGAT
>CAIVWG010000171.1 GCA_903909555.1 uncultured bacterium | reverse complement strand
GGCTCACCTCGCTCCTCGCGACCGCGGTCGCCGGGTGCCTCCTCATCGTCGTGGGAGCCCTGGCCGCCACTACCGTGGTCACGCTCGTCGCCGTGACCTTCGTGGTCACGTCACTCCTCGCCTTCCTCGTGCAATTGCGAGGATCCTTTGCCAACGCCTGCCCTGCGCTCACGACCGTGTACGTCGCGACTGCGATGGTGAGCACGTCGTCGAACTCCATTCCGCCACTCCTCGGCGGCTGGGGCATCGCCTGCGCGGTCGCCATACCCGTCACGCTCCTCGTCTTTCCGCGACGCGACCTCGCCCCCGTGCGCGCAGCCTGCGTGGCCGCCCTGGAGACACTCGCCGCCGTCGCACGGGAGCGCGATCAAGGCCGGCCACCCGACCGTGACCGAGTCGAGGCCGCACTGGGGCGGCTGCGCGCGGCCTACCTCGGCAACCCCTTCCGCGCCGCCGGTCTTCGCACCCCCGACCGAGCGCTGCTGGTCCTCGTCGGCCAACTCGAGGGCCTGCTCATGGCGCTGCGCCGCCCGGCCGCAGCGACCACGCCCGTGGGGAACCTCCCCGGAGTCCACGGCCTCATCCGGCAGTCCGCGGATGTCCTCGACGACCTGGCCCAGGCCCTGTCCGGGGGCGCGACCACCCCGCCCTCAGGCCTGGCGCTCGCCGAGCAGTGGGAACTGCAGTGGGACACGGCCGTGTCTGTTCTCACGGACGCGGCCTCGGGCACCCCTGAGCAGCGGGTTGCCACCGTGTACGGAGCGTTCCCGGATCGAGCCCTCGCCCTCTCCGCAATCCGGCTCACCATCCTCGTGCGCCGCGTGCTCGGCCTGCCGGACGAGGCATACGACGAGTCCCGTCACACGATTCCGGCACCTCCCCTGACGCACCCCTGGCGCGAACTCGCGGATCAGGTGACCATCCGTTCACCGTGGCTCAGGCTCGCCTTGAGGACGGGCGTCGCACTCTCCCTGGCGGCGCTCGTCGTGGAGATCATCGGCCTCAGTCACGGCTTCTGGGTCCTCCTCGGCGTCATTGCCACCCTGCGCATGGATGGGCTGGCCACCCTCAAGACCTCCCTGCTCGCCGTCGCCGGGACGTTCGTGGGCGCGCTGATCGGCCACGCGCTCCTCTCCGTGGAGCTTGACCGGCCCCTGCTGCTGTGGGGCGCCCTCGTGATCACGGCGTTCCTCGCCGTGTACACGCAGGCCACGTCGGCATACGCCGTCGGGCAGGCCTGCTTCTCGCTCTTCGTCATCGTGGCGTTCAGCCTGGCCAACTGGCCTCCGGAGTTGCGCACGGCGGGCACGCGATTCGTCGACATCCTCGTGGGGGCGCTCATCAGCGTCGCCGTCGCGCTCCTCATGTGGCCACGGGGCGTCGTGGCCGGGCTGCGCTCGAACGTCGCCGTCGCCATCCGGCGTGCCGCGTCCCTACTCCGCGACGCGATGGCCGACCTCATCGACGGCCCGGGGAACCTTGCGCCCGGTGAGCTCACCGAGATGAGCGGTGCCTTCGTGCGATCCAAGGAGGTGGTCGAGGTCTCCCTCACGTCGCGCGAGGCCGATGCGGCGGCGCGTGCCCAGGTCTGGGAGGAAGTCATCGACAACCTCCGCACGCTCACTGTCGCCGGACACCTCATCGCCGGATGGGCCCATGACCTTCCGCCCATCGACACGGTCGTTCCTGCTCTCGCGCCGCCGTTGAGGGAGGACACCGACGCCGTCGTCCAAGCCTGGAACTCGAATGCTGAGGAGATCGATCGTGGCGTCGTGGCTGACCGGGAGTATCCCCCGTTCCCGGCGACGACGCCCGCCATCGCCGCGCACGCCGACCTGACGGATCCAGCTGTCGCCGACCGTGTCGTCGCGGCAGTGTGGGCGCTGGGCTGGCTCACCATGTCCTACAACGCTGCCGTGGCAGCACGGCAGCCCGTCGACAGCATCCTGACTGGTGGAGGACCTACGCCGGCGACGCGGTGAAGCGTCCCGACCCCCGGCAGTCGGGGCCCTGCGTGAAGGTCCCGCGAACCTTGCCGCCAGCGAACCGTGCCGCCACAGTGATGAAGACCCCGACGTCCGGGATGGGCTGGTACGTGCCGGTGATGTCACGGCCCTTGACCGTGAGTTCAGGGACAAAGATATTCATGTAATTGCCGCAGCCGGATATGCTCACGCCTTCGATGGTGAAGTCGGTGATGACTCCGCGGCCTACTGTGAAAGTGACCTTGCCGTAGTTGAAGGTGCGGTCCCAGTTCGTCGATGTCCCCTGCCACGCGCCCTTCTTCATGCCGGCACGCGGACCGATGTCGGACGTCGGCATCGCCTGTGCCGGCGACGCCAGGCTCATCGCGGCTACGGCCGCTACCACCGCGAACCCGCACTTCAGTGCTCTGCGCCTCACCGAGAACTCCCTTCACTGAATCGGCGGGCCTCCCCACGCGCCGTGACTCGGCCCTGAGGACATTCGACGCCACGCGAGCGGACGAGCGCAGCCCCGTCGGGGATAACGCTGCCTCAGTTTCGTCGCCGTCAGAAGGTTGGCGAGAAGTCCTGAACTCCGCTCAGGCTCGACACGACGGTCACCAACAGCCACGCCCACAGGCCGAACACGGCCAATCCGATGGAGACCCACGCGCAGACGACTCCGGCGGTGACGAGTCCGTTGCCGGTGAGGGTGCCGGAGGACTCCCTGATCTCGCGACGCGCGCCGGGCGCGAGCGCGAGGGCGACGATTCCGGCGATCCAGCCCAGGCAGCATGCGGCCGTGATGGTGACGCCGGCGATGCCCAGGATGAGGATCGCGACGGCCCGGCCAGGGACGCGAGGCGTGGGCGCGACGGGGTAGATCAGGCCGGGCGGCGGCGGGTATGCCGAGTAGCCCTGCGTCGGACTCACGGGCTGAGGGACATACACGGGAGCCCAGTAGGGCTGCTGCGGCGGCGGCGGGCCGGAGGCGGGCGGACTCGCGGGTCCCGGCGCTCCGTCGGGGAGGGGGGCCGCCGGATCCTGGGGTCCTGGAGAGGTCATGACATCCTCCTGAGTTCACGCCCTGATCCGCACGGTACACGCCTCAGTCGGGCACTCGTGGCTCTGGCATACTCGGCCTCGCGCGCCAGCGCCCGCGGGTGTAGTTCAATGGCAGAACATCAGCTTCCCAAGCTGACAGTGCGGGTTCGATTCCCGTCACCCGCTC
>CAIVWG010000170.1 GCA_903909555.1 uncultured bacterium | reverse complement strand
CCAGGAACAGCAGGCGGTCGACGCCGGCTGCGTGCGCGGCCTCGAAGAGGTTGGTCTGGATCCGCAGGTTGTCGGCGAGGACTTCCGCCGGGTACGTCGAGTTCGCCATGATGCCGCCCACCCGGGCGGCGGCGTCGACGACGACGTCGGGGCGAGCGGAGAGTACGGCGTCCATTGCGGCGTCGCGGTCGGTGAGATCGACCTCCGACGACGACCAGCCGATGAGGTTGGTGAAGCCCGCACCCTCAAGGGCTCGCCACACCGCGGAGCCCACCATGCCGCGGTGGCCGGCGACGTAGACGCGCGCGTCCGGGGAGAGCATGCCCACGACCCAAACCTAGTGGAGCGGCCTCGAGCGGGCCTCGATCGACCACCCAGCGCGTGGGGGCCACCTCGCCTCTTCCTGATGCGTATCTCTGATCTCCCGAACGTGCATATCTCGCGTCCACACTGTCGTCAACCACGCACTTAGGGGAGGTTTGATCCGGCGGAGGCGGAAGTACCGGGCATCCGGCTAGGGAAAGCCTCGCTCACGCAGGGATGAGTTCGGCGGACTGACCGCGTTGTTGAGCGAGTTGCGCGAGTCCCGAGTCGAACGTCGCCACGGCACCGTCATGCTCATGCGCGAGCTGGAGAAGGTGGGCGTCTGTCACCTGACGGTAGCTCGTGACGCCGACGAGCGAGGTCGACATGCGCACGGCGTCCGGCCAGAGCTCCCACGCGCCGAAGCCATGCAGGTTGTCGAGGAAGTCGCCGGCCTCGGCCGGTGTCCGCGCCTGCGGGATCACGCGCGGATTGCAGGACACGCGGATGAAGCCGGACTCCGTCACCGGGGATGTGGCCCACGACCTCCCCGCATCCGCAGCGAACCACTCCCGCGCCGGTCGATGATGCACATGCTGCGGCCACGCGATCGCGACCAGGACATTGACGTCGAGGAGGACCGTCACTCGTCATCCAACGCGGCACGCACCATCTGCTCGGTGAGTACGCCGGCATCCGCAGGGACGTCGAAGGCCGGCAGGCCGGTGTCGTCGGTCCCCTGGGCGAGTGGGGCGCGCAGGCCGCGGACCGCCAGGAACGAGACGGCGGCGCCCAGGGAGATGCCGCGGTCTCGGGCGATGGCCCTCGCGTGGTCGAGCACCACGTCGTCGAGATCCAACGTCGTGCGCATCAGCGCATCATAGCATCACGATGCTCTCGGCCGTCCCCGTCTCGACGGGCAGCGTCCCCCTAGGCTCTGCTGCGTGACGGACAAGGTCGCCCTCCTCACGGGCATCACCGGGCAGGACGGCTCCTACCTCGCCGAGCAGCTGCTGGACAAGGGCTACGTCGTCCACGGCCTCATCCGCCGGGCGTCGACGTTCAACACCGACCGCATCGACCACCTCTACCGCGACCCGCACGATCCCGATGCGCGGCTGTTCCTGCACTACGGCGATCTCACCGACGGCTCGCGCCTCGTCACGCTGCTGGAGCGCCTGGCACCCACGGAGGTCTACCACCTGGGGGCACAGTCCCACGTGCGCGTGAGCTTCGACGAGCCGGAGTTCACCGGTGACGTGACCGGCCTGGGAACGACGCGACTGCTCGAGGCACTGCGCGTGTCGGAGGTTCCGGCGCGCTTCTACCAGGCGTCGAGCTCGGAGAT
>CAIVWG010000169.1 GCA_903909555.1 uncultured bacterium | reverse complement strand
GCCACCGATCCGGCGGGCACCCGGGTGCGCGGACTCGGCAGTCGCGGCACCGCGAGCCGCTCGTCGAGGCCGGTGAGGTAGGCAAAGCCCGGCGCGAAGCCGCAGAAGCCCACGCGGTACGTGGCCGCCGCGTGCAGGCCGACGATGTCGTCGTACGCGAGGCCGGTCTCGGCGGCGACAGCGTCGAGGTCCTCGCCGTCGTACACCGCGTCGATATCCACGTGGCCGGTCTCGAGTAACGCGCCGTCGGCCGGGGTCAGGCGTGTCAGGGCGGTGACGTACTCCCGGACGTCCACAGCGACCTTCACCAGGACGGTGGCCGCGGCAGGGACGATGTCGACGATGCCGCGCAGCTCACCCCGATCGGCGGCGCCACGGACCGCCGCGGCGTAGCCCAGGACGTCGTCCGGCGCGCACTCCAGCAGCAGGGCGCGATCGCCCATGAGGTGCACGATCACCGCGGAGCCCCCGCCGCCGGGCCGGCGAACGGCGTGACGACGAGTCCCAGGGACTCCAGCGCCGCGCGCGCGGCCTGCGCGATGGCCAGCGCGCCGGGGGTGTCGGAGTGCACGCACAGGCTGTCGGCGCGCACCCTGATCGCGGCACCGTCGACGGCCATGACGTCCCCGTGCGCGATCAGGCGGCGGACCCGGTCGGCCACGGCGGACGGATCCGTGAGCAGGGCGCCGGGATGATCGCGGGGCACCAGGCCGCCATCGGCGGAGTAGCCGCGGTCGGCGAAGGCCTCGGCGTACGCCGTCAGCCCCGCCGATGCCGCCGCAGCCGCGAGGGCGCCCCCCGGCCGGGTGAGCACCGGGAGGTCCAGGCCGGACGCCGCGATCCCCGCAATGACGGCACCCGCCACGACGGGATCCCCGGCGGCCGCGTGGTAGAGGGCGCCGTGCGGCTTGAGGTAGCGCACCGTGGTGCCGGCCGATGCCGCGTGGGCGCACAGCACGTCGACCTGGTCGCGGACCTGCGCGGCCAGGTCCGCCGGGGCCACGTCGAGACGGCGCCGGCCGAAGCCCTCGCGGTCGACATACGACACCTGGGCGCCGACGGCCACGCCACGGTCCGCGGCCATGCGGCACACGAGCAGCATCGTCGTATCGGATCCGGCGTGCCCCCCGCAGGCGACATTGGCGCTGGAGATCACTGCGATCAGGTCGGCGTCGGCTTCGGCATCCTCGTCGGCGCGCTCCCCGAGATCGGCGTTGATGTCGAGCCCGGCAGGCATGCTCCGACGGTACTCGCAGGCCGTAGGGTGCCGCTGTGAACGCGACCGCAGCCGGGCAGCGTGAGCGCTCGCAAGGTCTGGCGCTCGCCTTCCTCGGGGTGCTGGGATTCAGTTTCTCCCTGCCCTGGACCGTGCTGGCCCTGCAGAGCTTCCCGCCGCTCATGACGGCGATGGGTCGAGCCGTGATCGCGGCCGCGGTGGCGATCGTGATCCTCCTCGCCCGGCGGGTGCCGTTCCCTCCGCGCGCCCAGCTGCGGCCCCTGCTCTACACGATGGCCGGGGCGGTGTTCGGATGGCCGATCCTCATCGCGCTGGCCCTGGAGCGCACGACCGCCGCGCACGCGGCCGTCATCGCGGCGGTCATGCCGCTCGTCACCGCGGTCATCGCGGTGCTCCGCACGGGGGAGCGCGTGGCCCGGCAGTTCTGGATCGCCGCCGCCGCGGGCACGGGGGCGCTCGTCGTCTTCGCTCTGCTCCGGGGCGGCGGCGAGGGCGGGGACTTCGTCGCGGACCTGCTCATCGCCGGCGCGGTCGTCGCGTCCTCCTGGTGCTACGTCGAGGGCGCGTCGCTCACGCGCGTCATGCCGGGATGGCAGGTGGTGTCCTGGGTCGTCGTCCTCGCGCTGCCGGTGACCCTCCCGGCGACGCTGCTCATCGCGGCGCTGGGGGGCGTGTCGACTCCGGTCGTGCCCTCCGCCTGGATCGGGCTCATCATGCTGGGCCTGGTGTCGATGTACTTCGCGTTCTTCGCGTGGTACCGAGGGCTCTCGCTCGCGGGCGTCGCCCGCGGCGCGCAGACGCAGCAGCTTCAGGCGCCGCTCACGCTGCTGTGGGCCGTGCTCCTGCTGGGGGAGACCGTGACGTGGGCCACGGTGGTCGCGGCGCTCGTTGTCGTCGGGTGCGTGGCCTGGGCCGTGAGCGTGCGGGTGCCGACGGTGGTGGCCCCCGAGGAGTGACGCCTACTGAACGCCGCAGGCCTCGGTGTAGATGGCCTGGGGCACGGTCGACTCCGCCTGCGGCTTCGCGCAGATCTCCTCGATGGACGACGGGATCCAGAACTGCCCCTCCGCCTTGAGGAAGACGACGGCGGGCAGCGTGGCGCCGGAGGCGTCGATCTGGGTACGCGCAATGGCCCACCCGCCCTCGCACTGGAAGGAGTCCAGGGAGACGAAGGTCGAGCCGGGGTAGTTCGCATCGATGTCGGTCTGCACGACCTTGGTGATCGAGGCCTCGTCGCACGTGGCCTCGCCGCCGACGGACGTCGGGCTCGTCGAGGGCTCGGTGGAGGACTCGCTGCTGCAGCCGCCCAGGACCGCGGCAGCGAGGACGAGCGACATCCCCAGCGTCGCGCTGACGCCGAGGGCGCGGGTTCGTCCTCTCATGTCGTGAGCCTAGGCGCGGTCGGCTAACGTCCCCCTGTGGCGACAGAGCCGAGACGCGATTCCAAGGCAATTCATGTGTTGGCGATCGGCGGTTCCACGCGGGCCGGCTCCACGACCGAGGCGGCCCTGCGCATCGCGGCTGAGGGCGCCGCGGATGCGGGGGCCGCTGTCCGGTTCGTCACCGGTCCCGACCTGCTCATGCCGATGTACGACGGCCGCGCGGACGACGTCGATCCTGCGCGCCAGCGGCTGGTGGAGGGGGTCCGCTGGGCCGACGGCCTCCTCGTCGCGAGCCCGGGCTACCACGGCGCTGTCAGCGGACTGGTGAAGAACGCACTCGACCACATCGAGGACCTGCGCGTGGGGCCGGACGGCACCCCGACCGACACCCCGTATCTCGAGGGCGTCGGTGTGGGCTGCATCGCGGTGGCCCAGGGATGGCAGGCGGGCGTGTCCACCCTGCACCAGCTGCGCACGATCGTGCACGCGCTGCGGGGGTGGCCGACGCCGCTCGGAGTGGTCATCAACACCGGCCAGGACACCGTGGAGGCGAGCACCGACGCCTTGCGCATCGTGGGATCCCAGGTGGCGGAGTTCGCCCGGATGCGCCAGGCCCTGCGCGCCGAGGCCTAGTCGTGTCCCGTCGCCGCGCGCCGCGCTGGACCGAGCTGCGGGACAACCTCGGTCTCGCCCTTCCACGCTACGACCGTCAGGCTGCGCTCGACCGGTGTGCCAGCGTCGGGGATGTACGACGACTGGCGCGGCGTCGCGTGCCCCGCGCGGTGTTCGACTACACCGACGGCGCCGCCGGTGACGAACTGAGCCTGCGGCGGGCGCGCGATCAGTTCGCGCGCGTGGAGTTCCAGCCGAGGGTGCTGCGCGACGTGAGCCACGTCGACACGTCCACCACGATCCTCGGCCGACCGGCGGCCATGCCCCTTGTCCTCGGGCCGACCGGATTCACGCGCCTCATGCACCATGCCGGCGAGCCGGCGGTGGCCGCGGTCGCCGATCGGGCCGGCATCCCCTACGCGCTGTCGACCCTCGGCACGACGTCCCTGGAGGACCTCGCCGCGTCCGCCCCGGGCCTGCGCCGATGGTTCCAGCTCTACCTCGTGCGCGACCGCGACTACTGCGGCGCCCTGGTGGACCGCGCCCGCGCAGCGGGCTACGACACGATCATCCTCACCGTCGACACTCCCGTCGCCGGCATTCGCCGCCGCGACATCCGCAACGGGCTCACGATCCCGCCCCGGCTCACCTGGAGCACCATGGCGGACATGGCGGCGCATCCGCACTGGTGGTTCAACGTGCTCACCACCGAGCCGCTCACCTTCGCGACCCTGAGCTCGACGGGCGGCACGGTCGCCGAGCTCATCGATCGCATCTTCGACCCGACCATCTCGCTTGCCGACCTGGACTGGCTGCGCGCATCGTGGCCGGGCGACCTCGTGGTCAAGGGCATCCAGTCGGTGGACGACGCACAGATGGTCGCCGACCACGGGGCGGACGGGGTGATCCTGTCCACGCACGGGGGCCGTCAGCTCGAGCGCGCACCGCTGCCCCTGGAACTGCTCCCCGGCGTGCGTGCCGCTCTGCCGACCTCCGTCGATGTGCTCATCGACGGAGGCGTCATGGGCGGGGCCGACATCGCCGCGGCGGTGAGCATGGGGGCGACCGCGGTCGCCGTGGGCCGCGCCTACCTCTACGGGCTCATGGCCGGCGGCGAAGCCGGCGTGCAGCGGGTGGTCGACCTGCTGCGGCAGGAGTTCTCCACCACGATGGCGCTGCTGGGACGCACTCGGGTCGGCGAACTCGATGCCGACTGCGTGCGCACGCGTCCATGATGCCGAGCGAAACCGAGCGAAGAGAGGCCCGCATGACGGGACTGGGACCGGGAGTGAGCGCGCAGACAGCGCGAGAGGAGCTCCGCGAGTGGCGCCAGGACGATCCGCCGGTGCACGGCGGACGCGTCCTCGCCTACGTGTACGACGCCGGCGTCGAGCAGGCGATCGAGGCGGGGCTGGAGGCCCTCGCCTCCTTCGGCGAGGTCAACGCGCTCGATCCGCTGGCGTTCCCCAGCGTCGCGCGATTGGAGAACTCCCTCGTGGGGTGGGGGCTCGACCTCATGCGCGCGCCCGACGGCGCGGTCGGGACGGTGACCAGCGGAGGCACCGAGTCCTGCATCCTCGCCGTGCTCGCGACGCGGGGCCGAGGCTCCACGATCCTCATGGGCGAGACCGCGCACCCGGCCTTCCACAAGGCCGCCCATCTGCTGGGCATGCGCACCCGCGTCCTTCCCGTGGACCCGCAGAGCCTGCGCCTCACCGGCGAGGCCGTCGCGACGGCCCTCGACGAGGAGGACGACGTGGCCCTCGTCGTCGCGTCCGCCCCGTCCTACGCGCACGGCGTCGTCGACGAGATCCCGGCGATCGCCGCGGCCAGCCAGGCGCGCGGAGTGCCCTGTCACGTGGACGCGTGCATCGGCGGCATCGTCCTGGCCTATGCCCGCCCCGATGGCGCGCCAGCCTTCGACCTCTCCGTGCCCGGGGTGAGCTCGATCGCGTTCGACCTGCACAAGTACGGCTTCGCGCCCAAGGGCACGTCCCTGCTCCTCTTCGCCGATCCCCAGCTTCGCGCCGCGACGTACTTCACCTTCTCCCAGTGGCCCGGCTATCCGGTCGTCAACACGACGCTGCAGAGCACGAAGTCGGCGGGCCCCATGGCCGCCGCGTGGGCCGTGGCCCGGGTCCTCGGCGACGACGGCTACCGCGACGCGGTCTCCCGGGCCCTGCTCGCGACGGAGGCGATCGCCGAGGCTGTGGAGGGGATCGACGGCCTCCGGGTCCTCGGCCGTCCCGACGCCACGCTGCTCGCCCTGGCCTCGGACGGCGAGCGCGGCATCGACCCCTTCCGGCTGGCCGACGCGATGAAGGCTCGGGGCTGGTCCCTCCAGCCGCAGCCGTCCTTCGGCTCCCTGCCCCGCACCGTTCATCTCACCGTCCAGCCCGTCTCCTGGGAGTCGGTCGGAGCCCTCACCGCGGACCTGCGCGCAGCGGCGGGCGAAGCCCGGTCCCAGCCCTGGGCGCAGGTCGGAGAGGACCTGGAGGCGGCGTTCGCCGGTCTGCCCGATCTCACCGGCGGCGGGGGGCTGCCCGATGAGATGGCCGGCGTCCACGCGCTCATCGACGCCCTGCCGCCCGGGGTCCGCGATCCGGCGCTGGCTGCGATTCTCGGTGCGCTCTTCTCGCCGCGGCGCTAGGGTCGCGGAACCACATTCCGTGCGCGAGGAGAGGCCATGATCATCTATCGAAGCCCGCTCCCGGACGTCGACATCCCCGAGGTCCCCGTTACCGAGTTCATCCTTCGGCGTGCCGCCGAGGTCCCGGACCGGCCCGCCCTGGTGGACGGGCCGTCGGGCCGGACCTACACGTACGCCGTGCTCGCGGAGATGATCCGTCGATTCGCCGGCGGCCTCGCGGCGCGCGGGCTCGGGCCCGGCGACACGATCGCGCTGATGGCGCCGAACCTCCCCGAGTACGCGATCGCGTTCCACGGGGCCGCGGTGGCCGGCGTCGCGGTGAGCACGATCAATCCGACGTACACCGCCGAGGAGGTCAGGTTCCAGCTCCAGGATTCAGGCGCCTGCATGGTGGTGACCATCGGCCTCTTCGTCGACACGGCCAAGGAGGCCGCGGAGGGCACCAGCGTCGAGGACATCGTCGTGATCGGTGAGGCCCCCGAGGGCACCATTCCCGTCACCGACCTTCTCGGCGAGCCCCTGGACCAGGTCGAGGTGGACCTCGAGGATCACATCGTGGTCCTGCCGTACTCATCGGGGACCACCGGCTTCCCCAAGGGCGTCATGCTCACGCACCGCAACCTGGTGGCGAACCTGTGCCAGATCGAGAGCGGGCTGGCGGTCGAGGATGACGAGGTGGCGCTCGCGGTCCTGCCGTTCTTCCACATCTACGGGATGCAGGTGCTCATGAACGGCCTGCTCGCCCAGGGCATCACCATCGTCACGGTGCCCCGCTTCGACCTCGAGCAGGTGCTCGGTCTCATCCAGGACAAGCAGGTCACGCGCTTCTTCGCCGTGCCGCCCATCATCCTGGCCCTCGCGAAGCACCCCATCGTCGATCAGTACGACCTGTCGAGCCTGCGCCAGGTGTTCTCCGGCGCCGCGCCGCTCAGCGCGGAACTCGCGCTCGAGGCCGGCGCCCGCATCCACTGCGAGGTCGTGCAGGGCTACGGCATGACGGAGATGAGCCCCGTGTCGCACCTGACCCCGCCCGGGCAGTTCAAGCCGGGCACGTCGGGGGTGACGGTGCCGAACGCCGAGTGCCGCATCGTCGACCCGGTGACGGGTGAGGACCAGCCCGGGGGCGGCGAGGGCGAGCTGTGGGTGCGGGGTCCCATGGTGATGAAGGGCTACCTCAACAACCCCGAGGCCACCGCGGCCACGGTGGACGCGGACGGCTGGCTGCACACCGGTGACATCGCGGTCATCGACGAGGACGGCCACGTCACCATCGTCGACCGGGTCAAGGAGCTCATCAAGTACAAGGGATTCCAGATCGCCCCCGCAGAGCTCGAGGCGCTGCTCCTCACCCATCCCGCGATCGCCGATGCGGCCGTGATCGGCATCCTGGACGACGAGGCGGGGGAGATCCCGCGGGCCTTCATCGTCGTGAAGCCGGGGCAGGAGGTGACCGCCGAGGAGATCACCGCCTTCACCCAGGAGCGGGTCGCCACCTACAAGGTGATCCGGGACGTCGTCTTCGTCGAGGCCATCCCCAAGTCGCCGTCCGGGAAGATCCTGCGACGCATGCTCCGGGACGCCCCCGCCTGACCCTTTGCCGGAGCGCCTGCGAGGACATCCGCGCCTCCCCTGGTGCATAATCGTGAGCGCGGAACTCGGGACCCGCGTGATCCCGTGAGTTCGCGTGATCCCGTAGACCTGTAGGGGGTGCTCCTCGTGCGGACCGTCGTTCGCATCTCGGCGGTCGTGGCCGTCGCCGCTTCGCTCCTCGTCGGCGCGCCGGCAGCCCAGGTGGCCTGGTCGGCCCCGGCCTCCGAGAGCACAGCCGACGCCGTGGGCTTCTTCGTGGACGGGCGTGAGGTGGCCAACAAGGGGCGCGTGCCCGCCGGCGCCTCGCTCAAGATCACGAACGTCCCCGACGGCGCGCAGATCCTCCTGCACGACTATCACGACGCGACCAAGACCGTCCCCGTCAATCCCACCGACAAGCAGGGGGTCTACGCCTCCGACCCGCTCCCGGCGGGCTGGCGGATGTGGGCCAAGGTCAAGGCGCCGGACGGATCGACCGCCAAGGTGAACTTCACGGTCGGCGCTCCCGGCAAGACCTTCGATGTCAGCGTCTTCCCGTCCAAGGGCACCTGGGGCGTGGGCATGCCGCTCGTCGTGGACTTCGGCGTGCCCATCACGCGCAAGGAGGACGTCGAGAGCGCTCTTCGCGTCGACGTCGTCAAGTCCGGCGACCCCGTGGACATCGGGGAGGCGTCCTGGCACTGGGTCAACTCCACGACGATCGTCTTCCGCCCGCGGGACTACTGGCCGGGCAACGTGAAGATCAGCCTCACGGCCGATCTCACCGGCGTCGAGGGGGCTGCCGGCTGGTACGGCCCCAAGATCGACTCGCACTTCCGCACCGGCGATCGCGTCATCATGCGCGTCAACCTCAAGACCCACGAGATGAAGTTCGAGCGCAATGGGGAGGTCGAGAGGACCTTCCCGATCTCCGGGGGCAAGGCCGGGTGGCGGACCGCCGCGGGCGTCAAGGTCATCACGGCCAAGATCTCGCCGAAGCGGCTGTACAACCCCGGGCCGAACGGCTGGGACGTCATGGTCAAGCACGCCCTGCGGGTCACTGACGACGGTGAGTACATTCACGACGCGACGTGGAACGGAAGCATCGGCTACGCCAATACCTCCCATGGCTGCACCAACATGTGGCCGGACGACATGGCCTGGGTCTACCGCAATACCACCGTGGGCGACATCGCCGAGTACAAGGGCAGCTCCAGCAAGCTGGGCACCGGGCACTACCTCAGCGGCTACTGGAACTACGACTGGAACGTCTGGAAGCAGGGCTCGGCCCTCTTCGGGCGGTAGCCCCGCCCGGCCCATCTCCCTGGCCCCTCAGGGGCCCGCCCGCCTCCCCGGGCGCCTGATCGTCAGCGACGCGGGTGATCTTCGCCACGACCTGCGCCCCCCGGCGCCCCCGGGCTGCCTCTCCTCATGTCACCGTTTACATGGCCCTCACGAGGGGCCGTACGACGCAGGTCCGCCTACCGGCGGGCCCACGATGCAAGGAGACGCACATGAGGTTCCCCTCCTGGCTCGGCGGGCGCGAGCAGCCCGGCGATACCGAGACGGTCCGGCAGATGTGGGATCGCGAGCGCGCCCAGGCCCTCACGCCGGCGCACCGCGCGGAGATCGACGCGATCTTCTCCCGCTACGCCTAACCCACCCTTCGCGGCGTGGAGCGCGGCGGTCACCCCGACCCGCGCCTCCCTGGTCCGCTGGCCCGCCCCCGGGCGCGTCAGCGGACCACCCGGAGGTGGTCGGTGAGCGGATCGACGCTCCCGCGCACCCAGCCGTAGGGCGATCGCGCCGTTTCCCGAAGGAAGTCCACGACCTCCGCGGTGATCACCTCGCCCGGCAGCACGTTCGGCACGCCGGGCGGGTACGCCGCGAGCGAATCCGCCGACACCCTCCCCGCTGCTTGGTCCCACGGCACGACCTCGGCCGGAGCCAGGAAGGCCTCGCGGACGTCGAGGGCCCGCGGGCCGGGCGGAGGCAGCGCAATCGGTCGCGCCTCCCGCCCTCCCGACGACCCGGATCCCGCGCGGTGCGGCAGCGCATGCAGCGCCTTCGCCACGTAGTCCGCATCGAGCCGGCTGCCGGCGCCCACGATGCCCACGATCACCGACTGCGTCGCGAGCTCCACGTGGATGCGCGCCTGCGCTTCCAGGATCGTGCGCGCGTCGTACCCGGACAGTCCCCCGGAGGACGTGTCCACCACCACGTGAAGTGGGTCCAGTCCGACGACATCCGGAGAGTCGAGGATGCTCGGGGCGGGGTCGGCGTAGCGACCCCCCTCGACGAGCAGGGATCGCACTCGGTCGGCATCCGCGATGCTCTGCGCGAGGCTGCCGTTGGCGGCGTTCACGAGCAGATCCCGTCGGGCGACGTCCAGCGACGCGAGGAGCAGCGCGGAGGGGCTCGTGGTCTGGAACGTGCGCAGCGCCCGATCGAGCAGGGGTTCCAGTTGGTCCGAGTACGGCCCCTCGCCCAGGTGCAGCATGGCGGACTGAGTGAGGCTCCCGGCGAGCTTGTGGGTGCTGGACACGACCACGTCGGCGCCGCAGGACAGTGCGCTGCGGGGGAGGCCGGGGTGGAAGCCGAAGTGCGACCCCCACGCCTCGTCGACGATGAGCGGAACGTCGTGCCGGTGTGCGACGGCCACGAGCCCCGCCACGTCGGACACCGCGCCGAAGTAGGACGGGGAGACGACGTAGGCACCTGAAGCGCCCGGATGCCGGGCGAGCACCGCGTCGAGGTCACCGGGCGTCACCCCGTGCGCGATCCCCAGGCCGAGATCCACGTGGGGAAGCACGAACTCCAGGCGGAGGCCGGCCAGGATGGCGCCGTCGATCACCGAGGTGTGCACGGACCGCTGCACGACCGCGTGATGGCCGCGGCCGCGCAGCGCCAGGCAGGCGGCGTGATTGCCCTGCGAGGCGCCGTCGGTGAGGAACCACGTCCGCCGGGCGCCCCAGGCCTCTGCGGCGAGGGCCAGGGAGCGCGCGAAGGGGCTCGGGCCGGGCTCGCCGGGGCCCGGAAGGTCGACGCCCTCGGTGAACATGGGGATGTCCATGGCCAAGGCGCCCTCCCCGGCCAGGGCCGCGAGCGCGGGATGGCGACCGGGCTGGTCCTGGTGGGCCGGGATGGCCCAGCGGGTCCAGCCGCCCTCGGCATTCGCCCGCAGGGCGTCGGCGTACGGCGTGGACGGGTCGCTCACGGGGTCATCCAAGCGCGCGTGAGCCCGGGGTTGGGCCACGGGTCGGCAACAATCCGGCGATTCCCGGCCACCCGGCGCCTTCGCCCCCCAGAATGGCGATCACTGACCCACGAAAGGGAGTTGTGATGCGTTCCTTGAAGACCCTGTGCGTGGTCGGCCTCCTGGCGCTGAGCGGTGCCGTGGTTGCCGGCTGCGGATCCAGCAGCAGCACGACGTCGAGCGAGGCTGCCTCGTCCGCAGCGCCAGCGCCCGAGTCCACCGCCGCGGAGTCCAGCGCCCCTGCCCCGGAGAGCAGCGCACCCGCGCCGGCCGAGGCGGACCTGCTGGCCAAGATCAAGGAGAGCGGCGTCCTGCGCGTCTCGACGGACCCGGCCTACCCGCCGCAGTCCTCGTACGACGAGGGCACCGGAGAGTGGCAGGGCTTCGACATCGACGTGGCCAACGAGATCGCGTCGCGCATGGGCGTCACGACGCAGTGGGAGACCCCCGCATGGGACGTCATCACGGCGGGCAACTGGAACGACCGCTGGGATGTCTCCGTGGGCTCCATGTCCATCACCAAGGAGCGCGCCGACGTGCTCGGGTTCTCCGAGCCCTACTACTTCACCCCGGCCGGAGTGGCCGTGAAGGCCGACAGCGACATCCAGTCGGTCGATCAGCTGGCGGGGAAGAGGGTCGGTGTCTGCGGCGCGTGCACCTACGAGTTCTACCTCAACCGCACCCTGGAGATCCCCGGCTTCGCCTTCGAGTTCCTCGTGCCCGATGACGTGGAGATCGTGACGTACGACACCGACTCGACCGCGTTGCAGGATCTCAAGCTGGGCCGCGTCGATGCCGTCGTTTCGGCCGTCCCCACCATCGAGGAAGCCATCAAGAAGGGCAAGGAGATCCGCCTCGTCGGGGACCCGGTCTTCCTGGAGCCCCTCGCCGTGGCGGTCGATAAGAACGCCCCGGCCCCCATCGACGGACTCGTGGCCGAGCTCAATCGGATCATCGAGGAGATGCGCGCGGACGGCACCCTGAGCGAGCTGTCGATGAAGTGGTACGGCGTCGACCTCACCCAGGGCCCCGGCGCCTAGTCCCGGATGCCGGACACTCCCACCCG
>CAIVWG010000168.1 GCA_903909555.1 uncultured bacterium | reverse complement strand
TGCAACTGAGGCTGAGCAGTGTTCCGATGCGCTTCATGGACTCCCCCGACCTGCCGGAAGGCCCCAGGCTAGCGTTCCCGCGAGAGTGACGTCGTATCTAGTGACGTCGCACCTAGTGCGTCTGCCCGATGCGCACATCCGCTTTTGATCATTCGACCGCCACATCGTCGGCAACGTCCATGAGCACCCGGACGTCCTCGGCCGTCGTGCGCGGGTTGGTGAAGCAGGGGCGCAGCCACGTCTCACCATCGACGACCGCGTGGGAGATGTAGACCCGGCCGTCGGCCTGCAGGCGCGTAACCAACTCGGCGTTGTCGAGCCCGGGCTTGCGCATGAGGACGATGGACAGGTCTGGCGTCGGCCCAACCTCCCAGCCGCGCGCCGAGGCCATGCCGTAGAGGGCTTCGGCGAAGTCGATGTTGCGCTGGATCGTCTCGCGGAACTTCGCCGCGCCGTGCACGCGGAAGGCGAGCCACAGCTTGAGGGCGCGCAGTGGACGGGAGTACTCCAAGGTCACGTCGACGGCGTTCCGCGTGCCGGGGATGTACGACGTCTCATGACCGAACGCCGCCGCCAGGGTGGACTCGTCGCGCACCATGACGACGCCGCAGGCCTTGGGCACGAACATCCACTTATGCGCATCCACGGTGACCGAGTCTGCGCGCTCAAGCCCGCGGAATCGCTCCGGGATGACAGCGGCGGCCGGCAGACCGTAGGCGCCGTCCACGTGCATCCAGATCCCCGTGGCGCCACAGATGTCCGCGATGTCCGACAGCGGGTCGATGGCGCCGGTCAGCGTGGTGCCCGCCGTGCCGACGATGGCCATGGGCGTGCGTCCCGCGGCGATGTCGGCGTCCACGAGGTCGGCGAGGGCGTCAGGGCGCATGCGGCGATCGGAGTCGATGGGCACGTCGCGGACGTTGTCGCTGCCGATCCCGAGGAGCTCGACGGCTCGGGTGACCGAGTAGTGCGCATCCGCGGAGCAGTAGACCGTGGCGCCTGAGGGCATGCCGGTACGCCGTGACCCGGGGAAGGTGCGCTCGCGAGCCGCGGCGAGCGCGGTCACATTCGACACCGTGCCCCCGGAGGTGAAGGATCCGCCGGCGAGTGGGTAGCCGACGAACTCCGCGGTCCAGCGCAGTGCCTGCGCCTCGATGAGGGTGGCCGCCCCGGCGTGCAGTGCGAGGTTGGGGTCATAGGAGTGCGCGAGGAGGTCGGCGAGGGCGCCGATCTCGAGTCCCGAGGAGCCGATGTAGGCGAGATAGCGCGGGCGGGCCTGCGCGAGGGACTGATCGAGTGCCTCGGCAGCCTCGTCGAGCGCCGCGACGACGTCGATGCCGTCCTCGGGCAGGTCGAGGTCGAGGGTGCGCAGGAGTTCGGCAGAGATGGGCGGCTCGATGTCGCGGGCGTGATCGAACTCCTCCCACGCCGCCGCGACCAGGTCGCGCGCGTGGTCGAGGGCCCTCTCGCGGTCGAGCCTCACCGGCACCGCCCTGTCGGTACACAGTAGGAATCATGGTCATACCCATGGTAGTATCGGGCATGAAGATCAGCGTGAGCCTTCCCGATGCCGACGTGGCCTTCCTCGACGACTACGCGCGCTCCACGGAGGCGGCCTCGCGATCCGCCGCCCTCCACGAGGCGATCGCCCTCCTGCGCACAGCGCACCTCATGGGCGACTACGCACTGGCCTTCGATGAGTGGGTCGACAGCGGGGAGGCTGCCCTGTGGGATGCCGTCGTGGGCGACGGGTTGACGTGACATGCGGCGTGGCGAGGTGTGGTGGGTGGACCTCGATCCCGCCCGCTCGGGCGAGGCGGACAAGAGGCGTCCGTGCGTCGTGGTCAGCAACGACGCCAACAATGTCATCGCGCGTCGATTGGGCCGGGGGGTCGTCACCGTAGCGCCGGTGTCAGGGAGTATCGAGCGTGTCTTTCCGTTCCAGATCCTCGTTCCCTCGGGAACGTCGGGATTGACGCGGGACTCCAAGATCCAGGCTGAGCAGATCCGCGCGGTGTCGGTCGATCGGCTCGTTGAGCGCGTGGGGGTACTCTCACCGGAGCTTCTCGTGCAACTCGACAGCGCCTTGAGACTGCAACTGGCCCTGTGAGCGCTCACGCGCTGCCGATGTCCTGGCGGTAGCGCATGAGGTCCTTGGTGCGGTTGACCCCGACCACGCCGATGACCTCATCGCCGCGCACGTATTCCACGATGCAGTCCCCGCTCCATTCGCCGTCCACGAGCACGGCGGTGCCGAGAGCGGGCTGGCCATAGGACTGCAGCCCGAGGTCGTACTGGTCGGACCAGAACGCCGGCATCGGCCGGAAGTCGCCCTCGGGGATCTCCCCCCGCAGGAGCGACCCGAGCGTCTGACCCGCGCGCTTGCCCGTCTCGGTGGGGAGGTTCCAGTGCTCGATGCGCCGGGGCACGTCGTCGAAGCGAGGGTTCGGGTAGCGCGCGATGTCGCCGACCGCGACAACGGGCGCATCCGTGCCCGCGACCTGGAGGAGGTTGTCGGCGAGCACGCCATCGGTGAGATCGAGGTCGTTGCCGTGCAGCCACTCGACATTCGGCACGCTGCCCACCGCCTCGATGACGACATCCGCGGTCAGGCGCGTGCCGTCGGCGAGCGTCGCGCCATCCTCATGGAACTCCGCCACGCCGACGCCGAGGCGGAACTCCACGCCATGGGCCTCGTGATGCGCCTTCATCGCCGCGCCCAACTCGGCTCCGAGCGGGCGGATCATCGGCTCGGCATCGAACGCCGTCACCATGACCTCGCAGCCGAGTTGCCGAGCCGTCGCGGCGACCTCGCAGCCGATGAATCCGGCCCCGACGACGAGGAGGCGCGTCCCCGGGGTCAAGCGCTCGCGCAGGCGCAGCGCGTCGTCGGCGGTGCGCAGGACGGGCGGCTGCGGTCCGGGGACCGGCAGGTGCCGCGGCCGGATCCCCGAGGCGATAACGAGGCCCTCGAAGGGGTACTTCGCGTCGTCGACGTACACGGCGCGCTGGTCCAGGGAGCAGCCGGTCGCCGCGGCTCCGAGACGCCAATCGATGTCGTCGTGCTTGCGGCGGAAGTGCAGGCCCTCCACCTCGACCCCGCCCTTGAGGGACTCCTTGGACAGCGGAGGGCGGTTGTAGGGAAGGTGCGGCTCGTCGCCGATCACCATGACCTCGAAGCCCTGACCCCGCAGGGACTCCGCGGCACGCAGCCCTCCCAGACCCGCGCCAACGACGATGACCGTCACGGGCGCACGCTCACGGCGCGATCTCGATGGCCTGCATGGGGCAGACGTCGGCGGCGGCCTCGACCTGATCGGCGAGCGAGTCGTCCACCTCGCCCTGGTACTCGAGCTTGCCGTCATCGTTGAGCGCGAACACGGTGGGTGCCTCGAAGGTGCACTGGCCGTAGTGCTGGCACTTGTCCATGTCGACGGTGATCTTCACTTCTCCTCCACGGTGGATGGGTACAGGTGCTTGCTCGGCGTGCGGATCCCTCGGAACTCCCAGTCCCCCCCGAGTGCCGTGGAGACGACCTCCTCGCTCTCGGTGGGCTGAGCCCCGACATCATCGCGGATGGACGTGGGCCCGGCGACGATGTGGTTGGTGAGCGTTCCGAGTCCCTCGACCTCCACCTCGACCGTGTCGCCCGGTTGCACGGGGCGGGAGTTGGCCGGCGTGCCGGAGAAGAGCAGGTCGCCGGGCACCAGGGTGATCGTGCGGGCGATGTCGGCGACGAGATAGTGCATGTCCCACTCCATCTCGGCCGTGGTGGAGTCCTGCTTCACCTCCCCGTTCACCAGGGTGCGGATCCCCTTGTTGCGGAAGTCCCAGTCGGTGACGAGGCCGGGGCCCACGGGCGCGAGCGTGTCGGATCCCTTGACGCGCAGCATCGATCCGGCGTCGGTGTCCCGGAAGTCGTGCAGTCCGTAGTCGTTGCCGATGGAGTAGCCGGCGATGTAGTCCGAGGCCTCGGCCGGGGAGATGTTCCGGCAGGTGCGACCGATGACGATGACGATCTCGCCCTCGTAGTTGAGCCACCGGCACCGGTCGGGCCGCACGACGCCGGCCCGGTGGGAGTTCAGCGCCGTGATGGGCTTGTGGAAGTACGTCGGCGCTGCCGGCAGCTTCGTCATGAACTCCTCGGTGCGGCTGGCGTAGTTGAGGTGCACCGCGATGATCTTGGTGGGCTCGGTGGGCGGGAGGTGGACCGCCTCCTCGACGCCGACCTCACGTCCGTCGCCCGCGACCAGGACATCGCCGTGCCGGCGTACCTCGCAGGGATAGCCGTCGAGGAGGATGCGGCGGTACTCGGTCACGACGCGCCTACCTTCCGCGCCTGGGAGTCGGCTCTCGTCCACCCGGTGTCCGGCCTGTCGAACCAGATGTGGATCTGGCTCGTGCCGATGGCGTTCTCGTAGTCGCTGTACGGGACGCCGGGTGCCGCGAACTCCTGCTCCCCGAGAGCCGCCGCCATCATGAGGTAGTGGGCGAACATGCCCTCGGGGCGGACCGTGAGGAACTCCGGCATCGTCTCGATGACCTTGTCGTGCCGACCCTCGGCGAACCACGCGATGCGCTCGGCGTCCATGTCGCGGGCCTTCTGGCTGATGATGTGCGCGGGATCGCTGGACTCGTGCTTGCGCAGTTCCTTGAGCTTGTAGAAGGTGTGCGACAGTGAGCCGGTGGCGATGAGGATCACCTTGCGGTCGACCTCCTGGACCGCTTGCCCGATGGCCCGGCCCACGCGGAGGAAATCGTCGGTCTCGCCGGTCTGGCAGACGCTCATGGAGATCCACCGCTTGTCGAGCCCCTTGCCGAGGTAGCTCCACAGGTTGAGCGACGGGTAGTACATGGGGAGGTACTCGTCGTCGATGGCGGTGATCCAGGTGCCGTTGGGCTCCCCGCGGGCGGCGATGGCCTCGGCGAGCTCGGGGTCGCCTCTCCACTCGTAGGGGATCCGGCACATGCCGCGCGGCAGTTCCTCCGCGGTGAAGAGGCCGGCCCGGCGGGCCTGGGACGTGACGACGAACTCCACGGTCGTGAACCAGTGCGAGTCGAGGACGATGACGGTGTCGTAGTCCAGCGTTTCGAACTTCTCGGCACGCAGTCGCTCGAGGCCGGTGACGATCGTGATCTCCCGGCCCTCATTGAGTTCGAGCCGCACCTCGCGCGGCAGCATGATGGTGGGCACATGGGAGAGCAGGCCCGCGGCGACGATCTCGCCCATCCTTACCTCCAGCCGTTCGGGGAGTAGCAGGTGTTCTTGACGTCCGCGTAGAAGTCGAAGGACCAGGTGCCGCCTTCGCGCCCGATCCCGGACTTGCGCGATCCGCCGAAGGGCGCGCGCAGGTCGCGCACGAAGAAGCAGTTCACCCACACGGTCCCGGCCACGAGCTGGCTCGCGATGCGTTCCGCGCGGGGGCGGTCTCCGCAGACCAGGGTGGCGGCCAGCCCGTAGTCGGTGCCGTTGGCGAGCGCGATCACCTCGTCCTCGGACGCGAATGTCTGCATGGTGAGGACCGGCCCGAACACCTCCTGGGTGAGGATCTCCGATCCCGGCTGCGCATCGAGGATGAGGGTCGGCGCGAAGTAGTAGCCGCCGGCGACGGGCTCGACGCGCTCGCCGCCGAACGCCACCGTGGCACCGTCGGAGCGGGCGCGCTGCACGAAACCCTCGATGCGCTCGAGGTGGACCGGATGGATCTGCGGACCGAGGTCGGTGGCCTCGTCCCGCGGGTCACCCTGGCGGATCTCCTCCACCTTGGCGGCCAAGCGCTCGGCGAACTCCACGGCGACGCTCTCGTGCACGAGCAGGCGCGTGCCCGCGAGACACACCTGCCCGGCGTTGTCGTACTGCTCGGCGGCGATCTCCGCCGCAAGTCCCAGGTCGGCGTCGTCCATGACGATCGTGGGGGACTTGCCGCCGAGTTCGAAGGACAGGGGCGTGAGGTTCTCCGCGGCCGCGCGGGCCACCGCCTTGGCCGTGGGCACCGAGCCGGTGAAGCAGATGCGCGCGACACCCGGGTGCCCGGCGAGGGCGGCCCCGGCCTCCGCTCCGATGCCCTGGACGACGTTGAAGACCCCCGGCGGCATGCCCGCCTCGGCGGTGAGGTCCGCGAAGAGGCTCGCGGTGAGCGGCGCCCACTCCGGCGGCTTGAGGACGACCGTGTCACCGCTGGCCAGCGCGGGACCGATGCGCCACGTGGCGAGCATGAGCGGGGCGTTCCAGGGGGTGATGATCGCGGCGACGCCCGCGGGATCCCAGGAGACGACGTTCGTGTGCCCCCGCGTCTCGAACTCCGGGTGCTTGAGGTCGTTGATTGCGAAGTCGGCGAAGAAGCGGATGTTCATGGCGACGCGCGGCATGACCCCGCGGCGGTGCGAGCGCAGCAGGGAGCCGTTGTCACGCGTCTCCAACTGGGCGAACTCCTCGAGGCGTGCCTCGACGAGGTCGGCGACGCGATGCAGGATCGGGGCGCGACCCTCCGGGCCCAGTGCCGCCCAGGAGCCGAACGCCGCCTGCGCGGCGGTGACGGCCGCGTCGACCTCGGAGGCACCCCCGCGGGCGACCTCACCGAGCGGCGCCCCGTCGATGGGGGAGAGGTTCGCGAAGGAAGTGCCGGACTCCACGCGCTCGCCCGCGATCCAGTGGCGCGGGTCGACGCGGACTCCGGCGACCTCGAGCATGACACCTCCCGGGATATTGTTCGGACCCTAACGGATTTCGCCACGGGGCGCTACCGCCGAGGTGCGAATCCTCGTCCGCCGTCCCATGTCGCAGGTGTGTCGCAGCCGTGCTGTCCGATGGCCTCCCTGCCCCCGGCATGTCTACCTTCGTAGGGACCGATTCGGGGGTTCACATGCGCATTCCATCCATCCTCGCCGCCGCTTCCCTTGCCGCCGGGCTCCTGGTCGGGGCGGCGCCGGCGTACGCCGCCCAGCCGGCGGTCGGCGACTGTCTCGACCTGCCTGTCACGGCAAAGTGGTTCGACAACTTCGTCATCGGCACGCTCGTGGACTGCGAGGCTCCGCACAACAGCGAGGTCTTCCATCTCGGTGCCTATCCCGATGACTGGGGCGCACCGAGCACGGAGAAGGAGCGCATCGGGGACTACGGCCAGTTCACCAGCCGTATGTGCCCGTACACCACGCTCAATGCCTACCTCGAGGCCGGCGGCCTCGAGCCGAAGATGATCCTCGACCGGTTCTACACGACCGCGGTACCTCCGACGGACGAAGCGTGGGAAGCGGGGGATCGCACGGTGCAGTGCGTCGTCTACGCGCTGAGCGGGCCCTGGGGCAAGGACAAGCCGACGGCGTGGACCGGCACGATCCCCGAGCGCGTCCTCGCCGAGGGCTGGAAGCCCTTCGCCCTATGCAGCAAGGCCATGCCGAAGTCGGGCACCGACTCGGGGAATCCCCCCTTCCGTTGCACGAAGCCATCGCAGTGGATCGCCATCGGTCGAGCGACCAACCTCACCGGCGCCGCGGGCAGGCCCTTCCCCGGCCAGCAGATCCAGGCACAGGCGGATCGGCGTTGCGCCAAGGAGGCCAAGGGCTTCATCAAGGGCAAGGCGAAGGCGTTCGCGGCCGTGGAGTCGCAGGAGATGTGGGAGCAGGGGATCCGCGAAGCCGTGTGCTACATCCCGCTGCAGAACTGGAACGGGAAGAGCGTGGCGTAGACGTCATCCCGTCGCCCGGGTTCTCGGCGCGCTAGGCGGACAGCTTGCGGGCGTACGTGACGTCGAGCAGGAGCAGGAAGCCCCCTTGGATGACGATCGCGACGCCGTCGCCGGTGCCCATGCCGAAGGTCCGTCGGCCATAGCCGCCGCGCAGGGCGATCGCCGTGCCACCGAGCACGTAGACCACGTCGGCGGCGGCGTTCGCCCACAGCAGCCGCCGCAGGCGCTGGACCTGGATATCGACCTCATCGCGCGTGAGCGCACCTCGGCGGGAGCGCAACAGCCCGCCGATCCCCGCGATCGCGAGGTCGACGACGCCCCACATCGCGGTCTGGCGCCCGAAGCGACGGAGGTTCCCGCCCGACCCGAGGCCGAGCGTGATGCCCAGAGCGGTGCTCGCCAGCCCCCACGCGGCGAGTTCGCCGGTGAGGTCGCCCTCGATCTCCTGGAACCGCTCCTGATCGATCCAGAACTGCGCGAGGTCCATGTCGCCACCCATGTCCCCGAGCATGCCATGCAACAGCGGATGGCCGTTCGGCTGGCATGCTGAGGGCGTGACTCGACCCCGTCTGGCGCTGCTGGGCCGCTTCGCCGAGCACACGTCGGCCACCCGCTACTCCGCGGTCGTGTCGGCTCGGGCCCTCCTGGAGTCGCTGTGGCTCGCGGGGGCGGACCCCGTCACCCTCCTGCCGGCGTCGGGGGACCAGGGCACGGGCTCCGGTGGATTCGACTGGAGCGCGCGGCTGGCCGGATTCGACGGCGTCGTCCTGTGCGGGGGGGCCGACGTCGATCCGCGCCGCTACGGCGCCACCGAGATCCACCCCGAGGTGTACGACGTCCACGAACTCCAGGACGAGGCCGATCTCTCGCTGGCGGCGTACTGCTTCGCCCACGGGGTCCCGACGCTCGCCATCTGCCGGGGGCTGCACGTTGTCAACGTCCTGCGCGGGGGATCGCTCGTCCAGCACATGGACGACCATCACCGCCACGTCGTGCACGACGTGGTCATCGAGAGCGGCCCGGTCGGCATCGAGCCCGGGCCGATCCGGGCGTCGTGCTACCACCACCAGTGCGTGGATCGCCTGGGCGAGGGCCTCGAGGTCGTCGGCCGTGCGGAGGACGGCACCGTCGAGGCCGTGACCATCGACGCGCAAGGCTGGGCATTCGGCGTGCAGTGGCACCCGGAGGACACGGCCGCGGAGGATCCGCGGCAGCTCGGGGTGCTGCGGGCGCTCGTCGAGGCCGCGCGCTAGGCGGACGCGGCCCCGGCCGGGTGCGGGCCTGCTGCGGGGCCGGTCGTCGTCGATGCGGTCCGGGTCGGGTCCTACGTGGGGGCGGGCGAGGAGAACGGGCACGCCTGGTCGAGAGGCGGCACGTCGCCGGAGACCAGGTAGTCGCTCACGATGCCGTTGACGCACGGGGACTCGGCGAGGATGAAGACCCCGTGCGACCCGCTCGCGATCGTCACCATGCGCATGCCGCGGTAGACGCGGGACATGTTGACGGCCCACTGGTAGGGCGTCGCCCCGTCGTGCGTGCCGTTGGTGATGAGGCCGGGGACGTTGGGGCCGTATCTCTTCGGGCGCGGAACCGGGTCCGGCCGGGCCTCGGCGTACCCACTGCACGTCGCGAGATAGTCCACGGCGAGCGTGCCGCCGTAGAGCGGTCCCTCGCGCACGGCCTGGTTGAGCGGCGCGCGCATCTGGTCACGGGTGGGGCGATCGGCGAAGTCCTGGCACAGGATCGCGGAGAACACCCCGGCATTGCTGTCGGTCGCTGGGCTCCGCAACGCGGGGTCGGTGAGCGCCTGCAGGGCCTTCTGCCGGTCGTCGCCCGAGCCGAAGAGAGCGGTGTCCGACGCCTCGATCGCGGCCTCGACCTTGGGCCACAACGCAAGGAAGGACACGTTGCCGGCGACGACGTCGAGCAGGTCCCATCGCGTGTACGTCGTGCCATCGGGAAGGGAGAGGGTGCGCTTGTCGAGTTCGCGCAGGACGCGCGTCAAGGGGTCGCGCAGCTGCGGGTTGGCGTTGAGGAAGAAGCGGATCGAGTGATCAGGCGCGGTCGAACCGCCGCTGAGGGCGGCGAACGTCGTCTGGGGATCCATGTTGCCATCGAAGACGAGGGCGCGGACCTTCGCGGGGAAGAGCTGCGCGTACGTCGACCCCAGCATCGTTCCGTAGGAGATGCCCCAGTACGTGAGCTTCTCGTCACCCACGGCGGCGCGCAGGGCGTCCAGGTCGTGGGCGACGTCCACCGTCCCGGCGTGCTCGATGATCGAACGGTTGGCCGCGTAGCACGCGCGGTTGACCTCGGAGAGTGCGCGTATCCGCGCGTTGAGGATGCGTTGCCACGCCACCGTCCCCGTGGCCGGCCGCGCGGGCATGGGGGCGTCGCAGCCCGTGATCGCCGGAGTGGACGCTCCGATCCCGCGCGGGTCCCATGTCACGAAGTCGAAGGACTGCCGCACCTCGGCGGGGAGGAGGTAGCCGAGTCCGGCGGCCTCCAGGCCGGAGCCGCCGGGGCCGCCGGGGTTCATGAACAGCGAGCCGATCCGCTGCTCCGGTGTCCCTGTCGCGGGCAACCGCACGACTGCGAGTTGCACCTTGGCGCCACGGGGGCGCGCGCGGTCCAGTGGCCGCTCGAGCGTGGCGCAGTCGAATCCGTCGAGCGACTCCGACGTGCACGGCTGCCAGTCGAGGGCCGGGGCACGGTCCGCCAGCCCGGCTGGAGCGCCCGCTGCCGCGGAGGAGAGTGCGCCGGTCGGGAGGGCTGTCGCCGCGAGGCATGCGATGGCGATGCTCAGGGAGATGCCGCGTGGGGGACGCATGTCCTGACAGTGACGCAGATGCCCATCACAGTCAACAGGGAGAGGGCGCGGATCAGGATTCTCTCGCGCGGATCACGACCGTGTTCGAGCGCACGGCGTACGAGCGGACGACGTACGACACTGCCGCATCTGACATGGTCGCGTCTGAGGTGACGTACGCCGCTATCGCGCGATGGGTCCTGCGCGCCCAGGTGAACGTGCCGTCTGCCTCCACCTCAGGGCGTGACGTGGCGGGCTCGAACGCCGGCGCCCCGGCGAGTCGGAACCATGGCTGGACCGCGCTTCCGGCCTTGAGGGTGGTGCTGCCCGTGACGACGATGGTGCCGCCATTGCGCGTGCCGGTGATGACGATGGTGGGTGGTCGCAGGCGCAACGGGGTGACCGCGTTGCTTGGGGCCGAGGGCACGGACCATCCCGCTCCGCTGAGCGCGGTGACCGTCACGGTGTACGTCGTCCCGTTGGCGAGTCCGGTGATCGCGCAGGACAGGGTGGTGGCGAGGCACGAACGCCCGCCCGGCGACGCCGACGCCTGGTAGTACGCGGCCGGGAAGGACCCCGGGTCCGCGGGGGGTGACCAGGTCGCCTCGAGACTGGCGTCCCCGGCCGTGGCGACGACGTTCAGTGGCGGTCCCGGCGGGGTGGGAGGTGCCGGAGGATCGGGAGGCGCGGTGATCGCGAATCGGATCGCGACGACACCGGCTCCTCCGACTCCTGGCTCGGCATAGAGATTGGTCCCGAAGGCGCCGTAGGCACCGCCGCCTCCCCCGCCCAGGCCGTCGACACCGCCGGTAGGGACGGACGACGCGGTGGCGCCGTACCCACCACCGCCGGCACCGCCCTCGCCTCGCGTGGTCTGGGCGGCACCTCCCCCACCTCCCCCGTAGGCGGTGGTGTCGTCGGCGAACAGCCCGGTCGCCACGGTGTCGTCGAGCGCTGCCGGGCTGAGGCCCCTGCCACCGGAGCCGGCGACGGTGGCGGACGGGGCGTCACCGCCCGATCCCGCGGTGCCTGCTCCGCCGCCGCCTCCTTCCCGCGGGCTGGTCACGTGGGCCTGGCCGCCCGCGAGGATGGCGCCGGCGTGGTCACGGCTGCTGCCGCCGTTCTGCAAGAGCACTCCCGTCTGTCCGCCGGAGGCGGTGTCGTCACCGAAGGCCGAGGCTTCGCCGGGGAGGCCGTTGAGGAGGTACCGAATTCCACCGGCGCCCACGGTCACGGTGACGGGACCGGAGATCGCCCGTCCCGTGACGACGCGCATCTGACCGCCTCCTCCACCGCTACCGCCGGAGTTGACCGCGCCGAAGGTTCCGCTGGCGCCACCTCCGACGAGGAGGACATCGACACTGGTGACGCCCGCTGGCGGGGTCCAGGTGGTCGTTCCCGGGGTGAGAAGACGCTGCTCGCACAGCGTCGTGCTCCCGACGATCGACACCGTGGCGTATCCGGCTGGGCAGGCGGGCGCCGTCCGGGGGGAGGTGCCGGCGGCGTAGGAGGCACTGGCGTAGGGGGCACGGGCGTAGGGGGCACTGGCGTGAGTGGCGCTCGGCATGAGGAGGGCGAAGGACACCAGGGCCGTGACCGAGGCGCGGGCGGTGATCCTCGGCAGGGGCATGACTCACTGTGCGCTGCCGGCCCTCGCCGTTCCTACCGTGCTACTGCGGGCTCGCGTGAGATGGCCCGGTTTCTGTGACGTCCGGGGACTGTTGCGTCAGGCTGACACGACGTTGTCGCAGATCCACTCGGCCATGGCCAGGCTTGACGTCCACGCGGGCGAGACGGCGTTGAGCACGTGGGTGGATCCCTCGCCGGGCCGTACGACGAAGTCCATCTCGAGTCGGCCCGTCGGCACGTGCAGGAGCTGGGCGCGCACGCCGATCCGACCCTTCTCGCGGAAGTCCTCGGCCCGCACGCTGGGCACGAGGGCTGCCGCCTGCCCGACGAGGTAGCGACGGGAGTACTTCGGCAATTCCGTGCGCACCAGGCCGGGGACGTCGTGGTGCGGACTGCGCACGAAACCCGGGTAGGAGCGCGCGACGTCCCAGACCTCCCGTGCATCGAAGCCACGCACGCCCCCGTAGTCCTCCCGCCACAGCGAGGGGATCGCGGTCGGTCCGACCTTGGTGCGGCCGCCCACCGTGACCGTGAGGTGCACTCCGAGGAAGGGGTTGCGCGGATCCGGCACCGGGTAGACGTGGCGCTGCAAGCGCCCGGGCGGCCACGATGAATACCAGTACAGTCCCTTGAACGGCAGCATTCGATACTCCTCGCCGACCCCGAACCAGTGGGCGACCCGGTCGGCGTAGAGACCCGCGGCATTGATGATGTGACCCACCGCGAACTGCTGGTACGGCGTACGCAGGCGGCCGGGCCCGGCGTCGAGGACGGGCGTGCCCAGGTGCACCTCCCCCCCGCGCTCGCGCACCCGCTGCGCCAGGGCCTCGACGACGGCAACGGGGTCGGCGACCGCGGTCGTGGGGGACCACAGGGCTCGCTTATGCGTGCGCGCTAGCGGCTCGAGTTCGTGCAGGGCGGCCTCGTCGACCATCTCCAGCGGCACGCCATTCGCCTGGCCGCGCGCGTAGAGGTCGTCGAGGCGAGGGAGCTGCTCGGGTGCGGTGGCGACGACCACCTTGCCGGTCTCACGCACGTCGACGCCGCGTTCGGTGCAGAACTCCCGCAGCATCTGGTTGCCGCGTCGGGTGAGCTGGGCCTTGAGGGAGTCGGGGGCGTAGTAGAAGCCGGCGTGAAGGACCCCGGAGTTGCGCCCGGAAGCGTGCGCGGCGAGGTCGGGCTCCTTGTCGAAGACCGCGACGCGGGTGCCGGGGTGGCGGGCGAGCCAGGCATCCGCGAGGGCCAGGCCGACGATGCCGCCGCCGATGACCGCCACGTCATACCCGCGCACGGTCTCGACCCTAGCCGCGCCTCGACCCTAGCCGCGCCCGCGGGACTGGTTGCCGCATCGTCCTGCACGGAGTAACTTCGCAACCCACGAGCCCACGGCGCGTGCCGTCGGCCAGGAGAGGGGTTACTCATGCCGGATTTCGAGGGACTGTCGCGCCGGGGGTTCCTTGCCGGTATGGCCGGGGTCGCCGGTGTCGCACTCGCGGCGGGGGCCTCGTCGTCAGCCCAGGCCGCCGAGGACAAGGACGGCGACAAGGTCACGCCCGAGCAGTCGCTCAAGTGGCTGATGCAGGGCAATCGGCGGTGGGTGAAGCACGACATCAAGCGCGTCGACCACACGCCGCCCTACCGTGACATCACCAAGGGCCAGTGGCCGATCGCGTCCATCCTGTCGTGCGCCGACTCCCGCGTGAATCCCGAGAACATCTTCGACGTCGCCCAGGGCAACCTCTTCAACGTGCGCAATGCGGGCAACGTGGGCGGTGCCATCAGCATCGGCTCGATCGAGTACTCGATCGGCGTCCTGCGGGCGCCACTGCTCGTCGTCCTGGGCCACACCAGCTGCGGCGCGGTCCAGGCCGCCCAGCGGGCCCTGCGCACGGGTGAGATGCCCGGGGGCGACATCGACGCGGTCGTCGACGCGATCCTGCCGGCCATCGAGAAGCTGCCGGCCGACCAGACTCTGGACGAGGGCATCTGGGCCAACGCCGGCTACTCCGCCCGGCAACTCCGGCGCCGCAGCGAGATCATCGCGACGCGGATCCGCAGCGGCAAACTGCGCATCGTCGTCGGCGTCTACGACATCAAGTCGCGCAAGGTCACGTTCGCCGAGTAGCTCCGCCCGCGTGACGTCGTCCTTGGGCTGACGACTACTCGGTGGCGAGGGTCATCGCCCGCAGCATCGCGGCGGCGCTTCCGAGGTCTTCGACATG
>CAIVWG010000167.1 GCA_903909555.1 uncultured bacterium | reverse complement strand
GGGCCTGGGCTGGAAGGCCGCAATCGCGCTGCTGGACTGCGGCCTGGTCACCGACGAGGGAGACCTCTTCGCGCTCACCGCCGACGACCTGCTCACCTGCGATTTCTTCACGCGCGAGCCCGGTCGCGACGAGGTCGGCCCGCAACTGTCGGAGAACGCCAAGGGGATGCTCGCGCAGATCGAGATCGCCCAGCAGCGCCCGCTGTGGCGTGCCCTCGTCGCGCTGTCGATCCGCCACGTGGGGCCCACCGCGGCCCAGGCTCTCGCCCGCGAGTTCGGCTCCATCGACGCCATCGCCTCCGCCGACGTCGACCGACTTGCCGAGGTGGAGGGCGTCGGGCCGGTGATCGCCGAGGCACTGCAGGAGTGGTTCGCCGAGGGCTGGCACCGCGAGATCGTCGACAAGTGGAAGGCCGCCGGCGTCCGGCTCGAGGAGGAGCCGGCCGAGGTCGGTCCGCAGCCGCTGGCGGGGCTCACGATCGTCGTCACCGGCTCGGTGCCCGGCTACTCCCGGGACGAGGCCACCAAGGCGCTGACGAGCCTGGGGGCCAAGGCCGCCGGCTCGGTGTCGAAGAAGACCGACTTCGTCGTCGTGGGGGAGGGCGCCGGGAGCAAGGCCGCCAAGGCCGAGCAGCTCGGGGTGGCGATCATCCCCGCCGAGCGATTCGACGTCTTGCTCGCCGAGGGCCCCGACGCCGCCCGTTCCTAGGCGCGCGCCCGCCCTCCCTAGACTGGCCGCCATGTCCGCGATCACCCGCGGGGAGGTCGCGCACCTCGCCCGCCTCGCCCGTCTCGCCCTCGACGACGACGAACTCGATCACTACGCCGCCCAGCTCGACGTGATCCTGCAGTCCGTGGCGCGCGTCACCGAGGTGGCCGCGGACGACATCCCCCCCACCTCGCACCCTGTTCCGCTCGTCAACGTCTACCGCGACGACGAGGTGCGACCCTCCCTGGCGCAGTCCGAGGCGCTGGCGGCGGCGCCCGCGGTCGAGGACGGCCGCTTCCGCGTCCCGCGCATCCTGGACGAGGAATGAGCCCCGCCGCGGACCTCGTCCGCCAGTCCGCCGCGGTCCTCGCGGAGGCCATCGCCGCCGGCGAGGTGTCCTCCCGCGAGGTCACCCAGGCCCACCTCGAGCGGATCGTCGACGTCGACGACCGCGTCCACGCCTTCCTCCACGTCGACGCACAAGGGGCACTCGAGGCGGCCGACGCCGTCGACCGCGCCCGGGCCGCGGGCGACGCGCTCGGCCCCCTTGCCGGCGTTCCCATCGCGGTCAAGGACGTCCTCGCCACCCGCGGCATGCCCACGACGTGCGGCAGCCGCATCCTCGAGGGCTGGCAGCCGCCGTACGACGCGACCGTCGTGGAGCGACTCCGCGGAGCCGGCATCGTCATCCTCGGCAAGACCAACATGGACGAGTTCGCGATGGGCTCCTCCACCGAGCACTCCGCCTACGGCCCCACGCACAACCCGTGGGACCTCACCCGCATCCCCGGCGGCTCCGGAGGCGGCTCCGCAGCCGCGGTCGCGTCGTTCGAATCCCCACTGGCGATCGGCACCGACACGGGCGGCTCGATCCGCCAGCCCGCCGCGGTCACGGGCACGGTCGGCGTCAAGCCCACCTACGGCGGGGTCTCCCGCTACGGCCTCGTGGCGCTGGCATCCAGCCTCGACCAGGCCGGGCCGTGCACGCGCACGGTCATGGACGCCGCCCTGCTGCACTCCGTCATCGGCGGGCACGACCCGCGCGACTCCACCTCCATCCCGGAGCCGATGCCCGACGTCGTGGCCGCCGCGCAGCGCGCCGACGTGCGGGGCATGCGCATCGGGCTCGTCCGCGAGCTCTCCGGCGAGGGGTACCAGGCCGGCGTCCTGCAGCGCTTCACCGAGGCGGTCGCGATTCTGGAGGATCTCGGCGCCGAGGTGGTCGAGGTCTCGTGCCCGCATTTCGACTACGCCCTCGGTGCCTACTACCTCATCCTGCCCAGCGAGTGCTCTTCCAACCTCGCCCGCTTCGACGGCATGCGCTACGGCCTGAGAGCGGGCGACAACGGCGATCGCTCGGTGGAGGAGGTCATGTCGCTCACGCGCGAGGCCGGCTTCGGCGCGGAGGTGAAGCGTCGGATCATGCTCGGCACCTACGCCCTGTCCAGCGGCTACTACGACGCCTACTACGGACAGGCGCAGAAGGTGCGCACCCTGATCCAGCGCGACTTCGCGGCCGCCTTCGACCAGGTCGACGTCCTCATCTCGCCGACGGCCCCCACGACGGCGTTCCGCCTCGGGGAGAAGGTGGACGACCCACTCGCGATGTACCTCAACGATGTCGCCACGATCCCGGTCAACCTCGCGGGCAACTGCGCGCTGTCCCTTCCGGTGGGGCTCGCGCCCGAGGACGGCCTGCCCGTCGGCCTGCAGGTCATGGCCCCGGCACTGGCCGACGACCGGCTCTACCTGGTGGGCGCCGCGCTCGAGGGCGCGCTGCGTGACCGCTGGGGACACCTGCTCATCGAGGAGGCGCCGGCGCTATGACCGACCCCATCCCCTTCGACCAGGCCCTGCAGGCCTTCGAGCCGGTCATCGGCCTGGAGGTCCACGTCGAGCTCGGCACGAACACCAAGATGTTCTGTGGCTGCCCGACGGGGTTCGGCGCCGAGCCCAACACGCAGACGTGCCCGGTGTGCCTGGGGCTGCCCGGCTCCCTGCCCGTGGCCAATGCGCAGGCCATCGAGTCCATCATCCGCATCGGGCTCGCGCTCAACTGCGACATCGCCGAGTGGTGCCGCATGTCGCGCAAGAACTACTTCTATCCCGACATGCCCAAGGACTACCAGGTCAGCCAGTACGACGAGCCCATCTGCGTCGATGGCCACCTCGACATCACCGTGCCGACCGACGATGGGCCGGTCGAAGTCCGCATCGACATCGAGCGCGTGCACATGGAGGAGGACACCGGCAAGCTCACTCACGCGGGGGGCGATACCGGGCGCATCCACGGCGCGGACTACTCGCTCGTGGACTACAACCGGGCCGGGATCCCTCTCGTCGAGATCGTCACGAAGCCGGTGGTGGGCACGGGGCGCCTCGCCCCGGCGGTCGCGCGGGCGTACGTCGCCGAACTGCGCGACATCATGCGGGCCCTGGGCGTGTCCGACGTCAAGATGGAAGAGGGATCGCTGCGCTGCGACGCCAACGTGTCCCTCAACCGGCCCGGGGACCCGTGGGGCACTCGATCGGAGACGAAGAACGTCAACTCGCTGCGCTCGGTGGAGCGCGCTGTCCGCGCCGAGATCGAGCGGCAGGCCGGAGTGCTCGACGGCGGCGAGCGCGTGGTGCAGGAGACCCGCCATTTCCATGAGGACACCGGGGTCACGACACCGGGGCGCTCCAAGGAGCATGCGGAGGACTACCGCTACTTCCCCGAGCCCGACCTCGTGCCCATCGCGCCGTCACGTGAGTGGGTCGAGGAGTTGCGCGCGACCCTTCCGGAGCGGCCGTCGGTGCGCAGGGCGCGGCTGGCTGCCGAATGGGGCATCGGCGACTTCGAGATGGCGACCCTGGTCAACGCCGGAGTCCTGGACCTTGTGGAGGCGACCGTCGCCGCCGGGGTCGCGCCAGACGCGGCGCGCAAGTGGTGGTCGGGGGAGTTCACGCGCGTGGCCAACGAGCGCGACGTGGATCCCGCGGACCTGCCCGTGACTCCGGCGGATATCGGCCGCGTCGAGGAGCTCATCGCCTCCGGTGCCCTCAACGACAAGCTGGCTCGGCAGGTCTTCGAGGGCGTGCTGGCCGGCGAGGGCACCCCGGACGAGGTTGTCGCTGCGCGGGGCCTCGCAGTGGTGAGCGATGACTCGGCGCTGCTCGCCGCGATCGATGCGGCCCTGGCCGAGCAGCCCGACGTGGCCGAGAAGATTCGCAGCGGCAAGGTGCAGGCGGCCGGCGCCATCGTCGGCGCGGTCATGAAGGCCACGCGCGGCCAAGCCGATGCGGGCAAGGTGCGCGCGCTCCTCTTGGAGCGCCTGGGCGTCAGCGACGCCTAGGCCGACAGCGTCAGCACGAGGATGCGATCGTCGGCCGGACGCGGATCGCCGCGGCCGTCGGTGTTGGACGTCGTGAGCCACAACGATCCGTCGGGGAGCGCTTCGACGGTGCGCAGGCGGCCGAGATCGCCGAGATCGAGGGCGAGGGGAGCGCCGGCGCGATCGCCGACGAGGGGCACCTGCCAGAGCACCTCGCCGCGGAGCGACGCGACGTAGGCCACGTCGTCGACGATCGCGAGGCCGCTGGGGGAGGCCAGCGACGTCGGCGACCACTGGGCCTGCGGATCGATGTATCCGCCCGCGCCGGCCACACCCTCGTGCAGCGGCCACCCGTAGTTGCCTCCCGCGACGATGAGGTTGAGCTCATCGGCGTTCTTCTCCCCGAACTCCGTCGCCCACAGGCGTCCTCTCGAGTCGAACGCCAGCCCCTGCACGTTGCGATGGCCCAGGCTCCACACCGGTGAGTCAGGGAAGGGATTGTCGTCGGGGACGCCGCCCTCGGGGTCGATGCGCAGGATCTTGCCCGCGAGCGAGTTCAGGTCCTGGGCGAGCTCGCCGACCTGGGTGTCGCCGGTGGCGACGTACAGCATGCCGTCAGGGCCGAAGGCCAGGCGGCCGCCGTTGTGCGTCGGGGCCTTGGGGATTCCCGTGAGGATCTCCTCGCGGGAGCCCTCGGGATCGGCCAGCGTCATGCGGATCACGCGGTTGTCGTCGGCCGTGGTGACGTAGGCGTAGAGCCACGCCCCCGATGGGTCCAGGGCGATGCCGAGCAGGCCGCCCTCCCCGCCGGGGACCGTCTCGGCAATGCGGGCCATCTCGGTGAGCGAGCCGTCGGCGGCCACGTTGACGATGCGGCCGGTGTCCCGTTCGCTCACCAGGGCCGAGCCGTCCGGGAGCCGCGCCAGGCCCCAGGGCGTGACGAGTCCGGTCGCCTCGTCGGATGCCACGGTCACGCTCGGCGGCTGCGCCGTGGGAGTCGCGGCGTCGGGGCCGGGGATCGCCGTGCCGCCGCAGGCGCCCAGGGCCGTGGCGGCGAGGGCGAGGGTGGCGAGTCGGGTGAGGGTCACCCCTCCACTATGCGGCCCCTGTCGGGGATCCCGCGACCGCAGGCCCCGCTGTCCCGGACTCGCGCTGGCGTGGTGGGCTACTCCCGTGATCGTCCTGCCCGCCGAGATCGCGGACGCCGTCGGCCGCGGCCATGGGGTGCCGGATGACGTCGTCATCTGGGACGGAGGCGACGCCTCGGCGGTGCGCAAGGCCCGCTTCTACGTGCCGTCGTACATGGCGGAGGGCTGGGCCTTCGAGGTCATGGCCTTCATGCCGGACCTGGAGGTGTGCCAGCTCCCGACCGCCGGCTTCGAGCACGCGCTCGCGCATCTGCCCGCTGGCGTCACGCTGTGCAATGCCGCAGGAGTCCATGACGCGAGCACCGCGGAGCTCACCGTCGCCTTGATCCTCGCGCGGCTGCGCAACATCGACGGGATGGCCCGGGCGATGACGCGAGGGGAGTTCCTGCACGACCGCTTCGATGCCCTCGCGGACAAGCGCGTCGTCGTCGTGGGCGCCGGGGGAGTGGGCGGTGCGATCGCGCGCCGCCTCCTGCCCTTCGAGTGCGACGTCACCGTCGTCGGGCGTACGGCCCGGCCCGGCGTCCTCGGAGTGGAGGACCTCCCGAGACTCCTGCCCGAGTACGACGTCGTGGTCCTCGCGGTGCCCCTCGATGAATCGACGCGGGGCATGGTCGACGCGGAGTTCCTGGCCCGTATGCGCGATGGCGCGCTCATCGTCAACGTCGCGCGTGGAGCCGTCGCTGATACCGACGCGATGCTGGCAGAGGCGGGTCGCCTGCGCTTCGCCCTCGACGTCACCGACCCCGAGCCGCTGCCCGCGGATCACCCGCTGTGGCGGGCACCCGGCGTTCTCATCTCCCCGCACGTCGGCGGCAACACGACCGCCTTCCTGCCGCGCATCGGGCGCCTCGTGCGCGATCAGATCCTTCGGTGGGAGTCGGGGGCCCCGCTGCTCAACGTCGTGGTGTCCTAGGCTGGCGGCATGACCGAGACGCCCGATATCAAGCCCCGCAGCCGCGAGGTCACCGACGGCCTGGAGCGCGCTGCCGCCCGCGGCATGCTGCGCGCGGTCGGCATGGAGGACGCGGACTTCGCCAAGCCGCAGATCGGCATCGCATCGTCGTGGAACGAGATCACCCCCTGCAACCTCTCCCTGGACCGCCTGGCCCGCGCCGCCAAGGAGGGGGTCCACGCGGCCGGGGGCTTCCCCATGCAGTTCGGCACGATCTCGGTGTCCGATGGCATCTCCATGGGGCACGAGGGCATGCACTTCTCGCTCGTGAGCCGCGAGATCATTGCCGACTCCGTCGAGGCCGTCATGCAGGCCGAGCGCCTCGACGGCATGGTGAACTTCGCCGGATGCGACAAGAGCCTGCCGGGGATGATCATGGCGGCCGCCCGCCTGGATCTCGCCAGCGTCTTCGTCTACGCCGGGTCGATCCTGCCCGGTCACGCGCGTCTCTCCGACGGCACGGAGCGGGATGTGACGATCATCGACGCCTTCGAGGCGGTCGGCGCATGCGCGCGAGGGCTCATGTCCCGTGAGGACGTCGACACCATCGAGCGCGCGATCTGCCCTGGCGAGGGCGCGTGCGGCGGTATGTACACCGCCAACACCATGGCGAGCGCCATCGAGGCCATGGGCATGTCGCTCCCCGGGTCCGCGGCGCCGCCCGCGGTCGACCGACGCCGCGACGGCTACGCGCGCCGTTCGGGGGAGGCCGTCGTCGAGCTCATCCGGCAGGGCATCACGGCGCGCGACATCATCACCCGCCCGTCCCTGGAGAACGCCATCACCACGGTGATGGCGCTCGGCGGCTCCACCAACGCCGTCCTGCACCTCCTCGCCATCGCGCACGAGGCGAATGTCGAATTGGACATGGAGGACTTCCATCGCATCGGCTCCAAGGTGCCGCTGCTGGCCGACCTCAAGCCCTTCGGGCGCTATGTCATGAGCGACGTCGATCGCGTGGGCGGCATCCCCGTGGTGCTCCGCGCCCTGCTCGACGCGGGACTTCTCCATGGCGACTGCCTCACCGTCACGGGCAGGACGATGGCGGAGAATCTCGCCGACATCGACCCCCCCGACCCCGATGGCGACATCCTGCGCGCTTCGCGCGATCCGCTGGCGCCGACCGGGGGCATCACCATCCTGTCCGGCTCGCTCGCCCCCGAGGGCGCCGTCGTCAAGAACGCCGGTGTCCCCGTCGATGTCTTCGAGGGCACCGCGCGCGTGTTCGAGCGGGAGCAGGCCGCCATGAACGCGCTCGAGGACGGCACGATTCAGGCCGGAGACGTCATCATCATCCGCTACGAGGGCCCGAAGGGCGGTCCCGGCATGCGCGAGATGCTCATGATCACCGGCGCAATCAAGGGCGCGGGCCTGGGCAAGGACGTCCTCCTCATCACCGACGGTCGGTTCTCCGGGGGGACCACGGGGCTGTGCGTCGGCCACGTGTCACCCGAGGCGGTCGATGGAGGGCCGATCGGCCTGATGCGCAGTGGTGACCGCGTGCGGATCGACGTTAAGAACCGCACCCTCGACCTGCTCGTCGACGAGGCCGAGCTCGAGGCGCGCCGTGCCACCTTCACGCCGCTGCCCCCCCGCTACGAGCGCGGCGTCCTGGCGAAGTACGCCCGCCTGGTCGGATCGGCGAGCCGCGGAGCCGTCTGCGACTGACCCCACGGGCTTGAGCGGCGGGCGGTGTCGTCGCTCCACGGCGTGTCTCGTGACACCACCCGCCCGTCAACACAGAGGAGGATCCCCCGGTGAGGCTGATCCGTGTCGGGGCGCCCGGTCTCGAGGTGCCCGCGGTGCTCGGCGTCGATGGCGCCCGCCACGATGTCTCGTCGCTCACGGCGGACTTCGACGCGGTGTTCTTCGCCTCAGGCGGCATCGCCGACCTCCGGGCGCGCTGGGACTCCGGGGACATCGCGCGGCTCCCCGCGCTGGATCCCCAGGCCCGGCTGGGATCGCCCATCGCCCGCCCGGGCAACGTGGTGTGCGCGGGTCTGAACTACGCCGATCACGCGGCGGAGTCGGGCATGCCGATTCCGGACGAGCCCGTGCTCTTCAACAAGGCGCCCAACACCGTGGTGGGACCGAACGACGACATCCGTATCCCGCGAGGTGCCACGAAGGCGGACTACGAGGTGGAGCTCGGCGTCGTCATCGGCGGCGAGTGCCGCTACCTGTCGTCGCCGGAAGAAGCCTGGAGTCGCATCGCCGGCTACGTCCTGTGCAATGACGTCTCCGAGCGTGCCTTCCAGATCGAGCGTGGCGGGCAGTGGGTGAAGGGCAAGTCCGCGGAGACCTTCAACCCCTGCGGGCCGTGGCTGGTCACGCCGGACGAGTTCGATCCGCGCCCGGGCGTGGGCCTCTGGCTCGACGTCAACGGCCAGCCGCGCCAGCGGGGCAACACGCGCGAGATGATCTTCGGAGTGGACGTGCTCGTGCACTACATCAGTCAGTTCATGGTCATGGATCCCGGTGACCTGCTCGACACCGGCACCCCGCCGGGGGTCGCGATGGGCATGGCCGCCCCGGCGTGGCTCGAGGCGGGTGACGTCGTGACACTGGGCATCGACGGACTCGGCGAGCAGCGCAGCACGTGCGTGCCTGCGCCCTAGCACTGCGCGCGATGAGCGTAGTCTTCGTGACATGAGCGATCAGACACCGCAGACCCCGGCGAGCGGCACCCCCGCCGGCTGGTACCCCGATCCCCAAAATCCGTCCCAGCAGCGCTACTGGGACGGCACCTCGTGGAGCCAGACGGCCCCGGTGCCCCCCGCCCCGCCGATGCCGCCCGTCCCCACTGCCGGGGCCGCACCGGAGACATCGACGAAGGCCATCGTGGGCCTGGTCCTGTCGATCCTCGCCTGGGTGCTGTGTCCGATCATCGCCGCGATCGTCGCGCTGTTCATCGCGCACTCCTCGGACAAGGAGATCAAGGCATCCGGGGGGTCCATCGGAGGCGCCGGTCTGAACACGGCGACGCGAATCATCTCGTGGATCAACATCGTGGCGTACACGCTCGGTGGCATCGTCATCGCGGCTCTCATCGGATTCGGGGTGCTCTTCGCATCGACCAGTGGCATCTTCGACATCGACCCATCAATCAACACCCGAACAGGACTCGCTGACGGCCAATACGTCATCACCTCGGTGAACATCCGGGTCAACCTCACGGATGAGTGCAGCTACGGCGGAATGGCGCGCGACTCCGCGGGGACGGACCTCAAGGACGTGACTGTCTACGGCACGGGGCCCGCACAGTGCCCGGATCTCGTGGAGGTCCAGGCCGTGTACTTCGACGTCCAAGGCGGCACCGCCACCATCACCCGCGTCGAGTAACCCCCCCACGTCGTTTGAGTTCCGTGAATG
>CAIVWG010000166.1 GCA_903909555.1 uncultured bacterium | reverse complement strand
GCCGCCGCCGCAGCCATGCCCGTGATAGGACCGAATGGCAACGGGCTCATCAGCGTCGCGGGACGGGCACCCCTGTGGGGCGATGCCGTGACGCTCCCGGACACCATCGGGGGTGTCGCCCTGGTCTCCGACAGCGGCAACATCGGCGTCATCGGCGCTGCGCATCGTGGTGGTCAGGGCCTGCACACGATCGTGTCGACAGGGAACGCAGCTGTCGTCGGGCCGCCGGACGTCGTGGAGTACCTCGCGGGCGCCGAGGGAGTGCGTGCGATCGCGCTGTACGTCGAAGGCGACGGGGACGGACGACGTTGGTGCGAGGCCCTGGCGGCCTGTGCCGAGCGGGACGTGCGCGTCGTCGTGCTCAAGGCGGGACGCAGCGTGCGCGGTGCCGCGGCCGGCACCTCCCACACCGCTGCCCTGGTCGGCGACCACGCCGTGTTCGCCGCGATGGTCGAGGAAGCGGGCGGCGTCATGGTGCGGCAGCCCGCGGAACTGTGGGAGACAGCTCGCGCTCTGGCAGCAGGGCGGCGGGATGCCCGCGGAGTCGGCATCCTCACCTGCTCGGGAGGGGATGCCGCGATCGCCGCCGACCTGGCCGAAGACTTCGCGGTGCCCTTGGCGGACCTGTCCGCCGCGACCAGGGAGGCCCTGCGCTCGCGGCTGCCGGCGGCGGCGACGGTGGCGAACCCCCTCGACCACACCGCCCTGGTGTGGGCAGACACCGAGGCCATCGCCGCTCTGGCCGAGACGGTCGGACGCGATCCCGCTGTCGGCCACCTCGTGTACGTGCAGGACGAGCCGCCCGGCCTCCCGGAGGCTCCCCGCCGCGAATGGCGTGCCACGCGCGCGGGAGGCGTCCTCGGTGGCGACAGATCCGGGCACGCGACACTCGTGGTCGCCACCACTCCGGGCCAGGGCGGGGATGACGCCATCGAAGGCCTCGACAACGCCCTGCGCGCGATCGCTGCGCTGCGCGCGCGGCCGCCGGATCCGGTGCGCCTGCGCGACGTTGCTCGGGAGGCGCAGCGCGTGGTCCGGCCCGAGGACTCACGCCAGGGCTACGCGATGTCCGAGCCCGACGCCAAGGTGCTGCTGGCTCGCTACGGCATCGACATCCCCCGAGGCGCCGTGGTCGACAGCGCGGAAGCGGCGTTCGCCTTCATCCACGAGGCGGGCTTCCCCGTAGCGCTCAAGGCGGTGGTGCCCGGACTAGAGCACAAGTCGGACGCCGGGGCTGTGGTCCTCGGGGTCGTGTCGAGGCAGCAGATCGAGGTCGAGGTGCCTCGTCTGCTGGCCCTGGCCCCGGGCTCGCAGGTGCTCGTGGAGGTCATGGCGGAGGGCGGCATCGAGATGCTCGTGAGTGCCACGATCCGCGGCGTCATCCCCACCCTCACCGTGGGACTCGGCGGCGTGTGGGCGGAGGCCTTGGACGATGTGGCCGTGATCCCGCTGCCCGCCGACGCGGATCGGGTCCGTGTCGCCCTGGCGTCGCTGCGCGGAGCCGCAGTGCTGCTCGGTGAGCGCGGTGGGCCGGCGTACGGGCTCGACGGCGTCAGCGAGGTCGCGGCGACCGTCGGGCGGATCCTCATCCAGGAGGGCCTGACCGAGATCGAGGTGAACCCCCTCCTCGTCCGGGCGGGGCGGGCGCCCCTAGCCCTGGACGCGCTCATGCGCTGAGCCCATCGTCGGGGCCGCACCGGAGTTCGGCCCTATGATGCGGGCATGGCTGGCACCTTCACCCCCGCCCCCCTGTCGGCGGATGCCCTCGCTCGCACCCTGGCGCCGTTCGGTCAGAGCCGCATGCTCCCCGTCGAGGCGTACACCTCCCAGGAGGTCTTCGACTGGGAGCGGCGCCACTTCTTCAGCGGGTGGACGTGCCTGGGCCGCAGCGCCGATATCGCTGAGCCCGGCATGCAGCGAGCCGAGCGCGTGGGCGACACCAGCGCCCTGCTCGTCCGCGGGGAGGACGGCGTCCTGCGGGCCTTCGCGAACGTGTGTCGGCATCGTGGCCACGAGATCCTGCCCTGCGAGGGCACCGCCAAGGCCCGTGCGATCACCTGTCCCTATCACTCATGGTCGTACCGTCTCGACGGGCAGCTGTTCAGCGCCGCGGGCTACGGCGGATTCGGATCCTTCGACATGTCCGAGTTCCCCCTGCGTGCGCTCAACGTCGAGGAGTGGCACGGCCTGGTGTTCGTGGACGTGTCCGGGAGCGCCGGCCCGCTGTCCGCTCACCTTGCCGGGCTCGAGGAGCGCGTGGGGCCGTACCGGCTCGAGACGCTCGAGGTGCGAGGCCGCCACGACTACGTGATCAAGGCGAATTGGAAGATCATCACCGAGAACTACCAGGAGTGCTACCACTGCTCGTCCATTCACCCCGAACTGTGTCAGGTGAGCCCGCCGGAGAGCGGGGCGAACTGGTCGCCGTCCCCGGGTGCCTGGGTGGGCGGCTACCTCGACCTGCGTCCGCACGCCGTGACGATGTCCCTCGACGGTCACAGCGATGGTGCGCCGATCCCCGGGCTGAGCGACGAGGAGATGCGGCGGATCGACTACATCGGCGTCTTCCCGAATCTCCTGGTGAGCCTTCACCCGGACTACGTGATGATGCACCGCGCGGTTCCGCTGTCGCCGGGGGAGACCTGGGTCGAGTGCACATGGGCGTTCCCGCCCGAGGCGACACGGATGCCCGCCTTCGACCCGGCCTACGCCATCGACTTCTGGGACATCACCAACCGGGAGGACTGGTCCGCGTGCGAGTCGGTGCAGCGCGGCATGGAGAGCGGATTCGCGGTGCCGGGGCCCCTGGCTCCCGATGAGGACGCCATCTACCAGTTCGTCACCATGGTGGCGCGGGGCTACCTCGGCCAGCCCCTGCCGGCTCCCGCTGATCAACGCCGCGTCACGGCGTAAGCCTCGACTCCCTGCGTTTTCGTCAACCCACTCCGCGCTTGCCGTGGGGTGAAGCGCGGAGCGGGGTGAGCTCCGGGGCCAGCGGGAGATGAGGCAACAGCGAACGGAGAGGCTCAGGAGAGGGCGCCGGGAGGGAGCAGGCGCAGGGCGTCCTCCCGGCAGTGCACCGTCACCGTGTCCCCGGGGGAGTGCTGCCCGGCTCTCTCGCTGGGGCGGCGTACGACGAGCTCCTCGCCCGCGGCCAGGCGCACGATGACGTCCGTGGTCGGGCCCTGGTAGACCACGCGCGCGACCGTCGCGGGGATCGCCCCCGACGGCTCGGTCATCTCCTCGAGGGACAGCCGCTCGGGGCGTACGACGAGCTTCACCTCGCCGGCATCGGGCGGACGATTCCCGCACTGCACGGTCACCCCGCCCACCCGGACGGAGGTGCGGCCCTCGCTCGCGGGCCCCACGATCTCGACGTCGAGGATGTTGGCGCTGCCGAGGAAGTCGGCGACGTACGCCGTCGTCGGGGCGTCGTAGACCTCCGCCGGAGTCCCGACCTGCTCCACGAGCCCCCCTGCCATGACGGCAAGGCGGTCTGACATGGTGAGCGCTTCCTCCTGGTCGTGGGTCACGTAGATGAACGTGATGCCCAGCGACTCCTGGATCGACTTCAACTCGATCTGCAGGGTCTTGCGGAGCCTGGCGTCCAGCGCCCCGAGCGGCTCGTCGAGCAGCAGTACTCGCGGGCCCAGGACGATGGCGCGCGCGAGGGCGATGCGCTGCTGCTGGCCACCGGAGAGCTGCCCCGGCTTGCGCTTCGCGAACTGCCCCATGCGGACCATCTCCAGCGCCTCGGCCACCTTGCGCTTGGCGTCCGCCTTGGGCACCTTCTGATAGCGCAGGCCGAAGGCGACGTTGTCCTCGACCGACATGAAGGGGAAGAGGGCGTAGTTCTGGAAGACGGTGTTGACCGGGCGGTCGTTGGGCGGCACGCGCGACACGTCGGATCCGTCGATGAGGACCTGGCCCGAGGTAGGCGTCTCGAAGCCCGCGATCATCCGCAGGGTCGTCGTCTTGCCGCATCCGGACGGGCCGAGAAGGCTGAAGAATTCCCCGGCGGCGACATCCAGGGTCACCCCGCGCACCGCCGGAACCTCGCCGTAGGACTTGTGCAGATCGTCAAGCTGCACGCGCCCGCCGCGCACCTAGGCGTCCTCGCGAAACTCGCGTCGCATGTGGGCCTTTCCGTGGATTGGGCGGAAGTCCTTGCCAAAGACGTGACGGTGCCACAGTCTAGGCACAGCCCGCCTGCCCCCGGAAGAAGTCGAGGATTCGCCCATGGCCGACCGGCCCCGCCGCCCGCTCTCCCGCCGTCGGCTGCTCCAGGCCTCGGCGCTCGCCGTGCCCGGCGCATGGGCGCTGAGCGCCTGCGCCCGCGAGCAGCCCCTCGGCGGCGCCTCGAGCGCGGCCACCTCCGCGGGCGCCTCGAGCGGCGCTGCCCCGGCCCCGTCGCCGACCGCGTTGCAGATCGCCTCCCCGCAGAACCCGGTGAAGTGGCCGATCAACCCGGGCAACGAGCCGATCGCCAGCGGGCTCGAGCCGGAAGCAGGCGCCACGCTGCGCATCTACAACTACCCCGACTACCTCGACAAGGCGGTGGTCAAGGACTTCCAGAAGGAGTACGCCGAGTACGACGTCAAGGTCGAGTACTCCACCTTCAATGACTACCCGGAGGCGCTCACCAAGATCCGGACCGGCGGGGTGCCCTACGACGTCACGTTCATGGGCTACAACTTCATCGCGCGATTGGTCTACGGCGACCTGATCCGGCCGCTCAATCACGACTACATCCCCAACATCCAGGACGTGTGGCAGGAGTTCCAGAACCCCTGGTACGACCTCGAGTGGCAGTACACCGTCCCTTACGTCATCTTCACGACCGGAATCGGCTGGCGTAGCGACCTCATTCCCGAGGACATCGGGGCACGTCCGAACCCCTACGACGTCTTCTGGGATAGCAAGTACGCCGGAGAGATCGCCGTCCTCGACGACGACCGCGAGGTCATCGGCATGACGATCCTTCGGGACGGCGGCACCGATGTGAACACCGCGGACCCTGCCGTCCTCGGAGCCGCGCGCGATGCCATGCTCGAGATGCTGTCCCTCAGTCAGCCCCGGGTCACCATCACCGGCTACACGGACATCCCCGAGGGAGTGCTGTCCCTCTCGCAGTGCTGGTCGGGCGACATGATCACCGGGCAGTACTACATGCCCGAGGGCGTCGACCCGTCGGTGCTGCGGTACTGGAGCCCGCCCGACGGCCGAGGCATGATCGGCAACGACTACATGACCGTTCTCAAGGGCGGCGAGAATCCCGTCCTCGCCCACCACTTCCTCAACTTCATGCTCGGCAACGACGTGTCGCTGAAGAACTTCTCGTGGGTCGGGTACCAGCCGCCCCTGCGGTCGCTCACGCCGGAGACGATGGTGGCCGACGGATACGTCCCGGAGAACCTCGCCTCGGCGGTGGTCAAGCCCGAGTGGTTCCAGGTGGGCTACCCGCTGCTCGAGCTGCCGCCCGAGGTCGAGGGGGAGTACCAGGCCATCTGGCAGCAGTTCAAGGCCGGGGCGTGATGTGAAGGACCGCTCCACTCGGCTGCTGTGGCCCATCCTGGGGCTGCCGGCCATCGTGTGGATCGTCCTGTTCTTCCTCGTCCCCTTCTATGTCGTGCTCTGCGTGGCCTTCGGCACGGTCGACCCCGTCTTCCGCACCCCCATCCCCATCTGGAATCCGCTCGAGTGGCAGTTCACCCAGGTAGCGGTGGTGTGGGACCGCCTCTTCGGCCCGGACAACTTCTACCTCCCCGCGGTGCTGCGAACTTTCGCGTACGTCGCCATCGCGGTGTCGGCCTGCCTCGTCATCTCCTTCCCCGTCGCCTACTTCGCCGCCCGGCACGCGGGGAAGTACCGCGGGTTGGTCCTGGCGCTCCTCATCGCGCCGTTCTGGATCTCCTACATGATGCGCATGCTCGCGTGGATCAACCTCCTGCAGCCGGAGGGGCTCGTCAACAAGATCATCACCCTCGGGGGACTCATCCCCCTCGACATCAACTGGCTCAGCGGCAATCCCTTCACCGTCGTCATGGGCCTCATCTACGGCTATGTCCCGTACATGCTGCTGCCGCTCTTCGCCTCTCTCGACCGCATCAATCCCAGCCTGCTCGAGGCTGCGCGCGACATGGGCGCCGGTGGTTTCGATGTCTTCCGTCGCGTCATCCTGCCCCTGAGCGTCCCGGGCATCGTGGCGGGCTCGCTGCTCATCGCCCTGCCGATGATGGGGGACTACTTCACCTCGGACATGCTGTCGAAGTCCCCGAGCACGGCCATGATCGGCAACCTCATCAACCTGTCCATCGTGGCGCCCGGCCAGGCCGGCCAGGCGGCTGCGCTCCTCCTCCTCGTCCTGCTCGTGCTTCTCGTGCCGATGGTGCTCTACACCCGCAGCAATGCTCGGGCGGAGGTGCGCTCATGACCGTGTCCGCTGCCCCCGCCGAAGCGATCCTCGAGGAGGCGCAGCCCGGCCGGCGCCGCCGCGTGCGCGGCAGCTCTGACACCCGCGCGTACGGCCTTGCCACGATCACTGTCATCTACCTGCTGTGGGCGCTCGTGCCCGTGGCCATCACCGTGTTGTTCTCGTTCAACGCGGGTCGCTCGCGCAGCACCTGGCAGGGCTTCTCGCTGCGCTGGTACACGTGGGACCCCACCGGATCCGTCCTCAACGACGAGTCGATTCGCAATGCCCTCACTCATACGGTGCTCCTGGCCGTGCTCGCCACCCTCATCACGGTGCCCCTGGGCGTGCTGTTCGCCCTGGCCCTCGACCGATGGCGCGGACGGATCCCGTCGGGTGCCAACTTCCTCGCCCTCATCACCTTCGTCATCCCCGAGATCGCGCTGGCGATCGGGCTCCTCTTCATGGTGACGTACCTCGCGACCCCATTCGGCCTGGGCACCTGGGCCCAGGTGATCGGCTTGGTCACCTTCCAGCTCGCCTACCCGATCGTCATCTGCCGGGCTCGCCTGCTCACGATCGGGGCGCACTACGAGGAGGCCGCTCGCGACCTGGGGGCGAGTGCGATCGGCGCGGTGCGACGCATCATCCTGCCGATGCTCTTCCCCGCCATCCTCGTGAGCGCCATCCTCGTCTTCGCCGACGTCCTCGACGACTTCGTCATCGTGCGGTATCTCTCGTCGGACGCCTCGACCGAGACCACCTCGATGCGCATCTACCAGACTGCGCGCGCGGCACCGACGCCCGCGCTCAACGCCATGGCCACGATCATCCTCGTCGTCTCGACCCTGGTGATCATCCTGGGCTGGCTGGCCTATCGTCGGTGGTCGAAGCGCCAGGGTGACACCACCGAACTCGGGTCGTTCGCCGGAAACCTTTAACCCTAGGAGGAATCGTGACCGCGCTCCCGGCCCGAGCCCGATACGTCATCGTGGGGGGCGGGGTGATCGGCTGCTCCATCGCCTACCACCTCACCAAGCTCGGCGTCAGCGATGTCCTGCTCATCGAGAAGGATTCCCTCACGGCCGGCACGACGTGGCACGCTGCCGGTCTCATCACCAGCGCCGGCTTCCACGACGAGACGTCGCTGTGGATGTGCCGCTACTCCCGGGATCTGTACGCCCGGCTCTAGGAGGAGACCGGGCATTCCACCGGCTTCCGCCCGGTCGGCCACCTGTCCGTGGCCACCACGCCCGCGCGGATGGAGACCCTGGTCCGCGAGCGGGACTTCCAGGTGGGCTTCGG
>CAIVWG010000165.1 GCA_903909555.1 uncultured bacterium | reverse complement strand
GTCGCGACTTAGCAACCATTCGCGGAACTTCAACGTGTGGGCTAGGAGACCTTGGTGAGGTGGAAGTCGTAGATCAGCGGGGTGGTCACGGGAGCACCACCCTGCATCTCGCGGCCGATGAGGCGGATGTCGCCGTCGGCGAGCAGGCGACCGTCCCAGATCGCCTCGTCCTCGACGCCGTACAGCGTGTGGCCGTCGACGGTGAAGAGCACGGTGTCCTTCTCCGACCAGCCCTTGCCGGAGAGGTCGTTCTTCTCGCACTTCTTCTCGCGGCCCTCGCAGGCGCGCCACTGGAAGCGGGCGCGGACGTCGTCGCCCTTGGCCTTCTTGAAGACCAGGCGCGCCTGGCCGAGGACCTGCACGCCGTCCTCGCTCATGAACCCGGTGCCGGTGCCGGCCCAGACACCGCGTAGGTGATCGATGTGGGAAGCCGACGCCGAGGCGGGCATGAGACCGACGCTGAGGGCGATGGCGGCCGCGCCGGCCAAGGCCCCGGTGATGATGCGCTTCATGTCAACTCCTGTGACGGTAGTGGCAGAACAGATCGCAAGAGGCTAGCGCACGCACCCCCGCCGCCGAAATCCCTTCCACCTCTTGTTCCCCGTTTGAGTTCCGTGAATGGTTGCTAAGTCGGGACTTGGCAACCATTCACGGAACTCAAACGCAGTGGAGGGCTAGCGGCCGCAGCGCACGCGCCAGGACGACTCGCCGCGTCCCACGACCCGGCCGGCATCGACGTCCACGAGTGTGACCCCCCACGTGGCCAAGCCGCCCCGGGATCGCTCCGCGCGACACTCGCGCAGGGTGCGGGCGTCGTAGCTCGGCCGCACGAGGACCTGCCAGCCTTGGGAGAGCGCGCGGATCTGCACGGGACCGCGGCTGCCACGAGTGGCCTTGAGGGGGTACGACGCGCACTGCTCACGGCGAAGCTCGGGATCGTCAGCGCAGATGCGGACCCGCTCGGCCACGTCGCGGACGTCGCGGATGTTCCAGGCGAGGGAGGTCGTCACTGAGCGCTTGGTCGAGGTCCACACCGTCGCGTCGGGCTCGAGGTAGGTGCTGACACGCACCCTGCCGACCGCCGTCGTGTGGTCCTTGGACTTCAGCGCCTTGATGATCGTGAGATCCAACTCGGACGACACGGGGCTCAGGGTGATGCCCACGTCCGGTGATGGCGCGGACTGTGGGGCCACCGCCTGGGCCTGGACGCCGAGCGCCAGTGGTACGACACTGAGCGCCGCGGCGGTGACGGCAGTGCTGAGTCGGAATGACGTTCTCATGGGTCCTCCACCCGTCGAAGTGCGCTCAGTCAAGCGATTCCCGACGGGTGTTTCGCACCGAGAGAGCCGTTCCAGCCGGACTCTCAAGCGTCTCCAAGATTGCGCATGGACGATGCGCAGTTGAGCCCTAAAACTCGCTTCGGATGGCCCAGAGGTCCGGGAAGACCGGGTGGAACAGCGTCGAGCGCAGATAGTCGGCTCCCGAGGATCCGCCCGTGCCGGACTTGCGGCCGATGGTGCGTTCGACCATCTTCACGTGGCGGTAGCGCCACTCCTGCAGCCCTTCGTCGATGTCCACGAGCCGCTCGCACACGAGCGCGGCCGCCGCGTCGCCGCGATGCAGTTGGACCAGTGCGTCCTGCACGGCCTCGCTGGGCTCATACGCCTGGGCCACGTCCCGCTGCAGGATCTCCTCCGGGATGGCGTACCCCTCACGGTCGACGTACACGAGCACCGAGTCCCACAGCGAACGCCGGCTCATCCAGCCCTCGACGCGCGCGCGGTCCGCGGGAAGCAGGGGGGCGGCCGCCCGAACGTCGCGCCGGCCGAGGATCGCCTCGACCTCGCGGAACTGCGCCGACTGGAAGCCGCTCGCCTGGCCGAGGCGCTCGCGGAAGGCGTTGAACTGCAGCGGCGTCATCGTCTCGAGGATGTCGACCTGGGCGACGCACACCTTGAGGATGGTGCGGATGCGACCGAGGATGGCCAGTGCGCGGCTCGTGTCGCCGGACTCCAGCGCCTCCTGGGCGGCAGCCAACTCGTGGATGAGCTCCTTGAACCACAGTTCGTACGTCTGATGGATGACGATGAAGAGGAGCTCGTCGTGCTCCGGCCCCTCCGACAGCGGCTGCTGCAAGGACAGCAGATCGTCGACCTTGAGGTAGGAGGTGTAGTTCGAGGCAGCCTGGCTCGACATGGCCCCTGTCCTTCCGTACGGCGGTCCCGCTCTTGGTGAGGAGCCTAGGTCGGGGGTGACCCGCCCTCGCCATCCCCCGTCCTCGGCGACCCAAGACCCGAGTGGGTGCGGAATCCCGGACTCGTGGAGCCCTCAGGGCGTCGAGCGATGGCAGCATTGAGGAGTTCGTTCCGGTTTCCCTCGCCTCCCCCTGGAGTGACAGCATGCCGACCATGCCCCTCCGCCACGCGGTCCCCGCGTACGCCGCCGCCCTGGCCCTGGCCACCGCGACCCTGGTCGCCGTCCCCGCCAGCGCGCAGGCCGTCCCGCCGACGCCGGTCGCCCCCGCGGCGCAGGCGAGCACGACGACCTTCACCGCGAGCGCGCCGGCCACGGTGCGCACCCGGGACCGGTTCCGGGTCACCGGCACGGTCCCACGCTCCTTCGCGGGGTCGATCGCGGTCGTGGAGTTGCGCCAGGGAAGCACGTGGATCCCGCTGCAGTCGGCGAAGGTTGCCGCCAACGGCCGCGTCGGGGTGGGCACCCAGTTGAGCCAGCGCGGGTCCTACCGGATGCGCATGCGCGTCTCCGGCAAGAAGGGGACCGCGCTCTCGCAGACGCTGGCGATCACCTCCCGGGGTGGTCAGCCCAGGTCGGAGCGCCCGGTGCGGATGCTCGCCCACTACGCCGCGCAGGACGACCAGCAGGTGCAGGGCTCTTCACTTCAGCCGCGCGCCGAGGACGCCGCCGGCCTCGATGCCGCCAGCGAGGCCGCCTCGAGTGCGATCAGCGTGGAGGCCCTCGCCAACCTCGCGATCACGGGAGGGGCCGGAGAGCTCGGCAGCTTCGGCGTGGAGATGGTCCTCGAGCTGATGTTCCCCGGTGAAGCCACCGCCACGGAAGCGCAGATCCAGCAGTTGGAGTCCGAGGTTCAGCAGGGCTTCAACAACGTCTACTACGACCTCCAGCAGTTGCAGGACGCCCTCAATACGGTGGAGGCGCAGAACAGTGAGGTGTTCGCCGAGGCCTCGCTCGCAGCCTGCAGTGCCTCGCTCAACGGACTCAAGAGCGACGTCGAACTGATCCAGGAGACGCTGCTGAACTACCAGGACGTCATGACCGAGACGTGGGGGCAGGAGAACCTCAGCTACTCCGGTGGCCCGGCCAATGCCACCGTGATGGGCAACTACATCTTCGGGGTCGGCAGCAACGCGACCCCCTCGTTCGGCCCCGGCGTCAACGCCGTGCAGGTGGCCGTCCAGGACGTGGAGCAGGCGTTCACGCAGACCGGCCCCCTCAATGTCATCAATACGTGCGCCGATGCCATCGCCGGCTACGTCATCCAGCAGGACGCCTCGGGTGTCACCTCTCCCGCGGGACAGGTCGAGATCGGACTCCTCGACAACGCCTATGCCGACCTCATGCAGAACCTCGTCGGGCAGTACGCCGCCATCATCAACACCGGCCTTGCCCTGGTCGGCCTGGGCGACTTCCTGGCGGCGGTGACCCTGGTCCCCCCGAGCGTGACCACCGTCCCGCAGTTCCTCCAGGCCTGCCAGGACCTCGACCTCTTCTCGTGCCCGCAGATCGCCCGTGAGATCGCGGAGGGCCAGGACAAGGTCTCGCAGATGTGGCATGCGGGAGGAGCGTCCTGGGGCCAGGTGACGAACGGCACCCTGCAGTCCGACGTCTACGCCTACTCCGGCGACACCGTCTTCACCAACGGCGCCAACGCCTGGCTCACCGACATCACGGCCTTCCGCAACGGCACTTTCGGAGGGGGCTTGCTCACGGGGACGCCGCTGTCGTCCACCGCGGTCGACACCTCGAGTGCGGTCGCTGGCGTCTCGGAGTTCGCGTCGGACAGGTGGGGCCCGCTCGTCTTCGACCCTGCGACGTCGGACGACTTCAACGGCATCATCCGCACCGAGTACTACCCGGCGCCGTACCCGAACGCCCAGGGCACGATTCTCGCCGCGTGCGGAGGCCCGACACCGCTCACGAACTGCTCGGACACCGCGCAGGTGGGAACGCACCTGGGCGCGGCGGGACTGAACAACGGGGGATCGCCCGTGTCCGCGAGCGACAACCTCATCCTGTACACGGGCGAGTCCTACGAATGGAACCCCAACTACTCCGCCATCTCCCCGGGCCTGGGCTTCATGGGAAGTGCCGAGGGCACCGCCTGGAACGCCGACTCCCCCGTGCCCAATCTGGAGGTCGCCTCATTCCTCGACACCGGGATGTACCCCAATCGGGGAGTGTCCGCAGTCGTCAACGATCCGGGGACGTACGACTTCGCCACGGGTCAGGGAACCATCGGGAACCTCACGCTGGGCGACGTCTTCCCCTTCTCCACCGACGGCAACAACAAGCCCGGGCCGGGCGTTTACGCCAAGACCAGCGTCACGCTGCAGAACTACAGCGGGGGATACAACCTGGTGGCCATTCCCTGCTCGAGCTGGGCTCCCGTTGGCGACTACGCGACGGACGGGGGCAACTGGACCGTCATGGACTGGATGGCCCCGGGCAACGGCACCACCAACGACTACGGCAACGGGTGCGGCTGGACCCGCTACTACCCCGACGGTGGGGCCCCCGCCACGTCATTGAATACCACCCAGCTGACAACCTCGACCACGGCGCTGCCCGACTTCTACGTCCAGCCGCAGCTCAACGTGGTGGGAGTGGGGAACAGTGGCGCGTTCGGGAGCATTCAGCCCTGCTCGATGCAGTGGAACTGCTCGTCGATCTATGACGGCGGCTGGAACGCGCTGCCGGGGTTCGTGATGGAGATTGGCGGCAATCCCGTCGAACTCGATGCCCAGGAGCAGTACCTGTGGCCGGTCGTGCCCACCAGCAGCAGCAACCTCGAGACGGCCTGCCCGACCATCTCCGGGGGGACGGTGAGCAACGTCACGCAGTTCTCCCAGGGCAACACCTCGGTGGGGCTCCCCCAGACGTGCCTCACGCTCTTCGACGAGTGGATCGCCGTGGCCGCAGGCCAGGACGTGGGGCCCATCTCCATCCAGGTGACGCCGCAGACCCTGCAGCCGAGCGGGGGCTACCTCGCCTCGGTGAGTTTCTACAACTCCTCGGATGAGGTTGTCCAGATGACCTCGGGCTTCGTCGGCGCGGCCGACGACACGGTGTCCGCGGCGCCGTTTGGCGCAGGAGTGCAGTCGTGCGTGGGAGAGATCCTCGGCAGCCAGCCCGGTTACCTATGCAGTCTTTCGCTGGCCCCCGGGACCACGGTGGTCTCGGTGCCGCTCACGTTCGCCAGCGGTGCCACCACAGGAAGCCTCGTCGTCGCCGCTGCGAGCCCGACGGAGCAGTACGTCGCCGGCGCATCGGCGCTCGTGACCACGGCCCCGGCCCTCAGCCCCTCGATCCCGTTCGGTGTGACGGGCCTCAGTGCGACGATCAACGACGACGCCCTTAATCCGGCGGGAGGCGGCCTCGTCACCCTCGGGTGGAATGAGCCGTTCTCGGTCGGGGCGATCACGTCGTACGTCGTCACCGCGACGGGACCGGCCGGATCCGTGTCGATTGACGACACGATCCCGGTGTCGCAGATCACGGTGCAGTCCAACGGGCAACTGTCCACGCAGGTGAACATCTCCCAGGGCGGGCCGTGGACGTTCACGGTCGCGGCGATGTCGAGTGCGGGAGTGGGGCCACCGGACACGCTCGAGGCGTATCTCGGCAACGCACCGCCGATGCCACCGCGCAACGTCGCGGGCCGGGAACTCTTCGACGGGCAGGTGGCCCTGTCGTGGCAGCCCTCGGTGGCCTCGCCGGCGGTGCAGTTCTACACGGTGACGTGGTGGTCGGGGACCGCCACGACCCCGCCGCCCAGCGCGGCGACCCTGACGCCCGGCCCGGACTGGGTGTCGACGGGGGCCGGGGCGTCGATGGTGGGCGCGGTGACGGTGACGAATTCCCGCTACTTCGTCCCGCCGCTTCCCACGACGGGCCCGTGGACCTTCCAGGTCACGGCGACGAACAGCATGGGCACCTCGACAGCCTCCTACGTCATGGTGAACATGCAGGGCTTCGTGCCGTCACGCCCCATCAGCCTCGCGGTGGAGGTGAACCAGGTGGGCACCTTCAACGCGGAGTGGACCGCATCGCCCTTCGGCGTGCCGGCACCGGCAACCTACACAGCAGGCCTCTACGGACCGAGCACGTGCGTTCAAGACGACACCTGCACGACGCCGCTGCTGGCGAGCCAGACGATCCCGGCGATCTACCCGAGGGGCCCGAGCGGGGTGTTCGACCTGTTCAGCCTGGGGAGCAACTCCACGCCGGGCGTCTACACGGTCGTCGTCTACGGGACCAACATCATGGGCAACGGGGCCACGGCCCGCAGCAGCATCCTGCTGACGCCGGCCTTCATCAAGCGCCTGACCGCTCTGCAGGATGGAGTGGACATCGCTGATGCGGAGCTACCGCCCACGCTGCAGGCGCTCAACGCCCTCGAGTGCAGCAGAGGCTTGATCTCCGGCGCCCTGTGCGGGGAGAGCTAGCCGGGGGCGTACGGGCAGGTGAGGTTGCCCGGTCGCCGGAGGGTGAGCAGGTACGACGTCACCGCCGTGTTGACGCACCTGGAGGGAGTGGTGCCGTAGATCACGTGGCCCACGCCCTCGTAGCTGATGAACGACGCCCCCCGGAAGACGTTCACCATCTCCTGCGCCCAAACCCAGGGCGTGGCCGGGTCGCCGAGGGCGTTGACGATCACAGGCGGGGTGCGCAACTGGATGGGTTTAGGCACGGGCGGCACGGGTCGCGCACCGGGAGGCAGGCCCATGCACGTCGACGACCACAGCAACGACACGAGGCCGGCGTTCACCGTGCCGATGTCGGCGCTCGCCTCGGCCGCGGCCGCGGACGCTGCGATGGACGGACGGGCGACCGTGTCGCCGCACAGGATGAAGTTGCGGGCGTAGAACGAGCCGTAGTCGATCGCCGGTGTTGTCCGCGGGCTTCCGAACAGCACCCGGTAGGCCTCGTCGATGTCGGCGACGGCGTCGGGGATGTACTCCTGGGCACCGGCGGCCACGAGCATGCGGTTGATGAATACCGTGCGCGTGACCGTCGTGCCCTCATCATCGACGTAGGTCCGGCGGTTGAGGGCGTCGATGACCCGATACATCCGCGCCGAGTGCACCTTGCCCATGCTCGCGCCGAGCATGGCGAGGGCCGCCTGGTACGCCGTGCCTCGGCTCGCCGCGGCCGACAGGATCGATAGGCCGGGCTGCACGGCGCCGTCGAGGACGGTGGCCCGCAGTCGTGAGGGATACAGCCGTGCGTAGAGCAGGCCGATCTGCGTGCCGTAGCTCATCCCCCAGTAGCTCCACCGGTCGACGCCGAGTGCCTTGCGCAGGGCCTCGAGGTCGCGGACGACGTACTGCGTCCCGAGGAAGGGCGCGAGACCCGCATTGGCCTCGTAGCACTGCCGGTTGCCCTCGGCGCTCGCGGAGAGGTAGGTCTGCGTCACCTCGCCCCAGTCGACCGCGCCCGTGTCGGGGATGACCGGGGTCGTGATCGGCACGGTGCAGCCGGTCGGGAGCGGCCGGCTGAGCCCAGTGCCGCGGGGATCCCACAGCACGATGTCGAAGGACCGCTGGATCGCCGCGGGAAGAGCGAGCAGGACCTGGTCGGCGATCAGCAGCGATGACGATCCGGGCCCCCCAGGGTTGAGGGTGAGCGTGCCGCGCCGCTCCACCGTCGCGCGGCGAACGGCGACCGCGATGTCGGCACGCTCGCCGCTGCCGCGATGCCACCAGTCCAGGGGTACGTCGAGGGTGAAGCATTCCCAGCCCTTGAGCGTGGGCAGCGGGCACCGGTTGGGGCTGAGGGAGTACGCCGGCTCTTCTGCGCGCGGGGTCGCGGATGCAAGCGGCGGCAGGACTGATGCGGTGAGGAGCACCGTGATGCCACAGCCGAGGGCACGGGCGAGGCGGTTCATGCGCATGACCCTAGGGGACGCGTGTCGCGATCGGGTGAGCCCTCAGGAGCCGCTGAGCGCCCAGCCCGCGTACAGCAGGCTCACCGCAATCGGCCAGAAGACCAGGGCGTGCCGTCTCACGCTGGTGTGACGTCACCTCCCCGCGCGGCGGTTCCGGGACCAAGGTCACCTGTCCGGGCTGGCCGGGGACCGACCTCGGGCTGACGCGTCAGCCGCTGGCGACGGCGTCGGAGACGATGACGCCGCCGCGCTGCCAGCTGCCGAGGAACCAGTAGTAGTCGAACTGCCCGGCTGTGGTGTCGTCGGTGAGGCTCACGGACAGGATCGTCGTGACCTCGGAGACCCCGGTGGTCTTCATCGTGAAGGTCGGCCAGACCAGCTGCGGGTTGCCGTCGCTGTCCGTGGGCTCGTAGACCACGTCGCCGCAGGTGCCCTGGGTGTACTGCACCGGCGCAGGGGAGGACATGGCGATCGCCGCCGGAGCGGTGCAGGCACCCCATCCGGTGTCGTCGTACTGGTCGAAGTTCAGCGTGGCAGAGGTATCCGAGGTGGCGGTCAGGTGCATCCCCACATCGGAGGTGACGGTGAGTCGCGAGAACTCCAGCGGGTAGCTGCGCGGCTGGTACGCCGCCCGCCGGATATTGACCGTGGCCTCGCGGAGGGTATCGGGCAGCCGCTTGGCCGAGTGGGCGACGAACACCAGCCGCCCGTCGCGGTTCACCCGCGGTGCTGACACGCGCGCGAGGGCGAACGTCGGCCGATCGGCCCCGCGCTCGCGCCACGTGATGGTGGCCCACGGCTTCGTGACGTGGCCGAGTCGCGTCCATCCGGCGACGAGGCCGCGGGTGCTGAACGTCCCGATCCCGACCCGGCCGCTCGCGGTCTCGCCGAGCCATGTGATGGATGCCTTCCGCGACATCACGAGGCGGTACTCGTGACGCCCCGTCTTCGTCGCGTGCGCGCGGCCCCCGTCGACGTGCACGAGGGCCTTGCTGGCCGGGGTGCTGCTGTCGGGGACGTCGCCGGCGGGCAGGGCGTGGGCGGGGGAGGAGACGAGGAGCCCCGCGGCGAGCGCTCCCGCGAGGGCAGCGATCGCCGGGAGCTGGGATGCCGTCGGTCGACGTGAGGTCATGCCCTGACGGTACGGCGTACCCGGAGCGCAGACCAAGCATGCCGTGAAGTCCC
>CAIVWG010000164.1 GCA_903909555.1 uncultured bacterium | reverse complement strand
CGCCACTCGTAGCGGACGAAGACTTCGGTCGGGACATCCGGAAGATTGACGTCGAAGGACCGATCGGTGAGGAAAGCAGGGGCCTGGGGATTGGGCAGACTCGGATCAGGGAGCCCGTCGGCACCTCGCTGGAACATGTCGATATCCGAAGGCAGCAGGTCCGCGAGGGAGATGCCTCCGAAGAGCATGAAGCCCTTGAGCATGTCGCCGGGCTTGATCTGGGGCATGGCGCCCCCCGTCCACGTCAATGGCCAGCCGCTCTGCCCGTCGGACGGCAGGGCACCCGTGGCGCGACCGAAGCCCTTGACGCTCATGCTCGGCGCGCTGATGCCGCCGCCGCGCTGGGCCCCTGCACCGACGTCCTGGCTGCCGATGCCCTCGAGGTAGATGCCAAGCTTGGTGCCATCGATGCCACCGCTGAGGTAAACGTCGGGGAAGGAGACATCGACGTACTGCGAGTCGCCGGCCATGGCGGAGACACCATCCACGTTGATCGTGGCGCGATGCATGCGCGGGAAGGAATAGGGGCGGCGTTCACGAGCCAGATCGCTGCTCGATCCGCGCGGCGTCCCTATCTCGAGGTGCCAGTCCAGGCTTGCGGTTGGCATCGAGGTGGAGCCGTCCGCTCCGCCATCGGGAGCGAACGCGACGTAGACCCCGCGCATGTTGGCGCGGCGCTTCGCCTCGGGCAGGCCGTTGAAGTACGTGCGCAGGGCCCGCGACCCCGTCTTCGTGAAATTGGCGCGCGCCGAGCCCGAGGGCTTAAGGCTCACCAATGTGTCTTCGGCGAAGAGCATCGGAGTGTCAAAGGTGATCGATCGGCCGGCACGATCGCGACCGGTGACGGTGAAGGCGAAGGGCTCACCGCCGGGAATCTCGGGCACGAACACAGTGACCCCCCGCCACTCGCCGGTGAGGGGGGTCGCCACACCCGTGATCGGCGGCGTCGCTCGCGTGCGGAAGATGACGCGCGAGAACGGTGACCCGAGGCCCCCGTGCGGCACGCCGTCCGCGGCGTCGAGATCGATGGACGGAACGTTGATGATGACCCGCTGGCTCAGTCGCTCAAAGGCCCTCACGGTCCCTGAGCGATCGGCGAGGAACTCGCGGGTCACCTCCTCCACCAGGGTCGCCGGAGCGGCGAACGGGTAGACGAAGCCGGTCCTCGTCGTGCGGATGTAGGTGTCGCGGCCATCCCAGGTGCGCTGCTGCCATGAGGTGAGACTGGAGACGCCCGGCTCGTTCCACTCCCCCGACGCGCGCATCGTGCCGCCGAGTGCAGAGAGCGCGAGGTCGACCTCGACCGGCTCGGCTACGCCACCTTTGAGGGCAGCGCTACCCGCAGCGTTGGAGGTCATGCCCGTGAGGCGCCCGATATCCGAGCGATCCTGCGGGTTCGGACGCATCTCGAAGGGATAGTCATCAGCCCCCGCGGTGCGGACGATCCCGGCGGGCGTCGTGCCGAGCATGCGCGCGGCCTGCCTGTCGCGGAGCCAGACCACGCGCACGGTGTCGCTGGAATGGTCATAGCCGGTCGGGGCGCCCGTGTCGTCGAAGG
>CAIVWG010000163.1 GCA_903909555.1 uncultured bacterium | reverse complement strand
GGTATCCCCCCGACCACTTGTTCATCCAGGTCATGGGGACGCGCCCGAAGAGATGGTCGGCGGACTCGTAGAGCTTGCGCGATCCCGGGGTTCGCAGCGAGTACTCCGCACGCTCATCGTCGAGCAGTCGGGCAAGGCGCTGGCGGTCGATGGTCGTCATGGTGCCCTCACTCGCTCGGCGCGGTCGGCTGTCGGTCCACGATATTGCCCGGCAGCGCCCGGGTACGGCGGGGCGGGGCCACGAGCAATCCGGCAGCGACGGCGATGACCTCGACGAGGGCGGCCACGAGCAGGATCGTGCGCCAGCCCTCTGCAGCGAGTGCGCCGGCCAGGAGGGATCCCACCGCGAAGGCGCCCACCTTGAGCGAGGCCCCGGTGGCGAAGACCAGGGCACGCGAGGAGACCGGTGACTCGCGGTCGCGTACCTGAAGCACCGAGCTGAGCTGCGGCGCTTCCGACAGGCCGAAGAGGAAGGCCAGGGGAATCACGAGGACGAATACGGGGACCACCGACATCGCCGCCAGGATGACGCCCAGCGCGAGGGTGAGACTGGCGACGAGAGTGCCCGGACCGCGGCGCCTAATGGGCCGCCGCGCGAGGAGCACCGAGCCCACGAGTGCCCCGCACGCCGTGATCGCCAGGACGAGCGGGCCGAACCCAGGATCCCCCGCCAGGTCCTGGGCCAGGAGAGGCATGGACACGACGTAGCAGGCGATCGCGACGTGGGCGATGACGCTGATCACTGTCGTGCGGCGCAGCGACGGCGACGTCCACATGACGGACAGGGCCCCCAGCGACTGCATCCAGGACTGCGGAGGGGCGGCATGGGTGACGGAGCGTGCCGGGACCGGCACGAAGAGCAGGACGCCCAGAGCAACCACGTAGAGGAGCGTGACGACCTCGAGCGACGCCGCACCGGGCATCGCGGCGTCGACGATGTAGGCGACTCCCACGATGGCCGGCCCGGCGATCTCCGCCACGTTGTACGTGCCCACATCGACGCTGTAGGCGCGCGCGGGATCTGCCTCTGGCGCGATGCGCCGCAGCTGAGCGGACAGGGCCCCGAGGAAGAAGGGGAAGCCCAGCCCGGCCGCCACGCACACGATGACGAGGACAGGGGTCGGCCACCGGCCGATGCCCACGGCCAGGAGCGCACTGGCGATGCAGACCGTGGCCAGGGCCGCCAGATAGGCGCGCTTGGGGTGCTCCACGCGGTCGACGCAGGCGCCGCTCACCGGGCCCATGACCGCGGCGACTCCCGTCGCGGTCGCGATGAGGAGCGACGCCTCGGAGACCGACCCGCTCGCGGCGATGACGCCGAGGAGCAGGGCCGAGGGGAGGCCCGCACCGGCCATCCGCGCGGGCACGGCCACCGCACCGTAGAGGGCGAGACCCGCGGACGTGGAGGCCACAGCGCGACTCTAGGCCGAACGCCGGCTCAGGACATGCCCGTCGGCCCGTGCTACCTCGGTAGACGGGGTGAGTACGCTGTCGCCGACATGCAGTCTGCCTAACGAAACGAGGACCACAATGAACTTCGGCGAGTTCCTCTGGAGCCTTCTCGTCATCTTCTTCATGGTCATGTACTTCATGATCCTGTTCAGCGTGATCATCGACCTCTTCCGCAACAAGCACATGAACGGGTGGGTCAAGGCACTGTGGATCCTCTTCCTCATCTTCATCCCGCTGCTGTCGCTGCTCATCTACGTGATCGTGTACGGCCGCTCGATGGCCACGCGCCAGCAGGAGGCGGTGCAGGAGGCGCAGGCTGAGCAGGCCGCCTACATCAAGCAGGTGGCCGGTACCAGCGCCGCCGAGCAGATCGCCCAGGCGCAGCAGCTCCTCAACTCCGGTGCCATCACTCAGCAGGAGTTCGACTCCCTCAAGGCGAAGGCCCTGAGCTGAGTTCCCCCGCCAGCGCAGCACCCGCCCTCTCCGGGCGGCAGATGGCCGGTGCCATCGGTCTGGCCATCGGCATCGGCATCCTCGCCGCGATCGGAGCGGCGGCCTTCCTCACGATCATGTCGTGGGGCACCGACGTCATCTGGGAGTGGCTGCCCGCGCAGTTCGGCCTCGCCGAAGTGCCGTGGTGGTGGGTGATGGTGTTCCTGCTCGTCGGAGCACTGCTGGTCATCGCCGCCTGGCGCCTCGGCGAGGGCATGGGCAGCCCCCTGGACGGGTTCCACTTCGACATCGGTCCCTCGCGCGCTGCGGCTGCGCTCTCGGTCGCGCTGGCGACCCTGATCTTCGGCGCAGTCCTGGGTCCGGAGGCGCCGCTCATCGTGTGCGGCACCGTCATCGGCGGCTTCGTCACCCGCAAGAAGAGCCCCCAGATCCAGCAGTTGGCCATGGCCCTGGGCGGGATCGCCGCCATCGGGACGATCCTCGGCAACCCCTTCATCGCGGCCTTCATGGTGCTGGAGTTCGCGGCGCTCGGCGCGATGCCGCGCCAGATCCTCATTCCGCTCTTCATGGCGCTCGCCTCCGGGTATCTCGTGCTCACCGGCATCGGGCCCTTCGCCGGGCTCGGGACCCTCGATCTGGCCGTGCCCGGCCTCACGGAGGTGGACCGGCTGACCTTCGTCGACCTTGGCGTGGGGCTGGTGGTCGCTGTGCTGGCGGCTATCGCCGTGCTCATCTCGCGCCAGGTCGGCTACGCCACGCAGAAACTCGCGAAGGCTCGCCCCGCTCCCACCATCATCGGCGCCGCGCTCGTCATCGGCGGGCTTGCGTCGTTCGTGATGGTGGTCTTCGACCAGCCGTACTTCATGGTGCCGTTCTCCGGGGAGACCGCCATGCCGTCGCTCATCGCGGAGACGTCCGCGATCACGGTCCTGGCGATCTTCGTCACGAAGGCTCTCGCGTACGGCGTCTCCCTCGGGAGCGGATTCCGCGGAGGCCCGATCTTCCCGGCCACGTTCGTGGGCGTGGGCGTGGGCGTATTCGTTGGCCTGATCGTCACGACGACGCCCATCAGCGCCCTGGTCGTGACCGGTATCGCCGCGTCGTGCGCAGCGATGCTCAAGCTGCCGTTCTCCAGCGGCATGCTGGCGCTCGTCATCGGAGCGGGCGCCGGTCTCGTGGTCACCCCGCTGGCGATCATCGGCGCCGTCGTCGGCGTTGTCCTGCGACTGGCCTACGACAAGGCCACGGGCCACCAGGCGAGCACTCCGGCTACGACGACGGCGTGAGCGGGCTGGCCAGGCCCTCGATCACTTCAACTCCCGGGTAGTCGCGCAGAGCCGCTCCGGGCAGCACGAGTTTCGAGCCGCGAATCCCGCTCCCGATCACGATGGCGGCCTCGTCGATCACCCGTGGATCGATGAGGATGGGCCACTCCGTCGGCAGTCCCACGGGCGTGATCCCGCCGTACTCCATGCCCGTCATCGCCACGGCATCATCCATCGGGGCGAAGGAGATCTTGCGGACATCGAGCCAGCGTCGTGCGACGCCGTTGACGTCAGCCCTGGTCGTGGCGAGCACGAGGCAAGCCGCCATCCTGACCTGCCCCTCTCGCTTGCC
>CAIVWG010000162.1 GCA_903909555.1 uncultured bacterium | reverse complement strand
GACCTCCCGTCCCCGCGGCCGCGGTGATCGGCGCGTAGACCCGAGTCGGGCAGGGTGATGACGCGGGGGACGACGAGCACGGGCTCGGTGGCGCGGAAGGACCGGGTCAGGCGCACGAGGCCGAACGGGTCGACCGCCGTCACCGACAGCGGGCCGATCTCGTATCGACCGCGCTGGTAGGCCCGCAGCGGGTACGTCGTGGTCCGGGTCCCGGATGGCTCGACGCGCTCGAGCACGCGGTGGACCGGGAACCCGAGTTCGTCGGGCACGGCATCGCGCAGGAGCAGGGTGCCGGTGCGGACGGGGGAGAGGTTCGTGATGGCGAGATCGACCTCCGCCAGCGTTCCGACAGGGATCTGGCTGGGGCGCACGAGGCGCTCGCATCCGAGTCGAAAGCGCGTGCGGCCGGCGAGGTAGGCGGCGAGGAACGGAAGCACGAGGAGGAGGACCGCGATGCGCAGCAGGTCGCGCTGGCCGGCGAACGCCGCGCCCACGGCGATCACGGCGCCCACCGCGAGGAAGCCCTTGCCGCGGAAGGTGAGGCTGGCGAGCGCGTTCTTCACGGTCCCGCGGGGACCGGCACGCGAGCGACGATGTCCGCGATCACCGCGTCGGGGGTGAGCCGGGCGAGGTGCGCGTCCGTGCTGAGGAGGAGTCGGTGCGCGAGCACCGCGGGAGCGAGCCGCTGAATGTCGTCGGGCAGCACGTGATCGCGCCCGGACAGTGCCGCGTTGGCGCGCGAGGCGCGCACGAGGTGGAGGCCCGCGCGCGGGGAGGCCCCGAGCCGGACGTTGGGGCTGGTCCGGGTGGCGCCCACGAGCTCGACGACGTAGCGGTGCAGGCTGGGGGCGACGTACACGCGTCGCACGGCGTCGATCATGTCCCGGACCTCGGTGGCATCGGTGACGGGAGTGACGTCGTCGAGGGGATCCTGCGCGCCGTGGGCGGCGAGCATCTCAGCCTCGCTGACAGGATCGGGGTAGCCCATGTGGACCCGCGCCATGAAGCGGTCCCGCTGGGCCTCGGGCAGGGGGTAGGTGCCCTCCATCTCGGCCGGGTTCTGCGTCGCGATCACCATGAAGGGGCGGCCGAGGAGGTACGTCGTGCCGTCGACGGTGACCTGTCCCTCCTCCATGCACTCCAGGAGCGCAGACTGCGTCTTGGGGGACGCACGGTTGATCTCGTCGCCGACGACGATGTTGGCGAAGACCGCGCCGGGCTTGAACTCGAAGTCGCGCGTGTCGCCGTTGAAGATGCTCACCCCGACGACGTCGCTGGGGAGAAGGTCGGGGGTGAACTGGATGCGGCGGACGGAGCAGCCCAGGGAGCGCGCCAGAGTCTTGGCGAGCATGGTCTTGCCCACGCCGGGAACGTCCTCCACGAGCAGGTGGCCGCCGGCGAGCAGGACGGTGAGCGCGATGCGCGTCGTGTCCGGCTTGCCCGAGATGACCGATTGAACCGCGGCGCCCACTCGACCGGCTGCCTCGAGGGCGGAGCCGCCGAGCGCAGGATCGAGGGACGTCTCCGGGCGCGAGGTCACGCTCGATTGTCACCCGAAAGGGGCCGGGAGGCCAGCAGGGGGCAGGATTCCCCCATGGCAACCCTGCATCCGGCCCAACTCGGCCGCTTCTTCGAGGACTACGCGGTCGGTGACGTCTACCAGCACCCCTTCGGCCGCACCATCTCCGAGGCGGACTCGACGTGGTTCACCCTGCTGACCTGCAATACGAACCAGAACCACTTCAACGCCCACCTGGCGGAGTCCAACCCCATCACCGGGGGGCGCATCATCGTCAACTCCGGGCTCACCGTGGCCCTCGTCCTGGGGCTGTCCGTCATCGACATGAGCCAGAACGCCGTGGCCAACCTCGGCTGGACCGACATCAAGCTGACGCATCCGGTCTACATCGGCGACACGATCTACGCGGAGTCCCTGTGCCTGGAGAAGCGCGAGAGTTCGTCGCGTCCTGAGATGGGCATCATCACGATGAAGACCCGCGGTCTCAACCAGGACGGCGACGAGGTCGTCTCATGGCTGCGCACGGTGATGATCCCCAAGCGCAGTTCCGGCATCGGTCAGGACTACTTCCCCGAGGCGAAGACGGGCCCGCTCGCCATGCCCGAGGGCTCGTGACCCTCGCACGGCTGCGCGTCGCAGCGCTCGACTGCCCAGACCCGGTGGCGCTGGCCGACTTCTACAGCGCGATCACCGGGTGGCCCGTCCGCCCCTCGTCGAGCGAGGACCCGGACTGGATCGAACTGGTGGCCGACGGCGGTGTCACGCTGGCGTTCCAGCGCGTGGACGACTATGCGCCACCGGACTGGCCCGGGCAGCGCGCGCCCCAGCAGGCTCACCTCGACTTTGCCGTGCGGAGCCTGGCGGAGGGCGAGAACGCCCTGGCCGCCCTCGGGGTACGCCGTCACCCGGTGCAGCCGGAGCCCGCGGAGTTCCTCGTCTTCCTCGATCCTGCCGGCCACCCCTTCTGCCTCGTCCGCGAGGACTGACAGGCGGAGTCAGGAGCCCGGGCCGGAGGGCGACGGGGAGGGGCGGGGGGCTACCGGAGGAGGCACCGCGCAGGTGCGACCCGCCGGGACTCCCTCGAATCGCTCGCCGATCCACGTCACGGCCTGGGGCCCGGCGACGAACGGTGCCTTGAGGTGATCGACGTTGCCCATCCACAGCGACGAGATCGTGGCGCCGGCGGCGCACCAGCGTTCCTGGAGGAGGGCATTGGGCCAGGGGAGCACGACCTGGTCCGCGGTGCCCTGGGCGAGGAGGACCGGGATCTCCGGAGGAAGGGGCCGGGGCGTCTCCTCCGCGATGAGTCGGCTCCAGTCGGGCTGCTCGTCGGGATCCACGGCGAAGAAGGTCTGGCCGAGATCGGCGCGGGCCAGGCCCTCCAGGCCGGCGAGCTCGATGCACTCGTAGGCGAGGCGCTCGTAGTTGCGCGCCCCGGCGTCGGTGATGACCCCCTCGACCGGGAGTGACGGGTCCACGTCGCGCCAGGCGACCACGGCCTCGGGTCCGATGGCCCAGCCCACCGCTGTCCCCCACTGGGCTCCCACGACCTCGCGGAGTTCAGCCGCGGGGGCGATTGAGACCACGCCTTCGAGCGTGAGCTCGGGAGCCAGGTCACCGGACAGCGCGCCGGTCCACAGGGCGGAGTGGCCGCCCTGGGAGTGGCCCATGACGACGTAGCGGTCGCCCGCATCCGTGCCCGGCACCGATCTCACCGCGCGTACCGAGTTGACCACGTCCCGTGCCTCGGACTCGCCCACGAGGTATAGCTGGATCCCCGGCGTGCCCAGCCCCGCGTAATCGGTGGCCACGACGACCCAGCCTCGAGCCATGGCCTCGGGCAGCCAGGTCGTGAACTGCGAGACCGGGTCTCGGGAGCGCGACGGAGCGCAGGCGTCCCCCATGCCCACGGTGCCGTGCGCCCACGCGAGGACCGGCCGTCCCCCGGGAGGCGCGGGGGCATCGGGCACGAAGTACGTCGCGCTCGAGGCCACCGGCGTGCCGTCGGGACGCTCCGTCACGTAGAGCATCCGGTAGGCCCGGCCCCCCGGGACCTCGACCGGCGCGCCCTCGGCACCGGTGAGGGGCTCGGTGCGGATCACGGCACCCGGGTCAGCGGGGAGGGTGGCGGGAGGGTCGTAGAACGGGGCCAGTGACGCCTGGTCCGCCTCGGCCTGCGACCGGTCGGCGAGGAGATGGGCCGTCCCCACGACGGCTCCGGCGAGCAGGAGGCCGAGTGCCAGGAAGATCACGACACGTCCGGCGCTCACCCACGGTAGGCTAGGCCATCGGGCAACCGGCGCGCACGGCTGTTACCGTCCCCGGTCGTGAACGTAGTCCGCGCGGCCCTCGTCGGCCTTCTCGCTGTCACCGCCTGCCTCGCTGCGTCGCCCACCCAGGCGGTCGGCCCTTCCTACGCGTTCACGCCGGAGTCGGTGTCGGCCGTGCCGAGCGTGTCGCCGGAGGTGCACTTCCGTGCTGCGACAGGCACCTACTTCCTCTACACGACCGGCATGTCGATCGGCGTGTACTCCTCGGCCGACGGCGAGACCTGGGCCCCGGTCGCGGGCGCGGTGACTCCCACGGGCCCCTACTCCGATGCCAGTGTCATCGACATGCCCGACGGGACGTACCGGATGTACCTCACGGAGCGCGTCCACGGAGCGACATCGCCGTGCGCGGGCAAGCAGCTGCGCTACGCCACCTCCGCCGACCTGGTGCGGTGGACGCTGCAGCCCGCCATCCTGCTGGCCGATATCGGCTGCGGCGTCCCCGACGTCGTCCGCGACGGCAGCAGCTTCCTGCTGTACTACGTGCGCGGGGGAGTGGGGGTCGAGCACGGCATCTACCGCGCGACGTCGCCTGACGGTCTGGCCTGGACCCCCGAACCCGGCATCATCACTCCTGCGGACATGGTGGATCCGTCCGTCGTCAAGGTCGGCGAGAGCGAGTGGCTCATGATGACGGCCGACTTCCCCTCGGGGAAGCCCACCGCGCCGTTCTTCCAGAAGCTGTACGTGGCGACCTCCGCGGACGGCCGGTCCTGGGATTTCGGCGACCGCGTCCCGGTGTACGCCCCGACGGAGGTCGGTGTCTTCGATCCCAACCTCAACCTCATGCCCGACGGGACGCTCAAGGCCTGGTTCGCCCGCGGGGCAGGGGCGCTGGAGCCCGTCGTGGCCTACGGGGTGCTCTCGGCGGAGGCAGCCCCGGCGCTGATGGCTCCGGAACGTCCCACGGTGGCCTTCGCCGGCAAGCGGAAGGTCGTGATTTCGTGGGCCCACCCGGTCGGAGGTGCGACGCCGGAGTCGTTCATCCTCCAGCGCCGTCGAGGATCGACGTGGGTTCCTGTCACGGAGGTGGGACCGGAGGTCGATGTGGTGTCAGCGACGCGCAAGAGCCTCAGCGTGGTCACGGGCGACCGGCTCGTCGTCCGCATCGTCGCCGTCCGAGGTGACGAGCGGAAGGCGTCGCCTCAGGCGCGCGCCATCGTTCCCTAGGAGACGTCCTTCACGAACACGTGGATGAGGTCGAGGTGCTCGCGGATGGGCTCCTCGGTGAGGTGGTGCTCGACCTTCTCGCGGAAGCGCACGAACACGCTGGCGTCGACGACGTCGAGCGCCTGCTCATCGGACTCGAAGATGCCGATCCCCCGGATGACTCCGCCCTCGCGATCCCCGGTCACGAGAATGAGGTCCTCGGAGGCGTTGCGGATCCCGAACTCGTCGGCGAACTCCACGTAGGCGGCGAGGACCTCGTCGTAGGCGTCGGGCTTGACGAACATCGTGTACTCGATGACGGTGCTCACGTCGACCTCCCTGTCGGTGGGAGGAAACCCTAGCCTAGAGGCGCTTCGCCAGGCCCCAGAGGAACTGCTGGACGTCGCCGTCGGGACGGACATGGTCGGCGAAGGTCGTCGACACGATGTCGAACTCCGGCTGCAGGAGGGCCTCGAGGTCGGACTCGTCGTACTGCCGGACCGGCAGGCCGGCGCACACCGAGGGACCCTCGGGGCCGAAGATGCCGATGACGGCCCAGGACCCGGGACCGGTGGCCTCGAGCAGCCGCGTCCGGTAGGTGGAGACGTCGTCATCTCCGAGGAGGAAGTGCAGGACGGCGCGGTCGTGCCAGATCGCGTAGGCGCGGTCCGGCTGCCAGGTACGCAGGTCAGCGGTGAGCCAGGTGACCTGGTCGGCTCGATCGCCCAGACGCTCCTGAGCGATCTGCATCCCCACGGTCGATTGGTCGAGAACCGTGATGTCGGAGTAGCCATCCGCGAGGAGGTCGTCGACGAGGACAGACGCTCCTCCGCCGACGTCGATGACGGCACAGTCATGGGGCAGGCCGGTGTCGCGGATGAGCACGCGCGACAGCACGGCGCTGGCCTGGTACCAACCCCGCGTCTCGTGCCCGGCGGCATAGGCGGCGTCCCAGTGCTGCGGCGATGAGGTCACGACGACACGGTAGCGGGTACGCCAGGCCGGGGGGACTAGTCGAGGGGCAGCGTGGCCAGATCGTGCTCGATGATCACGCGGTCCTCCTCATCGAGGTCGACAGCGATCCGGTAGGAGAGGTTGCGCTGCTCGCGAGCGGCTTCGTCGTCCCCGAGGACGGCGTACGCGCGGGCCATCGCCTCGTGCGCCGATGCGGGCACGATGTCATCGACGCGCGCGCCCGAGCACAGGTGCAGGCACCGCTCCGCGTGCTCCAGCGCCGGGCCTCCCGAGCCGAGCGTGGCGTGGACCCGGCTGCACTGCCACTCGGCGATGGCCTGCTCGGTCGGGCTGCCGACCTGCGACCAGTGCCAGAGGCTGGCATCCGCGATGCGCACCATCGCAGCATCGTCGACGACGGTGCGCGACGCCCGGTCGAGGAGGGACCAGGTGAGCGTCACGAGTTCGACCGCGATCTGGCGCTGCACGTCGATGGCGATGCCGTCGCCGCCGAGGCCGGTGAGGAACCGGGGTCCCGCAGGGGTGTCGAGCGCGGCGATGAGATGGGGGAAGAGATCTTCGCGGACGGTCACCGGGGCGGTGACCCGCAGGGACTCGAGGGTGCCCCGGAGTGCTGCTGCATCGGGGCCCGCCAGGGTGAGGGACACCAAGCGCACGCCGCTGTCGGGGAGTTGGGGCACCGGCCCGTCCCACTCGATCGCGGCGGGAGCGAGGCCACCCAGGGGCGGCACGCCGCCGGCCGGCACGCTGATGCGCCAGCTCAGGTCGCCTCGGGTCACGTGCACGGGGCTGCCCAGGTCCACCGGCGAGGCCGCGAGCGCGCGCCCGAGGTCGGAGGTGCGTACGACCCAGGAGGCGAGGACCGGGTCGAAGTCCGCACCTCGTCGATCGAGTCCGAACCACCGCGCGCCGGGTGTCTCACGGGCGCCCGGATCGACGGCGATGACCTCGAGGTACTCCGGGCCCATGCCCAGGAGCATGTTGTGCGTCCCCATGGCCTCATGCGCCCCCCCGGGCAGGGGACGGATGCCGATGGCGTGCTCCACGAGGCGAGCGCCCGCGTCGAGATCGGGGGCCACGACGACGATGTGGTCGATCGAGGACGCGGGCATCTCGGAGGGCGTCACGCCCGCACGCTAGCGTGCCGGGCATGCCACCTGGCCGCGCCGTTCGCGACATCCCCCTCGGAGGAGCGGCGGGAGTGGTGTCGGGCGCCTTGGGCGTGGGCGGGGGAATCGTCCTGGTGCCCCTGCTCGTGCTCGTGCAGAAGATGGAGCAGAAGCAGGCGCAGGCGACGTCCCTGGTCATGGTGACCATGGCCGCGGTCGCCGGGGCCGTGGTCTACCTCGTGGCCGGCGCGGTGGCATGGGCTGCCGCCGCCTTCGTGCTCGTGGGCTCCGTCGCCGGCGCCCTCGCCGGCAGCTGGATCGTCCAGCGCACGAGCAACAGCACCCTGCAGATCGCCTTCGCCGGGGTCCTCGCGCTCACGGCCCTTCGGCTGATGTGGTCGCCGGAGGAGCTTCCCGGATTGCAGGTCCCTCCGCTGACGCCCGGCCTCGCCGTGGCCCTGGTCGTCGCGGGCATCGCCATGGGACTGCTGTCGGCATTGTTCGGGATCGGCGGGGGAATCGTGCTCGTGCCCGTGCTCACGGCATTCCTCGGCTTCGGCCAGTATGTCGCTGCGGGCACGTCGCTGGCCGTGATGGCGCCGACCGCACTGGTCGGTGCCATCCGTCTCACGTCGCCCGGCCTCACCCAGTGGAATCGCGGCCTCCTGCTCGGAGTGGGGGGAATCATCGGCGGCATCCTGGGGGCTCGGCTGGCCCTCGCGCTTCCCGTCGACGTCGTGAGGTACCTCTTCGCCGCGCTCATGGTGGTCACCGCCGTACGACTGGCGGTCAAGGGCTGGCAGGGCCGGACGAGAACCGCCCCGCCCGCGACCGCTAGGGGGGACGGCGACGGGCGGGGCGGGGCCTCGGGCTCAGCGACGGAACGCGAGCGTCACTGAGTCGGCGCGGAAGGCCACATGCCGTCCCGAGCCGAAGGGGTAGGCGGTGCGCACCGTGATCGTGGCGCACGAGGAGAACCGCGCGAGCTTCACATGCGTGTTGCTCGCCCCGTAGGCGGCGTACCCGATCCCTCCGGAGTCCTCCGGATCGAGCGGACGGAAGGGATTGCTCAGCCGCACCCCCATGTCCTGGGTGAATGTCGAGCACGAGACGGTGAACCGGGCGTTCTTGACGGAGTACCCCGATCCTCCATTGACGCGGTTGGTCACCAGGGCGCCGACGTTGAGGTAGGCCGAGCGCGGCATCGCCTCCGCGAAGTCCGCCGTGGCGAACGTCCACTCCGCGTAGTCGCCAGGATCGCGCAGCCAGTCCCACCCGGAGATCGGATCTCCGTTGGACGAGTACGACGTCGCGCTCTCCACGGCGACGCTCGCGGAGGCGGCGGTGGCGGTGAGGGTGCTCGCCAGGAGAGCCGCGCCCGCCAGGGCTGTCAGGGTGCCGAGCCGGAATCGCAGGGTCGTGCGGGTTGAGGATGTCGTCATGCGCCCCAGGGTGCGCGAAGGCCCCGGCTCGGGGACAGGCCTGGGGCAGTCAGCGACCGGTCATGGCCGGGGCCTGACCGAGTGTTGGTGTGGCCCACGATCCGCGCCGAGCTCAATTCGTAGTGTGCACGATAGGCGCTGGGGCGATCGTGATTTAGGGTGATGGCGCTGGCTGAAGAGCCACCCAAAGCGTGGCCCCCGTCGGATCCCCCCCGAACCGACGGGGGCCACACCCTTTCCGTGAGGGGGCTGGCTCAGGAGTCGAGCCGGTCGCGCAGCAGGTCGAGTTCGAGCATGAGGCGCGCCTCGCGATCCTCAAGGTCGATCCCGAGGAGTTCCAAGGCGCGCGAGAGCCGATAGCGAAACGTGTTGGGGTGCAGGCCCAGCCTCCGCGCGGCCTCCGCCGCATTGGTGTTGGTATCGAAGTAGGCGTGCAGCACCCCCAGGGCCTCGGCTCTGTCCTCGGCCTCGAGCCCCTGCAGCGACTGCAGCGGCCAGTGGATCCCTCCGGTCATCCACGGGGCGGCGCGCACGATCCGTTCCAGGCTCACTCCGTGGCGGACGTCCGCCCAGGTGGCATATCCGCGTGCGGACATCGACGTTCCCTGCCTCAGGTGCTCGAGGATGTCGTCGGCCTGGAAGCGGGATCGATGCACGTCCGCGAGCCGTGACACGCTGTCGCCGATCCCCACCCGCGCCTGGGGATCGATGGAGTGAATGGCGTTGAGCAGCGCCTTGACGACCGGCGTCAAGGGGCGCTCGGCGTCTCGGGCGACGAGGATGAGGTGCAGCCGGTCGGGACCCGACTGCGTGAGCAGGCGAACCTGGCCGTGCATGGACGTCGCCGCCGCGGCGGCGGCGATCCGGTCCTGCGCACCGTGGCTGGCCACCGCCAGGACGCGACACCGCGAGCGCGGCGACACCTGCAGGTAGCGTGCCAGGAAGCGCTCGTCGTGGCCCTCCTGCAGGATGAGCGCCGCGACCGCCTCGTCCTCCCGACTGCGGAAGTCGTCGTCCAGCTGGAGCAGCGCGGCCGCCTGCTTGGCGCCGGCCCGGGCCATGTCGAAGACGTCGGGATGGAGGAGCCCGCTGCTCTCCGCGATCCACAGGGAGCCCACGACCACCCCGTGGACCCGGATGGCGGCGACCACGCGTCGCGCCTGCACGCTGGGATAGGCCGGCAGTTCGAAGACCTCATCGCCCGAGTCGAACCTCGACTCTGTCGCTTGCCGATAGCCGAGGAAACGATGCTCGCGCGGGACCTCGCGCCGCAGGATCGCCTGCAGGCGCCCCTCGTCGATCTCCTGGCGCAGGGTGGAGTAGGCGAGAACCCGCCACGAGGTGTCGTGGATGAGGACGGGACCTCCGACCTCCCAGGCGAGGTGGTTGCACAGGCCGAAGAGGTCCAGTGGCTCCGCTGCCGCGGATTCGCTCGGTTCCATGCCGTCCATGATCCCCCCCACTATCGCATCACTCCTCGAGGAGGAAGTCGAGAACCACCCGAGGGGACCGCTCAGGGTCCTCGACGAACATAACGTGCGCGCCGCCATCGCGTGCCTCGAAGACCTCGATCCGGCCCTGGGGATCCTCTCCGGTGAGCCAGCGCCGGCTCGCGGGCGAGACGAGGCTGGCCCCTGCTCCGACGACCAGCGTGGGGATCCGGATCGACGTGATCACATCGCGCCAGTCGTTGGGGCAGTGATCCCACAGGAGGTCGTCGGCCTGCTCCCGGGGCAGCGTGAGGAGCATCTGGGCGACCCACGTGAGCGCATCCTCGTCGACGTCCGACGTGACCATGCCCCGGATGATCTCCTTCGTCCCGTCGATCGAGTCCGTCGCGCCCACCGCGCTCATGACGTTCGCGAGGGTGGACGCGTCAGGGAAGAGGCACCCGAAGGAGAACTTCTCCCCGTCGGTCGACTCCGGCTCGCTGGTGACGAGGCGGGCCTGGTCCACGATGACGAGTTTGGAGATGCGGTCCGTGCCGTAGTGATCGACGTAGGCCCAGATCACCGAGGAACCCAGGGAATGGCCCAGCAGGATGACATCGCGCAGGTCGCGGGCCAGGAGGAGTTCGCGCAGGTCCGTGGCCAGGCGGGCGACGCGGTGGCCGTGCTCAGGGGCGGAAGGCTCGCCGTGACCTCGCAGGTCCACGGCGAAGACGGTGACGTGCTCGCTCAACGCCTCGACCTGCTGCTGGACCTGCGCCGCAGTCTGGGACCAGCCGGGAATCATCACCAGCGTGGGCCCGTGACCGCTCTCGACGTAGGAGAGTGTGGTGCCGTCAGTCAGGGCGATGCGCCCCTGGTCGATTTCGATGCCCATGGCACTCCTCGCGTCAGCAGGGTCGATCCGGACGCGGATCGCGTCAGATCACCTTGCCCGGATGGAGGAGTCCTCGCCGGTCATGAGCCGGCTTGATCGCGAGCATGCTGTCCATGACGTCGGGATTCCTCTCCCGGAGCGACTCGGGAAGGAACTCGGGGGCGCCGCCGCGAGATCGACGGATCATCCGGTGATCGCGCCGCCCCCGCGTACCCGATGAGTGGCACCCGGTAGCGCGTGGCGCCGGCCCCGGCAGTGGGGCCGCATGATCACCGCGCGATCGTCACCACGAGCGCCGGCGACACGCCGCGACCGAATCCCTCGGAGGGCAGGGCGACGACGCGCAGTCGGGTCTCACCTGCCTGCGCGGGGACATACGACAAGGTCGCCGATCCGTCGTACCGCGTCGCGGCCCGGGCCTCGGTGCGCCAGCCGTCGGCGGTGCGCCGCTGCAGGGCCATGGCGAATCCGCCGATTCCGGGCTGGACCGCGGCTCGGACGCGCAGGGTCTCACCTGCCCTGGGAGCGGTGGTCAGTGCGCGGGCGGCGACGACGGGCGCGACGACTGTGGCCGCGGGTGCGCTGTCGCCCGGCAGACGCCCCCAGTCGCCGCGCACGTGGGCGGTCCAGTCGCCGTTCTGGGTGGCCGCAGGGGAGAAGCGCGCAACGCCCTCGGCATCGGTCACCGCCTCGGAGACGGTGACCGGCTCCGTCGTTCCCGCCGGAGTGAAGCGCAGGATGGTCGTGGCACCCGGGACGCGCTCCCCGCCGGAGGACGCCACCACGCGCACGGAGAGGTTGCGGTCGTAGGTCGCCGTCGCATCGGCGCGCAAGCGCACGGCCGTGGCGGACTTCGCCCAGCGCTGCGCGAGGCGCGCCATCGCCGGGTAGAAGTCCGGGGTGACCTGCCCGAATTGCCACACGGCGATTCCGCCGATGCGCTTGCTCATGGCCAACTTCACCCGGGCCTGCGCGGAGCGGGTGTCGGCGTACCAGACCTCGCGCTGGACCCCGCAGGTCACGGGGCGTCCGCCGGCCCGTCCGGCGGAGTCATAGAAGTAGCGGTAGGTCCATTCGGCCGCCACCGCATCCCACGTGGGTGTGACCGACTCTCGCGCCGCGATGGCGACCGCCTGCTCGATCGTCGGGCTGGTCCGCACCGGAGTGGTGTCGGGTACCCAGTCGACGGGGCAGCCGGGATCGGTGATCCAGCGCCCCCCGGAGGAGAGCGGCCAGTTGCGTCCGTACTGGGGTTCGCCGATCCAGATCCTCCCGGCGTTCGCGCGGCCCACCTGGGCCAGCGCGCTGTCGATGACCTGCGCGGCCCAGTTCTGCGGTCCGATGGGACCGGGAGTGTCCCAGCTGTAGTCGTAGGCCATGATCCGCAGGCGGTCGACGTGTCCGATGATCTGCTGCCAGGCGTAGACGCAGTAACCGGTCCCCGGGTTGGGCGATCCGGCGGGTCCCAGGAGATCGCCGCAGGCGTTCGTCGTCCCCGCGCTCGATGCGCTGACGAAGGGCTGCCAGCCCGCGGGCACGGTCACCGACAGGGTGAGGCCCGCTGCGCGTAACTCTGCGGAGAGGCGCTTGATCATGGCGACGAAGTTCGCCTTGGTCGTCGGCCATGTGTCGCGGTCGTCGTTGAAGACGAAGTTCTCCCAGTCGAGGTCGACACCGTCCACCCCCGCCTGGTTGGCCCAGATCCTGATCTTGCGCGCGAACGCGCGACGGTTCTCCGGGGTCGAGATGTAGGTCGCCAACTGCCCGGACCGGTTCGCGTCGAGGTCGGTGAAGGAGGCGAGCACGCGAACGCCGGAGTCCTGCAGGGTCGTGCGCAGGTCCTGGAACTTCCGCGTCGTCCACGGCGTGCTCGAGACGACGCAGTTCCCGGACATCGAGTCGTTGTCGTACGTGCAGAGGGGGCGCGAAGGTCCGTCGAAGAACCACCAGAAGACGTTGACCTCCCCGGTCGACCCGCCGTTGCGTGCCGCCAGGTCCGCGGCCTGAGCCTGTGTGGCCCACCACCCGAACCAGCCGGAGGCAAGGGGGCGCGGCGCGGGATCGGCCGCCTGGGCGGGCGAGCCCGCGAGCAGGGCTGCCCCCAGGGCACTGGCGCACGCCAGGGTCACGATGGCGCGCGCGGTACGGCCCCGCATCGGACCTCCTCGTGGTCGGGCGCCGGGCAGTCGCCGGGCGCGTCCCACGCTAGGACGCACCCGGGCTCCACCCGGCTCCCAGACCGGTCAGGGCCGGGGCATCCCCAGCGGATTCCCAGGGGCAGCGGCGCGGCCCACGGCGGCCACGCCTCCGGCGCCGTGAAACCACAGCAAGGCGGCGCCTCCCTGTGGTTTCGCGGCGCCCATGCGGCGAAGGGCGCGCCCGACGCGCTCAGGAGGCGGCGGGATCCGGAAGCCTGAGCACCTGGTCGGCGTACTCGGCGAACGCCTGGCAGCCCTGCTTCGTCATCGTCCCGTCGGGGTTGAGCCAATCGGGATTCGTCACGGAGAACGCATTCCAGCTCATGATGCGCACGTTGGGATAGCGCTCGGTGAGCCGGGCGATCGCCTCGTTGGTGGAGTCCTCGAACGTGTAGCGGGACGGATCGTCGGGCACCTGGATCGTGGCCCAGACGACGACGCGGTCGGGACCGAGCACGTCCATGACGGCGTCGAGTTCCTGGTCGGTGGCGCCCCCGTTGCCGCCGAGGGCCACGACGATCCCGTCGGGTATCTCATCGCCCTGCTTCCGGAGGTCGGCGACGGCGTCCTTGACCCGGCGATCGGGCTCACCGTCGACGAGGAAGTCCATCTTGCCGAGGCACTTGCGCGCGCTGACGACGACGAAGTCGCCGTAGACCAGGGCCTCGCCGCCGTAGGGGGAGGGGACCGCGGTGGGGAGGTCGGCGGAGGGAGAGGGCGCGGCTGTGGCCGTCGAGGGCGCGGGCGCGGCTGCGGACGTGCCCCCGAAGCGCAGACCCTCCGGGGTGAGCACGGCGAGCCACACCCCAGCCGCGAAGGCAGCAATCCACGCAACCAGGGCGGTGAGGACTCTGGTGACGGTCATCCCGGACCCCCGTGATGTCGGAGCACCCTCACCCTAGTTGCCCCCGGGGCGCCGGGCCGTGGATTCGCCTGCGTGTCGTCTCCTCAGCCGTCGCTCCCGGCCAGGGCCCGGTCGAGTCGCTCGAGGAGTCGCACCAGGCGAGCCGTCGCGTCGATCACCCTGTCCAGGCGCGTGAAATCCGCGGACTCGACTTCCTCGTCGAGTTCGATGAGGTCCAGGTGCGTCGCGAGCGTGACCAGTTCGGCCCCCATCGCGTCGAGGAGATTCCGCACTGCGGGGTCGCCGCAATCGGGGTAGTCCGCGAACTCCCGGCCGAGGGTCAGAAGCGTTGCGGCCTCTCCGCGCAGTCCCGCGACCGCGGCACGCACCGAGCCGATGCGCGCGGGTGGCTCGGCGGGCCCGAGAGTGTCCATCGTCTCGAGGAGGTGTTGGCGTGTCGTGTCGAGGAGGTCGAGGAAGCCGTCGCTGCGCAGGCACGTGGACGACACCGGACCGCGCGTGACCGCGGAAGCACCGTGGGAGACCGGTCCCGCACTGCCCGTCTCGCTCGGCTGCGATGCCCGCCCGGCGGACTCCGCGGCGCATCCGGCGACCATCAGCGAGCAGAGTGCGAGGACGGCGACGAGTGGCCCTGGGCGCAGCATCATGGCCGCGACGCTAGGTGCCGGGCTGTCTCCTCGGACCGGCGTGTCGGGCAGTGACCGGGCAGCGGGCAGTCAGCCCGCTAGAGTCGCGGGACCAGGAGGGTGGGATGAGCGTTCACTATCGTGCGTGCAACCTCTGCGAGGCCTCGTGCGGCCTGGAGATCACCGTGGAGGCCGGCCGGATCAGCGCCATCCGCGGAGACCGCGAGGACCCCTTCAGCCAAGGCTACGTCTGCCCCAAGGGGGTCGCCCTCCAGGACCTCACCCACGACCCCGACCGGCTGCGCCGCCCCCTCCGCAGGGCCGGCGACGGATGGGAGGAGATCGGCTGGGACGAGGCCTTTGACCTCGTGGCCTCCCGCCTCCTGGAGATCCGCCGCCGGGATGGAGCCGACGCCGTGTCCTTCTACCTCGGCAATCCGATCACGCACGGCTGGGCCCCGGTGATCCTGATCCCGCTCCTGCTCAAGGCGCTCGGCACCCGGAATCGCTACTCGGCCGCGAGCGTCGACCAGCAGCCGCAGCACCTGCTGTCCTACCTGCTCTTCGGATCTCCGCTCCTGCTGCCGGTGCCGGATATCGACCGCACCGACTTCCTCCTGGTGGTCGGGGGCAACCCCCTGGTGAGCAATGGGTCCATCATGACCGCTCCCGACGTGGGGCGACGCCTCAAGTCCCTCCGGGAACGAGGAGGGCGTCTCGTCGTCGTCGACCCGCGTCGCACGGAGACTGCTCGCGTGGCGGATGAGCATCTCTTCATCCGGCCGGGCACGGATGTCTTCCTGCTCGCCGCCATGGCGCAGGTGCTCTTCGCGGAGGGCCTCGTCCGGCCCGGCCGCGCCGCCGGATTCGTCGACGGGATCGAGGCCATCGGGCCCATGGTGGCGCCGTTCACCCCCGAAGCCGTGAGCGGAGTCACGGGGATCGACGCGGAGGACATTCGACGCCTTGCCCGCGACTTCGCCGGCGCCCGCCGCGCTGCCCTCTACGCACGACTGGGGGTGTGCCAGACGTCCTTCGGCACGGCCGCCTACTGGCTGGTCCACGTCCTCAACGTGCTCACGGGACGGCTCGACGAGGTGGGCGGCTGGATGCTGGCGGAACCAGCCTTCGACCTCCCCGTCATCGGCGCCAAGACGACCGATCTCATCGGATACGACCGCTGGCGCTCACGGGTGCGCGGGATTCCGGAGTTCTCCGGGGAGTACCCCAGCGTGACGCTCGCCGACGAGATCCTCACCCCGGGTGCGGGTCGTATCCGCGCGCTTGTCCTCGTGGCGGGCAACCCCGTGCTCACCGTCCCTGATGGTCGACGGGTGGATGAGGCCCTGGAGGACCTGGAGTTCTGCGTGGCCATCGACTACTACGTCAACGAGTCCTCGCGTCATGCCGACGTGATCCTGCCGCCGACCTCAGCACTGGAGCGTGATGAGTTCGACGTGGTCTTCCCGGCCGTGAGCGTGCGCAACCAGGTGCGGTGGAGTCCCCGGGTGGTGCCGCCGGCGCCGGATTCGCGCTCGGATGCCGACATCCTCATGGAACTCCTGTGGCGGATCGAGGCTGACGGCGGGCATCAGCGACGAGCGCGGCTCGCCCACGAGGCTCGGCGGCGGCTCATGCCGCATCGTCTTGTCGATATCGCGCTGCGGATCGGGCCCTGGGGCCTGCGCCACGGGCGCTCCCTGAGCCTGCGCAAGGTACGCCGGCATCCGCACGGCATGGATCTCGGTGCGCTGCACCCCGTGCTCCCCCGACGGCTGATGACGGCCGACCGTCGCGTCCGGCTCGACCATCCCGTCATCGTGGGCGACTGGCCGCGCGTCGTCTCCTCGCTGCAGGAACCCCCGACTGAGGGACTGCTCCTCATCGGTCGCCGGCACCTGCGCAGCAACAACTCGTGGATGCACAACTCCGAGCGCCTCCTCGGGGGCCGCAATCGGTGCAGCCTGCT
>CAIVWG010000161.1 GCA_903909555.1 uncultured bacterium | reverse complement strand
CGCGTGAGCGACGATCTGCGGATCTGCTTTGCCCACGGCGGCGGCTCGTTCCCGTTCTGGCTCGGGCGCTTCGAGAACGCCTGGCACATGCGCCACGACATCATCGGGACGTCGGAGAAGCCCCCGTCGGCCTACCTGGATCGCTTTTCGGTGGACTCGGTGGTCCTCGACGAACGCGCCCTCCGCCTCCTCGTCGACACCATGGGCGCCAACCGCGTCATCATGGGCTCCGACTACCCCTACCCCATCGGGGAACGGCCGGCGGGCCGCGTCGTGCGGGAGGCGTCGTTCCTCTCCGACGCCGACCGGTCCCTCATCCTCGGCGGCAACGCCGAGGCGTTCCTCGGCCGCGACCTCCCGTCCACCCTGCATCTGCCCGGAGCCCAGGAGGCTGCCCCATGACCGATCGCGTTGCCATCGTCGGAGCCGGACTCACCGGCGCGCTCCTCGCCACGATGCTGGGGCGCCGCGGCTACGACGTCGTCGTGTACGAGCGCCGCCCGGATCCGCGCCACGCCGGATCGGAGCGCGGGCGCAGCATCAACCTCGCCATCTCCACGCGCGGCCTCACCGCGCTGCGACAGGTCGACCTCGAGGATGCCGTCCTGGCGCGTGCCCTGCTCATGCGCGGTCGGATGATCCACGACGTCGCCGGGGGGCAGGAGTTCCAGTCCTATAGCGCCGACGGGGAGTTCGGGATCAACTCCATCAGCCGTGGTGAGCTCAACGCCGTCCTGCTCGATGCCGCCGAGGAGTTGCCCAACGTCGCCCTGCGCTTCGAGCACCGGCTCACGTCCTTCGATGCCGACGCCTGCACGATGTCGTTCGCGGGGCCGGCGGGCAGCGTCGAGGATTCGGCCGACGCCGTGATCGGCGCGGACGGCGCCTTCAGCGTCGTGCGGCGCGCCCTCCAGGCCCACGACGGATTCGACTTCTCCCAGGACTACCTGAGCCACAGCTACAAGGAGCTGTCGATCCCCCCGGTGGATGGTGACTTCGCCCTGGACCCCGGAGCACTGCACATCTGGCCGCGCGGCGCCTCGATGATGATCGCGCTGCCCAACCTCGACAGGTCCTTCACGGCGACGCTCTTCTGGCCGCGCAAGGGCCCCGGCTCCTTCGAGGACATCGACACCCCGGAGAAGGCGCGGCGGTACTTCGACGATAACTACCCCGATGCCTCCGAACTCATGCCCGACCTCGAGGAGGACTACCGCCTCAACCCCATCGGGTCGCTGCTCACCGTGCGGTGCGCTCCGTGGAACCGCGGGCGGGTCGCCCTCATCGGCGACGCCGCGCACGCCATCTGCCCGTTCTACGGCCAGGGCGCGAACGCCGGATTCGAGGACTGCATCGAGCTGGTGAGCCAACTCGACCTCCACGCGGGCAGCTGGCAGCCAGCCCTCGCCCGCTATGCGGAGATCCGCAAACCGCAGGGGGACGCCATCGCTGACCTCGCCCTGCACAACTTCATCGAGATGCGCGACTCGGTCAGCTCCCCGGGGTACCAGGTCGTGCACAAGACCGAGCAGATTCTGCATCGCGCGCTCGGGGATCGCTACAAGACCCGCTACGAGATGGTGTCCTTCAGCACGACGCCCTACGCGGAGATCGAGCCCACCGTGCGGCGCCAGCGCACGGTGGCCGGGGCGCTCGCCGCGGCCGCCGTGGCCGCGATCGCCGCGGTCGGAGTCGCCGCAGCGCGGCGCTAGGCCGCGAACTCCGGATCGAAGGCGTAGCCGAAGCCCTTGCGCGTCACGATGCACCGGCCCAGGCCATGCGGGGCGAGCAGCATCCGCACCCGACGCACGTATTCCGTCACGGAGCCCTCCGTGCGCCACGTCGAGCCCCACACCGCGAGCAGGAGCGCCTCCCGGCTGAAGACGACGTTCGGCCTGCTCGCGAGGTAGTGCAGGAGGGTGAACTCGCGGGCCGACATGGCGACCGCGGTCCCGTCCACGAACACGGCCCGACGCTGCGCATCGATGTTCAGGCGCCCCACCACGACATCGGCGAGTTCGCCGTTCGGCGGAGACGGAGGCCGCGCCGCGAGGGCCCCGCTGCGCGGCGAGGCGACCACGACGTCGTAGTTCACCGCCTCCTCCGGGAAGACGCGACCGCGCCGGCGTCCTGAGGGCACGACGGTCTCGAAGGGCACGCCCGCAGATCTCAGCGCATCGACGACGAGCGCCACCTGAGAGGTCGGCGGGTCTTCGTCGACGACAAGGATGCGCGGCACGGCCGCCGGGCCGTCGCTCCCTGTAGATGAGGTGCTCTCGAGCTGGACGTCCCACTGCTGAGCCATGGATCCCCCGATCCCATGGCGCACGGTCCCCCGTACGCCGCCCTCCCCCTGAGGACGCCCCCTCATCCTGCACCACCGCGCCGACAATCGCGCGTGAACGACCCACCCGCGCGAGAAGACCGCACGGCCTCCGGGAAGAATGTGCACGTGAGCCACGCTCGGGGACTGCTGCTCGACGTCGGCGTCGTGCTCTTCAAGTCGGCCTGGGAGGTCGCTGACGACTACGAGCGCCTGCGGGGTCTCCCGCCCGGCACCGTCGTGGGGCGCGGCCCGCTGGAGTGGACGGCTCCCGACCCCACGTGGGAGCGCTACCGGGCCGGGGAGATCACCGAACGGGAGTACTGGCTCTCCTTCGCGGAGACCGCCGTGGCGAACGGCGCGCCGCTGGACGGCCACCCCCACCTCATGAGGGCGATGTTCCACCAGCCGGGGGTGGAGCCGGTGCGCCCCGAGGCGCTCGCCCTCGTGGAGCGCTGCAAGGCGGCCGGCATCAGCCTGGGGATCCTCACCAACGAGCTCATGGACTTCCAGGGCCGCGAGTGGGTGGAGTCGCAGTCCTGGTTCCCCGACTTCCCCGTCCTCGTGGACTCCTCCGAGCTCGGGATCCGCAAGCCGGACCCGCGCCCCTACGAGATTGCCTGCGACCTGCTCGGCCTCCCCCCGCACGAGGTCGTCTTCATCGACGACAACCCGGCCTATGTCGACGGCGGCGTGCGGGTAGGCCTGCGATCCATCCTGCTCGACGTGCTGGACCCCGCGGCGGCGTTCGATGAGGCCGCCCGCGAACTCGGCCTCGACTAGACCCGACCGGCCAGCTCGGCGATAGGTACATCATCTATCGAGCCGAATTCCGGTGCATAGGTGACATGCCGATCGCGTAGTGCCGATGGGGCCGCCCGACGGATCGGTCAGGACCTCAACTCGGCCAGGGCGGTGATCTGGTCCAGGGCCGTGGGATTGGCCAGGGCGTCGCGGTTCTTCACCGGACGGCCATTCACCGCATCGGCAACCGCGATCTCGGCGAGCTACCCGGTCATGGTGCGCGGGAGTTCGGCCACGGCGGCGATGACGGAGGGCACGTGGCGCGGCGATCCCCGCTCGCGCAGCACGCGCCGGATCCGATCTCGGACGTCGTCGTCCAGCCACGCGCCCGGAGCCAGGACCACGAGGAGCACCATGCGGGTGTCGCCCTCCCAGTCCTGGGCGAACGCCAGCGCGTCCACGACCTCGGGCACGTGCTCGAGCGCGGCGTACACCTCACCGGTGCCGATGCGCACCCCGGCCACGTTCAGGGTCGCGTCGGAGCGGCCGTGGATGACGAAGCCGCCCTCGGCCGTCTTGGACGTGCGGTCCCCGTGGGTCCAGGCTCCGGGGAAGCGCTCGAAGTAGGTCGTGAACAGGCGCTCGCCACCCTCGTCGCCCCAGATGCCGAGGGGCACCGTCGGGAACGTGCGCGTGCAGACCAGTTCGCCCGCGTCGCCGACGACGGCGGGCTGCCCGTCATCGTCGTACACGTCGATCTCCATGCCCAGGGCAGCGCCTTGGAGCTGGCCGGCGTACACCGGCCGGGTGGGCACCCCCGAAAGGAACGAGCCCACCAGGTCGGTCCCCCCGGAGATGGCGTTGATCATCACCGAGGGCCCGAGCTGATCGGCCAGCCAGATCGCCGATGGCTCGGTGAGCGGCGATCCCGTGACGAGCACCATGCGCAGGCCCTCGAGGTTGCGACCGCCACGCAGGTCACAGCCGGCCACGCGCATCGAGTCGATGAGGCGGGCACCCAGCCCGAGTCGGGTCAGGCCCGCGGCCTCCGCGACGTCGAACATCGCGTCGACTCCCGGGTACGCCGGCGACCCGTCGTGCAGGACGAGGGTGGCGCCGGTCGCCAGGGTCGAGATGGCCCAGTTCCACATCATCCAGCCGGTGGTCGTGTAGAAGCACATCCGGTCACCGGGGCCGAGGTCCGCGTGCAGCCCAGCCTCGACGAGGTGCTTGAGGAGGACCCCGCCGGCACGGTGGACGAGGCACTTCGGCTTGCCCGTCGTGCCCGAGGAGAAGAGGACGTACGCCGGATGGTCGAAGGGGAGGCGGGCGTACTCCGGCGCCGCTCCCGCGCATGACCGCTGCGCGTCCCCGAGGGCGTCGACGCGGATGAGACGGTCGCTGCCGGCCACGCACAGCGCGTTGATGCGCGCGACATCGAGGACATCGGGATCCACCGGGCTGGCGAGATCGTCGGCCCCGGGCACGACGAGGACGGAGCGCACCGACGGGAGCGCGCGCACGAGTTCGACGAGGTGCTCCTCGCGGTCGAACCTGTTGCCCTGCCACCGGTACGACGTCGTGCCCACGAGGAGGACGGGGTCCAACTGCCCGAAGCGATCGACGATGGCCGGGACTCCGAACTCCGGAGAGGCACTTGAGACGACCGCGCCGACCGCGAGCGCGGCGAGGGTGACGACGAGAGCGTCGATGCCGACCGGGAGCACGAGCGCCACCCGGTCGCCGGCCGCCACCCCGCGTGACCGCAGCGCGGCGGCCGTCTCGGCGACGCGCGCCTCGAGCTCGTCGAGGTCCAGTGAGGCGACCACCGCGATCCCGTCCCCGGACTCCGCCGTTTCGATGACGGCGGCCTGGTCGGCATCACGGGTCCGCAGGTAGTTCTCGGCGAGGTTGAGCCGGGCTGCCGGGAAGAAGATCGCCTGCGGGAACTCCGCCGCAATCGCGCCGACGGGGCCACGCTCCCCCACCACGCCGAAGAACTCCCACACCGCGGTCCAGAACTCATCGGGCTCTTCGACCGACCAGTCGTGCAGCCGCGCGAAGTCCGCGAGGTCGCGCCCGGTGCGCCGCCCCGCCGCCTCGGCGAACCGCGTCACGATCGCGCGCTCGGTCCAGGCAGGATCGGGGGTCCACACCACCGGTGGAGGAGGTTCGACGCCTGCGCGGGGATCAGCCACGGCGGAATCCTGTCACCGGGCGTACCGTGGTCCCTCACCGGTGGCGGGACGAGGAGGTGACCGGAGCGTGACCGCACGGATCATGAGCGCGCAGGACGCGCTGTGGCTCACCATGGACCGCCCCAACAACCTCATGGTGATCGACGGCATCCTCATGCTGCGCGGCGTGCCGGACTGGGACACGCTCATGTCGGTCACGCGCGAGCGGGTCCTCGAGCGCTTCCCCGTCTTCACCTGCCGCCCCGTCGCTCACGGGCGGGACTGGGCCTGGGAGCCCGACCCCGACTTCGACGTCGCGCGCCACGTCCAGCGGGCCACGCTGCCGGCACCGGGCAGCATCGCCGAGCTCGAGGGATACGTCGCCTCACGACGCTCGCGACCCATGGACCGCGCGCACCCGCTGTGGGACGTCACGCTGGTGGACGGCCTCACGCTCTCCGACGGGTCCCCCGGCTCGGCCCTGGTGTCGCGCTTCCACCACGCCATGGCGGACGGCGTTCGTCTCACCATGGTGATGCTGAGCCTCTGCGACGAGGACGACGCGCAGATCTCCGCACGCGTGGCCCGGGAGGCGCCGCAGGTCGGCCCCGCGGCCATCCTCAACAGCCTGGTCTCGACCACGGCCTCGATCGTCGCGGACTCCGCCCGGCTGGCCGGGACGGTCGCGGCCGAGCTCGCTCGCGATGGCGCGCGCGCCCTGGAGCGCGGGGCCGAGCTCGGCAGTGACCTGCTGCGCCACCCCGACCGGCTCGCCGACGCACTGGATCTCGCCGGAGTCGACAACCGCGTGACGAACGACGTCTCCACCGTGGCCAAGCTCCTCCTGCGCGGCCCCAGCGTCGACACCGTCTGGTCGGGGACGCCGGGGGAGCGCAAGTCCATCGTCTGGTCGCCGCCTGTCCCCCTCCAGGGGATCAAGGAGGCGGGCCGGGCGCACGGCGCGACTGTCAACGATGTCCTCATCACCGCGATCGGCGGGGGCCTGCGCCGCTACCTCGAGGCCCACGGGGAGGAGGCGGTCGACGAGGTGGCCTGGATGGTCCCTGTCAACCTCGTGCCCCTCGACGACAACCTGCCCGAGGACCTCGGGAACTTCTTCGCCCTCGTCATGATCGTGCTGCCGCTCGTGCCCGCGGATCCCGTCGACCGCCTCGCGGCGACGCAGCGCCGGATGAACCACATCAAGCACTCCGATGAGCCGGTGCTCACGTTCGGGATCCAGCGGGGAATCTCGGCCGCCCCGCGTCCGGTCGCGGTCGGCCTCACCGACTTCTTCGCCAACAAGGCGGTCGGCGTCCTCACCAACGTCCCGGGCCCCCGCACCCCCATCACGTTCGCCGGCGTGGAGGTCGATCAGGTCATCGGCTTCGCACCGTGCTCGGGCGACCAGCCGATGACCGCGACGATCTTCTCGTACGCCGACACCGTCACGGTGGGATTCGCCGTCGACGCGACGCTCGTCCCCCAGCCGCGCGAACTCCTCGAAGGCACCCTTGCCGAACTCGATGCCCTGGTAGGAATAGCCCGTGGATGAGGAGCTCTACACCACGGTGATGCTCACCATCGCCCAGGGCTTCGAGGCGGTGGCCGCCATCGTCCTCGTGGTCGGCCTCCTGTTCGCCTTCATCGTGTCGATCCGCCAGTGGAACCGCACCAAGAGCGGCAGCGCGGCGTACCGACTGATGCGCCAGACGTTCGGCGGCGTCATCCTGCTCGGGCTGGAGATCCTCGTCGCGGGAGACCTGCTGCGCACGGTCGCCGTGGCTCCCACCCTCGACAACGTCCTCGTCCTCGGGCTGATCGTGCTCATCCGCACCTTCCTGTCCTTCTCCCTCGAGATCGAGATCGAGGGAGTGCCGCCCTGGCGTCGGGCGATGGTGAGCGGAGCCACCGTCATCAAGCAGGCCCAGGACCAGGGCCGCCAGGTCCCGGCGGCGGAGTAGCCGGGCGGGGAGCGTCGCATGACCGGGACCGACACAGGGATCGCGCGCCGCTACGTCCCCCACGTCTTCGCCCTGGTGTTGCTCCTCTCGGCGACGAGCGGCAGCGTCGACGCCGTCGCCTACGCGAGATTCGGGGTCTTCGTCGCCAACCAGACGGGCAATCTCGTCATCGTCGTCCTCTCCGTGCTCGAGGACAACCGCGATCGCCAGTTCGAGGCGTCGCTCATCTCGCTGGTGATGTTCACCGCCGCCGTCTTCGCCGCCGTCTACCTCCGCCGCATGCTCGCCCGGCGCATGGACGGCCTGCGGGTGCGCTACATCATGCTGTCGATCGAGTGCACGCTCATCATCATCGTCGCCCTCGGCATCGTGCTCCTGGGCACGGCGTCCGTCACGCTCGGGTCGATCGCCCTCCTCGCGGCGTCCCAGGGCGTGCAGGCCGTCGTCCTCACCCGGGTCGCCGGGCTCCTCGTGAGCACGGTCGTCATCAACGTCGCTCTGGTGCAGGCGGCGCGGGCCTGGTCGGAGGGCTTGCGCGTGGCCGGGTTCATCGCGCTCGCGACACCCCTGGGCTACCTGATCGGAGTCTCGCTCGCCCTCATCCCCCTCAACACCCTGCCCGCGCTGGCACTGTGCGGCGCCGTCTGCACGGCGCTGGTGGCCCTGCTCATCGTGCGTCAGGCGTGGCGCAGCGAGATGGAGTTCGACTGAGTTCGGGTGACGGGGGAGCTCAGGCGGCCGGGGAGTCCAGGCGCGCCACCCGGCGGCGCGCGTTGCGCTGCGACGGCGACTGCCGGCCCAGGACGGCGGCCATCCCGCCGAGCAACGCCCCCACCGCGGGCTTCGCGAACGACATCGGGACCGGGGGCAGGCCGAGCTTCGCCCGGTAGTGAGCGGGCAGGGTCGCGACAGCGCCGGCGAACAGCACGCCGTACGGCGGCCGTGCGGGCAGGGGCAGCGGCGGATTGCGGATGAAGCGCACGGTGCGGGCGCTGCGGTCGTCACCGCGCAGGACCGGATCGAACGCCACGAGCTGGTCGGTGAGCTCGTCCACCGAGCGGGGCGGGTTGGTCACGCCGACGAGTTCGCCCGCCTTCGCCCACTCGCGCACGTAGGCGTCCTCTCCGCCCGGGATCGGCGGACCCCAGACGCGGTGGGCGGCCAGGAAGGAGTCGGTGAACGCGACGTGCACCCAGCGCAACATCTCCGGGTCGCGGGCGGAGTACTCCGCGGCGCGCCCCGCGGCATCGACATACGTCCCCGAGACCGTCCGGTGCAGTCCGCGGACGCGGGCGCACTCGCGGTCGGCCTGCGCGGTGTCGCCGAACGACACGACGGTGAGCCAGCGGGTCGTGCCCGCCAGCCGCCCGAGGGCGTCGTCCTCGTACCGGGAGTGCTCGGCCACCCCGGCCAGGGCCCCGGGGTGCAGTGCCTGCACGAGGAGCGCGCGGACGCCGCCGACGAGGGTGGGGAGGGAGCCATGCACGGTCCACGTCGCGCTGCCGGGACCGAAGTAGCCGGGATCGCTGCCGTGCTCGAGCTGGGTGACCCAGTCCGGCTGGCCGTCGGGGTCGCCCGACACGATGCGTCGGAAGCCCGTGGCCAGCACTTCGGCGGCCGAGTCGAGGATCCCCACGTGCTCAGACTGCCGCAGAGCCGGGAGCGCCGCGACCGGGGGTGTCGAGCGCGAAGAGCGCCGCGGAGGCGAGGAGGCGCACGCCGATGCCGATGGCGCGCTCGTCGATGTCGAACGTCGACGCGTGCAGGTCCAGGCGCGTGCCGTCGGAGTGGGTGCCCAGGCGCGCGTAGCCAGCGCGGGCGTGGGCGCCGTACCAGGAGAAGGTGTCCGCGCCCATCGATGTCGGGGCCTCGATGACGCCCGCGGGCCCGACCACGCCTAGGGCGGCCGCTTCGAGGACGTCGATCGCCGACGGGTCGTTGACCACCGGGGGTGCCCCGCGCTCGTAGTGCACCTCGAATCCGGCCCCGGTGCCGTCGAGGAGGTCGGCGACGGCGCTCCTCACCACCTCCTCACCGTGCTGCCAGGCGTCCGGGTCCGCGATGCGCAGGACGCAGCGGAGCTCGCCCACCGCGGGGATGACGTTGCCGGCGTCGCCGGACTCGACGGCGCCGAAGACCATGACGACCTCGGTGCCCGGCGTGCCGTCCGCTCCCAGGCGGCGTGCCACCTCGTCGGGCAGGGCCACGGCAAGGCCCGCGAGCACGCGGATGAGGTCGACGGTGAGGTGCGGGCGTGCCGTGTGCCCGCCCGGGCCGGTGAGGACGATGCGCACGGCGTCGGCCGATGCGGTGAGGCGCCCGCGCCGCAGCCCTACCTGGCCGACGTCCATCTTGGGATCGCAGTGCAGGCCGAGGACGTACTCCGCGCCGGCGACCCAGCCCTCCTCGACAACGGCCACGGCGCCCCCCGGCACGGCCTCCTCG
>CAIVWG010000160.1 GCA_903909555.1 uncultured bacterium | reverse complement strand
TTGACGATGCGTCCGGTGATCAGCGCATCCTTCGCACCGACGATCGCCACCGGCCACATGCCGCAGGGGCTGCACTTGCCGCCGTCCCATGACAGGCTGCCGGTGTACCCGTAGTACGGGGTCGTGGGGACGTCCTTCGGGACCCGGACTGTGCAGGTCAGGTTGTGGGGCTTGCAGCCGGAGACGCGTTTCCAGTCGACGTTGCTCCCCAGCCACCCCCAGTCGATCTCGAGGATGCATCCGGGCTTGAAGGGCTGACCGCACTTCGAGCGCCACATGAATGTGATCGTGTTCCCGGCGCGCACGACTGATGGACTGGCAGAGAAGGCCGCCAGCCAACTCTCCAGGACGCAGCCGCCCTCGGTGTAGATGGGCCAGCCGTCCGGGCAAGGTCCGCCCGGCGTCCCCAACTGTGACTCCTGGTAGGCCTGGGCCGGCGCCGCCGTGATCATCCCTGCCGCGACAAGCCCCACTGCTGCAAGTACTTTCCACTGCCCCCGCATGCAGGCAGGGTACAACCGCCCACCGTCCCATCTCAACGAATAGCAAACGGGACACCGTTCCACGAAGCGCCGCCCGACGCCGACCAAGGCGTTGAGTGGCGGGCGGTGTCGCGCGACACGCCGTGGAGCGACGACACCAGCCGCCACTCAACGAAGTTGCCCCTTGCTGCGGGGGGGTCAGCGGCGGGAGCGGCGCTTCTCGCGGATCCGCAGGTTGATGCGGATCGGCGTACCGACGAACCCGAACTCCTCGCGCAGGCGCCGCTCCACGAATCGGCGATACCCGGCCTCGAGGAAGCCGGTCGTAAAGAGCACGAACGTCGGCGGGCGCACTGCGGCCTGCGTGCCGAAGAGGATCCGCGGCTGCTTGCCCCCGCGGACCGGGTGCGGGTGAGCGGCGACCAACTCGGAGAGGAAGGCGTTGAGCCGGGACGTCGGGATGCGGGTCTCCCAGCCGGCCAGCGCCTCGTCGAGGGCCGGGACCAGCTTCTGCATATGCCGTCCCGTGAGCGCGGACACGTTGACTCGCGGGGCCCATCGCACCTGGACCAACTCGCGGTCGATCTCGCGCTCGAGGTAGCGCTGGCGATCCTCGTCCATGAGGTCCCACTTGTTGTACGCGATCACCAAAGCGCGTCCCGTCTCGACGACCAGGGACAGGAGCCGCAGGTCCTGCTCGCTCAGCGGCTCGGAGGCGTCCACGAGGACCAGCGCCACCTCGGCCTTCTCCAGCGCGGCACGGGTCCGCAGGCTCGCGTAGTACTCGTGTCCGCTGGCCTCCTTCACCCGGCGGCGGATCCCCGCGGTGTCGACGAACCACCACTCGCGGTCGCCGAGGACGATGAGCTCGTCCACCGGGTCGACGGTCGTGCCGGCCACCGAGTCGACGACAACCCGAGCCTCCCCCGCGAGCTGATTGAGCAGGGACGACTTCCCGACATTGGGCTTGCCCAGCAGCGCTACGCGTCGAGGCCCTCCGCCTCGAGTACGCGCGGACCCCTCCTCGGGCAGCAGGTCCACGACGACGTCGAGCAGGTCCCCGCTCCCCCGCCCGTGGAGTGCGGACACCGGATGAGGCTCGCCCAGCCCGAGTGACCACAGGGCCGCGGCGTCCGCCTCGGTGCGCGCATCGTCGACCTTGTTGGCGACCAGGACAACGGGCACCCCGGCCTTGCGCAGCACGCGCACCACCGCCTCGTCGGCGTCGAGGGCCCCCACGGTCGAGTCCACGACGAACATGACGACGTCGGCTTCGTTCATGGCGCGCTCGGCCTGAGCCGCGATCTGGCCCGCCATCCCTCGGGCGTCACGCTGCCACCCGCCGGTGTCGATGAGCTGGAAGTCGCGCCCGTTCCAGCTGGCGTCGTAGGCGACCCGATCCCGGGTGACCCCGGGCACGTCCTCGACGACGGCCTCTCGCCGGCCGAGGATGCGGTTCACCAGGGTGGACTTGCCGACGTTCGGGCGCCCGACGACGGCCACGGCAGGCAGGAAGATGTCGTCGCCGACCTCATCGGCGGTGAGTTCCTCCCAGTCGCCGAACTCCCTCAGGGCCGCCTCGCGCGCGGCCGCCGCGAGCACTCCCTCGTCCTCCACGGATGCATCGGGTTCCCACGTGCGGTCGTCGTAGATCACGTCGACTTCGCCGGGTTCGTCGGGGCTACGGGTGCTCACAACGCACCATTGTCCCCTGCCGCCCGGAGCCCGGGCGCGTCGGTGCGGCCGGTGCGGGCCCGGGCCACCCTCAGGTGATCGGCCAGTCTCTGGCGGATCTGCTCGGCGACGTCCTGCAGCGACGAGGCGCGGAACGGATCGGACGGGGATGCGGGACAAAACGGCTCACCGAAGACGAGGTCGACTTCGGCGCCCGGCGGTGGAGGGTCGGTGGGACGAGCGCCATGCGTGCCGAGCAGCGCGACGCACACGACTGGCACGTCGGCGCGCACCTGGACGTACGCCGCACCCGGCAGCGTGGGCCTCAGGCTCGGTCCCACGGACTCGTTGAGCGGGCCCTCCGGAAACATCCCGACGGCGTCCCCCGCCCGCGCTGCCCGCACCGCCTCCCTCAGGGAGGACCGAGGTGAATCGTCTCGCAGCACGATGCGGCCCGTCAGCGGGGTGAGCCGGGCCCACGCCTCGGCCGCGGCGCCCGGCTCCGTGAGGACCCTGACCGGGCGCGGTCCGCACACGGCGAGCAGCGTGGCGTCGACGAGCCCGTCGTGGTTGGCCACGAGGAGCACTCCGCCCGAGCGCGGCACCCGGTGGGCGCCGGTGACACGCACCCGGTAGGCGCGCCGGAGAACGGGAGCCAGGACGTTGCGCAGCGACGCAGGCCACGACACGGTCATCGCCGCGACTCCGCGGCCGAGGCTCCGCCCGACCCCAGTGCGGACACGACCGCGTCCACGACCTGCTGCAGCGTCAGGTGTGTGCCGTCGATGTGAACGGCGTCGTCAGCGGCCCGCAGCGGGGAGACCGCGCGACCTGTGTCGAGGGCATCGCGGCTGCGCAGGTGCTCCTCGGTCTGGGTGACCGCCGCGTGGTCCACCGCGTCGCCCGTCCCCTGACGCTGGGCATCCTCGAGCGCGCGCCGACGCGCGCGAGCCTCGGCATCGGCGGTCAGGAACACCTTGAGGTCGGCGTCCGGGAGGACCACCGTCCCGATGTCCCGGCCCTCGACGACCACGCCTATCCCGGACTCCAGCGCGTCCCGGACGAGATCCCGCTGCAGCGTCACCAGTCGCTGGCGCACGTCGGGAACCGAGCTGACGATGCTCACGGCAGCGCCCACCTCGGTGCCCCGGATCTGGGCGCTCACGTCCTGGTCGTCCACGCGCACCCGCGGATCCGCGGGATCCGTGTCGATGTCGATGACGGGCTCCGCGCACCGCGCGGCGACAGTCGCTGCGTCGGAGGGATCGATCCCCTGATGCAGCATCCACCAGGTCATCGCCCGGTACATCGCGCCCGTGTCGACGTACCTCAGCCCCAGGCGAAGTGCCACTCCACGCGAGGTGCTGGACTTGCCGGAGCCAGACGGCCCGTCGATGGCGATGACCGGAGCGGTCACGATCGAACGTCGAAGCCGCGCGCTCGCAGCCCCGCCTCCAGCACGGCGACCGAGCCCGGCCTGACGCTGATGTCGATGAGTCCGCTCGGCCTGCCGAGCACGTGCTCGATGCGGATGTCCTCGAGGTTCACGCCGAGTTCGCCCATGGCGACGAGGACGCTGGCCACCTGCCCGGGCTCATCGGCGACCATGACCGAGACCACGGCGAACTCCCTCGCTCCCGCGCCGTGCTTGCCGGGGATCCGCTGCCGTCCGCTCACTCCGCGCTCCAGGGCGTCGAGGGTGGCCGACGGTCCCGGCGGCCTGCCGTCCCCCGCGCGAAGGTCGGCGACCACGGCCTGGAGGTCGTCTGCCAGTGCGGACAAGACGTCCGCGACGCGTTCGGAGTTGGCGGCGAGGATCGCGCGCCAGAGAGCGGGATCGGAGTCGGCGATGCGTGTCATGTCGCGCAGGCCCTGACCCGACACGGCAACCGCCTCCTCGTCCACCTCCAGCAGACGCGCCGCCAGGAGCGAGGAGACGACCTGCGGAGCATGGGACGTCACGGCGACGGCGCGATCGTGCTCGGCCGGGGACATCCTCACGGGGAGCGCGCCGCATGTGCGGGCCAGCGCGCCGACGTCGTCCGCGCGCCGCGGCTCGCCCGCGTCCATGGGCGCGACGACCCAGACCCGGTCGTCGAAGAGGTCCGGACGCGCACCTGCCGGCCCGGAGACCTCCCGGCCGGCCAGCGGGTGGCCGCCGATGACCCGGGCCGCGTCGGCCCCGAGCGCCACGGCCTCCCCCAGAGGCTGCGCCTTCACCGACGTGACATCGGTGATCGTGGCGTCGGGGAACCTGCGACTCGCCTCGGCGATGACGGCGCCGGCAGCGCCCGGCGGGACCGCGACCACGACGATGCGCGGGTCGGTGATGGCGCTGCCCTCTCCCGCACCCCTCTCGACGGCGACGCGCACGGCGTCGGGGTCGGCGTCCTCGAGATAGGTCGCGACACCCGCGCGCCGGAGGGCGAGCCCCACCGAGGCGCCGAGGAGGCCGGACCCGATGATGAGCACGGGACCGGCGACGGGCGCGTTCACCGGGCCAGGTCCTGGCGCAGTACGTCGGCGCCGCGAAGGTACACGTGCTCGATATCGCCCCGGGCGCGTTCCGTCTCGGCATGCATGAGGATGCGCACCGCCCGCGGAACGGCACCGGTCACGTCGATTTCCTGGGCGCACAGCAGCGGCACGTCGGTGAGGCCGAGGGAGCGTGCCGCGGCGGCAGGGAAGGCGCTGTGGAGGTCGGGGGTCGCGGTGAAGACGATGCTCACGATCGCGTCCGACTCGACGTCGTTGCGCAGCATCATCTCGCGCAGGAGTTCGCCGACGGCATCGGCCATCTCCGCGGAATCGTCAGCGGCGAGGAGCGTGGCTCCTCGGAAGCCCCGAACCCTCATGGCCCTCCCTTCCCGCATGAACCCTAGCGAGGGGACTCACAGTCCCGCGGCGGTGTAGAGCGAGCGCAGCTCGGCGCCATCGATCGCCCGGAGGGTCCCGGGCCTTTGCTGTCCGAGGCGCACCGGTCCGAAGCGGGTGCGGACCAGGGACTCGACCGGGTGCCCCACCGCCTCGAGGAGGCGGCGGACCACGTGCTTGCGCCCTTCGTGGAGGGTGAGCTCGACGAGAGCCCGGCCCGGCAGGGCCTCGAGCACCGCGAACGAGTCCGCCTTGACGGTCCCCTCCTCCAGTTCCACGCCCGACCTCAGGCGGCGCCCGACGTCCCGGCCGATAGGGGCCGGGACGGTCGCGACATAGGTCTTCTCCACCCCGTGACTGGGGTGCGCCAGCCGCTGGGCGAGGTCGCCGTCGTTGGTGAGCAGCAGCAGTCCCTCGGTGTCGGCGTCGAGGCGACCGACGTGGAACAGCCGGTCCGCGCGGTCGGCGACGAGATCGCCCACGCAGGGGCGACCCCGCTCG
>CAIVWG010000159.1 GCA_903909555.1 uncultured bacterium | reverse complement strand
GTCGTGGTCACGACGCCGTCCTTCTTCGGTGCCCAGGGTGCCGACCGCGCGCTCGCCGAGATCCGCGAGATCAGGGACACCGTCAATCCCGACCTGGAGTTTGCCGGCATCGTGGTGAATCGCCTGCGTGAGAGCACGGAGGAGCACCGGTATCGCAAGCGCGAGCTCATCGACCTCTACGGGGCCCAGGCGCTGCTCAAGCCGGCGATTCCCGACCGCGTGGCCGTCCAGCAGGCGGAGAGCACCGGGCAGCCCCTGCACGCCGTGAAGTCCTCCGGCGCTCGGGAGCTGGCCAAGGCCTTCGACAAGATGCTCAACCGACTCCTCAAGCGCGCGCGCAAGACCACCCAGCCCCCTGACCAGACCTGACGCGCTGGGCGGCGGACGAGTCGCGGACGGTCGACAGCGTCCGGCGCTGGGCGGCGGACGAGTCGACCTATAAGCCGGGTTCTGTCCTCGCCTCAGCGAGGGGCGATCATCCCTCTGGGATCGCCGTTGCCGACGACCTCATGCGACCTACCAGCAGGATGGGCCCCGGGTTGCCCCGGGACCGAGCGGGCCGCTCTCCTGCCTGGGCCCCTGCGGGCCCGCTTGGTCTTGCTCCGGGTGGGGTTTGCCGAGCCGCCGCAGTCACCTGCGGCGCTGGTGGTCTCTTACACCGCCGTTTCACCCTTACCGGCCGGAGCCGGCGGTTTGCTTTCTGTGGCACTGTCCCGCGGGTCACCCCGGGTGGGAGTTACCCACCACCCTGCCCTGTGGAGCCCGGACTTTCCTCGACACCGCGCTTGCGCACGGGTGCCGCGATCGCCCGGTCGGCTCGTCCGCCGCGCGCCCAGGGTACCTTGGCGGATCGAGTCCGGGACCGATCACCCCGCAACCCCTAGGCTGGGCCTCACCACCGCAACGAGAGCGACCGGTGATCCGGTCGGCGGCACCTGAGGAGCGCACCGTGACGAACGCCGAACCGGCCGCGCACCCCGCACGGGCCCGGATGAAGAAGACCCTCGGCATCACCGCCGCCACGGCGGTGATCGGCGTCGCAGTCGCCATTCCCCTCATCCTCGGCGCTCTCCTGGGCTACCCGCAGGTCGGGGGCGCCATGATCCTCCCGGTCATCGCCGGGCTTGTCCCCGCCATGATGGTCGGGCTTCGCACGGGTCTGATCGCGGCCGCGATGATCGGCATCGCCGCCGGACTGTCGGCCCTCGTGGACACCGACCCGATCCTCAGCGCCCTCCTCATGGCCACCGTCGCCCTGGCCACCGGCATCTCCTGCCGCTGGGGCATCTCCAAGAACCTCGTGATGGTGCCCATCGCGGTGGGCTTCTTCATCTGCCTTCCCTCCACGGTCACCGATGACACCGCGAGCAACGCCCTCCTCCTCGCCGTGATCGCGTTCGCGAGCACGGCCTGGGGCGGCGCCGTGGGCTGGGTCATCGCACGCAAGATCCACACGCCCGACCACGACAAGGAGACCTGGCAGCGGACCTGGGCCTACGCGGTGACCCTCGGGCTGCTCACCGGGGTGGCGGCGTACATCTCCGTGAGTGGCCAGTGGGGCCAGGCCGGTGCATGGTTCATCCTCACGCTGGTCATCATCTTCCAGCCCTACCTGAAGGACTCCTGGCAGCGGACCTGGCAGCGCGCTGCCGGCACGCTGCTGGGGCTCGGTGTCGCGTATCTCCTGCACGTGCTGATCCCGTGGAGCGGCGTCCTGACGATCGTCGGCATGGTGCTCATGGTCGTGGCGATGAACGTCCTCATGAGGAAGACGATCCCGTACTGGGTCTACACGTCCATCCTCACGCCCGCGATCATCCTGCTGGTCACCACGCCCACGACCTTCGACAAGATGGAGACCGCCCGTCTCATAGCGACCCTGTCGGGCGCCGCTCTTGCCCTCATCGCCGAGGCGGCGCTCGTGCCTCTGTACCGCAGCGATGCCCGTCGTCGCGGGCAGACCGGGCACTAGGACGCTCCTCCTCATTCGGCGCCGTGGCCCTACGGTGGGGGTGTGCTCATTCTCCTGCCGCCGAGCGAGGGCAAGGCCTCCCCGGCCGCAGGGCCGCGGCTGCGCCTCTCCGGCCTGTCGTTCGCCGGCCTCACTCCCGCGCGCGAATCGGTCGCCGACGCGCTGGTGGCCCTGTGCGCGGGACCACCGGCCCGGGCCCGCCGGACCCTCGGCATTTCCGCGCGCCAGGACGACGAGCTCGAGCGCAATCGCGCGCTCATGTCCTCGCCGGTGGCTCCCGCGAGCGAGATCTACATCGGAGTCCTCTACGACGCCCTGGGCCTGCAGACACTCCCCCCGCGTGCCGCCCGCCGCGCCGCCGGGGACATCGCGATCGCGTCGGCGCTGTTCGGCCTCCTGCGCGTGACGGATCGCATCCCCGCCTATCGGCTCTCTGCCGACACCTCCCTGCCGAAGGTGGGCAGGCTCGCCGCAGTCTGGCGCGACGGCGTGAGCCACGCAATCGCGCAGTCGGCCGGACGCGGCATCGTGCTCGACCTGCGCTCGTCCGCGTACATCGGACTCGGCCCCGTCCCCGCTGAACTCGCCGAGCGCACCGCGGTCGCACGGGTGCTGCAGGAACGCGGGGGCCGCCGTACGGTGGTGAGCCACCACAACAAGGCCACGAAGGGCCGTCTCGTGCGCGCCCTCCTCTCGGAGGCTCGACCCCGGACCGTGCCCGGTCTCGCGGACGCCCTCGGCGCCGCCGGCTACCACGTCGAGCTCCAGCCTCCGGTCAAGAGCGGTCAGCCCTGGACCATCGACGTCGTCGTCCGCGACGTCTAGGGCTCACACTCCGAAGCCGGCGTCCACCGCGCGCAGGTGGGCGCTCTCGGCGAAGCCGAACAGCGAGGAGTTCCCGTCCGGGAACCATGCGATGGTGGTGAGGGAGCACGGCGCGAGCTCCATGCGGTACAGGCTTGACAGGGGCGCATCGACGCAGATCCCGGTGATCACCTTGATCGGCGTCACGTGCGAGACCACGGCGATGCGCTGGCCCGCGTGGCGCGTGAGGATCTCCCGGCGCGCTGCATCCACCCGGTCCCGGCAGGCCGAGAAGGACTCGCCACCCGGGGGTGCCACGTCGGTCGAGGCCAGCCACGCCGCGAGTTCCTCCGGCCAGCGCTCGCTCACCTCCGCGAACGTGAGCGCATCCCAGTCGCCGAACGCGCACTCCGCGATGCCGGGATCGACCTCGATCGGCGCCCCGGTCCGCGACGCCACGATCTCCGCCGTCTGGCGCGTGCGGAGCAACGGCGAGGCCACGATCGAGTCCACGCCGCCGCGGGCGGCGATCTCCCCCGCGAGCGCCTCGGCCTGCGCGATGCCCAGCGGGGCCAGGGGCGCATCGAGGCCGCCCCATCCGCTGAAGCGCTTCTCGAGGCTGAGCGGGGTCGCGCCGTGGCGGGCCAGCAGAGTGGTGGTGGGAGTGCCCAGGTCGGTGGCCCACCCGACGAGCTTGCGGGGACGCTCCGGCGCAGCGGCGGGGGCCGCCCCTCGGCGACCCGCCGCGCGATGGAGGGCGGCGTCGTCCTCCATCGCCTCGCCGACGACGTCTTCGGCGTCGGGCAGCCCGCTCCCGGGGTGACGAAGGAACGCCGCGACCTCGCCGCGGATCTCGGCGTCCAGCGCCTCGTTGACCAGCCGGTCCGCCGCGGTGTTCTGCGCGCGCGGCACCCACACGTACGTCACGTCCCCGCGGATCCGGCGCGCCTGCAGCGCGAGCTCGCGGAGGGCGGCGTTCTTGATGGCCCATCGCCCCGACATCTGCTCGACGATCAACTTGGAGTCCAGCCGTGCCTCAATGCTCGCATCGGCGTCCAGGGCGACGGCCTCCTGGAGACCGGCGATGAGGCCGCGGTACTCGGCGACGTTGTTGGTCGCGGTGCCGATCGCGGCTGCGACCTCCACGAGAACGCGTCCCGTCTCAGCTTCCCGGACCACGGCGCCGAATGCCGCGGGCCCGGGATTGCCCCGGGAGCCCCCATCGGCCTCGACGATGAGCGATCGCGTCACGGGCGGGTCCTTCCCCGTGCGGTCACAGACCGGACTCGGGGGTGCGCACGAGGATGCGGCGGCACTCCTCGCACCGCAGGACCTCTCCGTCCGGCGCCGACCGGATGCGCTCGAGATCCACCGGCGTGAGTTCCATGCGACAGCCCTCGCAGCGTCCGCGACGCAAGGCCGCCGCCCCGATGCCGTCGTGGTCGGCGCGCAGCTTGTCGTACAGCGTCATGAGGTCCGCGGGGACCCCGCCGACGATGCTCGCGCGCGCCGCCGCCGCAGCCGCCTCCTCCGCGGCGATCGCCTCCAGCGCTGCATCGCGCGCGGCGGTCGCCTCCGCGATCTCCGTCTGGAGCTCCGCACGCTCGGACATGAGCGCGTCTCGGCGGTGCTGGGCCTGCTCGAGTTGCTCCATGACCTCGAGTTCGATGTCCTCCAGGTCGCTCTGCCGGCGCGCCAGGGACTCGAGTTCGTGCTGGAGATTCACCAACTGCTTCGCATCGTGGATGGTGCCCGAGTCGAGCAACTGCCGGTCCTTCTCCGACCTCTGCCGCACGAGGTCGACGTCGGCGTCGGCCTTGCGCTGCTCGCCCTCGAGATCGTCCACCTCGACCGCGACCTCGGTCAGGTCGTCGGCCAGCGCACGGTCCCGGACCTGCAACTCCCTCACCCGCGCGACCTCCGGGAGGTGAGCGCGGCGATGGGCGAGCCGGTCGAGCTCGAGGTCGTAGCCCTGCACCTCGAGCAGGACCATCTGCTCCTGCGGGTCGGCGTTCAGCGTGTGCTCCTCACGTGACACTGTCCAGATGCGCGGACCAGGGATCCGTCGGCAGGTCCGACACCCGGCTTTCCACCGTAGCCCCCTCGGCGTCCAGATCGGCCAGGAGGAGTCCAGATGCCTGCGCCAGCCACGGCCATTCGCTCGCCCAGTGGGCGACGTCGATCACCGCGCAGCCGCCCGCCTCGTCGTGCTCAAGGGCGCGATGGTGCTTGAGGTCGGCGGTGACGTAGGCGTCCGCGCCCGCCGCGTCCGCGGCCCCGAGCAGCGAGTCGCCGGACCCGCCGCACACGGCGACGCTGAGCACCGGGCGCTCCAGGTCGCCCAGGACCCGAACACCGTGGTGGGTCGCCGGGAGCCGAACCGCGACGCGATCGGCCAGGGCCGCGAGCGTGGTGGGCTCGGGAAGGACGCCCACGCGTCCCAGGCCCGTGTCACCGTCGTACGCCGCGCGCTCGTGGATCTCGTACGCGGGCTCCTCGTAGGGGTGGACGGCGCTGATGGCCGCGCGTACGGCGTCGCGTCGCGACCGGGGCAGCGCCATCTCGAGCCGCACCTCGGGCACGGCGTTGTCCCCGGCGGTGCCGATCATCGGGCGCGCGGAGTCACGGGCCCGGAACCTCCCGATGCCGGCGGTCTCGAAGGAGCAGGCGTCGTACTCCCCCAGCGTGCCCGCACCCGCCTCGGCGAGCGCCGCACGCAGCCGCGCGACATGCGACTCGGGCACCATGACCACCACGGTGTCCATCGGGCGAGCCGGAAGCGCCTGGAGAGGCCGCGTCTGCAGCAGCCCCAGCGCGGCCGCGAGCGCGTCGGAGACACCGGGACTCGCGACGTCGGCGTTCGTGTGCGCGACGTAGAGGGCGACGCCGCCGCGGATGAGCCGATGCAGCAGCGACCCCTTGGCGTCCGTCGCCGCGACCGAGTGCACCGGCGACAAGAGGAGCGGGTGGTGGACCACGATGAGGTCGGCGCCGAGCGCGAGCGCCTCGTCCGCAACGGCCGCCACGGGATCGACCGCCCACAGGATCGAGCGCACAGGGGCGTCGGGATCCCCGCACACGAGCCCCACGGCATCCCAGGGCTCCGCGGAGGCCGGCGGGTAGCGCCGCTCGAGGGCATCCACCACCTGGGACAGACTCGCGGGGGACGGGGAGGGGGGCGCCACGCCCTGAGGCTATCGCCGCTAGCCTCGGGGGCCCAGGGCCTGTAGCTCAGCTGGGAGAGCACTTCCCTTACAAGGAAGGGGTCGTCGGTTCGAGCCCGGCCGGGCCCACGCAGGGCATCCGCGTGACGCGGTGCCGATGCGACCCGGTGCCGAGCCGGTGCGGTGACGCGACGAGACATACAGCGGTGGCCGGGGTCTCGGGCCCCCGGCCACCACGCACAGTGCACACCCGATCGGCCGAGCCCGCATCTCGGGACTGGCCGGGGCCCCTACCCCGCGCTCAGGTCCGCCGCGGCCCGGGCGTACTCCGCAGGGTCCCGCGCCTCGGCCGGTGACGACCGCCACAGGGCCCGCACCACGCCGGTGCCGTCGACGAGGGCACTGACGCGGCCGGCGATGCCGCGCTCGGGGATGAACGCGCCGTAGGCGCGCGCCACCTCCCCGTGCGGCCAGAAGTCGCTGAGCACCGGGAACGCGATCCCCTCCGCATCGGCGAAGGCCCGCAGCGCCGGGACCGAGTCGCAACTGACCGCCACGACGGTGACGCCGGGGATGGGCGCGTCCCTGAGCACCCCGAGTTCCGACGTGCATGTCGGAGTGAAGGCCGCGGGGAAGAAGACGACGAGCACGGGACCGTCGAACGACGACAGCGACGTACGGCGACCGTGCTGGTCCGGCAGCGTGAAGTCGGGTGCGGGCTCCCCCACCTGGATCACCGGGCGCCTCCTCGCGATCGACGGTCAGGGCAGGATGGCCCTGTGACGCTACCTCCCGATGATCTCGCGCCCTCGCCCGGCGAGCGGGGCCGCGCCACTGAGGACGTCGCCGCCATGCTCGCGGACACCGTGGTCGCCTGGGATGCGCTGCTCGCGGCCGTCGAGGGCATCGATCCTTCCGCCCCCGGCCGCAAAGAGGGCCGGAGCGCCGGCCGGACTCTCGTGGTGCTGGGGTCCTGGCCCGAGGGCCGCCCCCTCCCGCGCATCCGCGACGACGCCCTGGCCGGCGTCACCTCGGCCGAGCCCCTTGACGACATCGAGGAGCGGATCGTCCGCGCCCACGTCGACGACTCGGCCGCCGACCTCCTCGCCGCTCTGGGCCGCGCTCGCGACGACGTGGTCGCGTGGGCGGCCAGCCCCAACGTCGCCGAGGAGGCGCTGCTGCCCGTCGGCGGCCCCCTCGGGGTCGTCCCCCTCGGCACGCTCGTCGCCGCGTCCGCCTACCAGTGCGCGGTCGCTGCCCGCGACCTGGCACCCGCCGGGGTCACGGCACCGGACGCCCTGCTGCGCTCGGGCCTGGTCTCGCTTGTCGACACCGTGGGCGCGGTCGCCGCTCAGCAGCGCGCAGCGGTGTCGCTCGCCGCGCTCACCCCCCAGGTGCGCATCGCTGCGGGCGCCCGGGATGGCGACTGGTGCACCCGGGAGGTGCCCGACACCATCGCCGGACCCGCTGTCCTGTGCGAGGCCGGCCTGCTGCTCGACGTCGCCTCCAGTCGGGCCTCCGCACCCGCGGCGTATGCGCGAGGCGATCTCCGAGCGCGGGACCTCGGCGGCATCCTCGCCCTCGTGCAAGTCCTCGCCCGAGCCCCGGGACTGCCCGGCACGGAGGGACTGAGCCTGGCCCTGCAGGCCTACGCCGCGTCGGCCCGCGTCACGGCCGCCGCGGGTCAGGTGGGCGAGGCGCTCGGGGACGCGTGGAAGAAGTGGCGCGGGCGCTAGCGGGTCACGGGCTACTTGCGCCCGGCGCGCGGCGCCACGAGGCGCGTCCCCTGCCAATCGCGAGCGGCGCTCACCGTCGAGGTCTGCTGCAGTCCAGCCGTCGGCGCTGCGTCGGCGATGTCCTCAGGCTCCACGTGTCCGTCGCGTCCAGGCTTCGGGGTCAGCAGCCAGACGACACCGTGATCGGCGAGCGGACCGATGGCGTCGACGAGCGCGTCCACGAGGTCGCCGTCGTCCTCGCGCCACCACAGGAGCACGACATCGACCACGTCGTCGTACTCCTCGTCCACGAGCTCGATGCCGTCGGCTGAGGTCAACTGGGCGCGCAGCGGACCATCGACGTCGCCGTCGACACCGATCTCCCACACGGTCTGGCCGGGTCCGATGCCGAGGATCGGCACGGCCTGGCCGTCGGTGGTCACGGCTTCCTGCCCCACGCACGCAGGGTGGTCACGGGCTAAGTCCATCGGACCGCCGCCCTCAGCGCAAGCAGGATGGCGGGATTGCCCGGCCCCGGCTGACCGGGCAGCGGGCCGCGATTCGCCCCGGCACGGGCGCATGGGAGAGGATGTGGTCGTCACTGGGCACCGCGGCGACCCCGGGGGTGCCCCGGAAGAAGGGCTCGCGATGACATCGGGAAACCCTCCGCGGACGGCAGCGGGCTTCACCCCTGCGCCCCTCCTCGCCGGCGGACTGCCGACCCAGTACGTCGACGTCGACCCCGAGGAGACCTCCGAGTGGACGACGTCCCTCGACCAGGTGGTCGACACCGCCGGCCCGTATCGCGCCCGCTACCTCATGCTGTCGCTCCTGCGGCGGGCCGCCGAGCGCAGCGTCGGGGTTCCCAGCCTGCGCTCCACCGACTACATCAACTCCATCTCCCCCGAGATGGAGCCGTGGTTCCCAGGAGACGAGGCCATCGAGCGCGAGATTCGCCGCTACATCCGCTGGAACGCCGCGATCATGGTCCACCGCGCGCAGCGTCCCGGCATCGGCGTCGGCGGGCACATCTCGACGTACGCCTCGTCGGCGACTCTCTACGAAGTCGGCTTCAACCACTTCTTCCGTGGCCCTGATGCGCCCGGTGGCGGGGATCAGGTGTTCTTCCAGGGACACGCGTCGCCGGGCATCTACGCGCGCGCATTCCTCGAGGGGCGCCTCACCGAGGGCCAACTCGACGGCTTCCGCCAGGAGCTCTCGCATCCCGACGGCGGCCTCCCGTCGTACCCCCACCCGCGGCTCATGCCGTGGTTCTGGCAGTTCCCCACCGTGTCGATGGGCCTGGGACCGCTGTCGGCGATCTACCAGGCCCGGTTCAACAAGTACCTCCACTCGCGCGGCATCAAGGACACCTCCCAGCAGCGCGTCTGGGCCTTCCTCGGCGACGGGGAGATGGACGAGGTCGAGTCGGTGGGGGCGATCAGCCTCGCCGCCCGCGAGGAGCTCGACAACCTCGTGTTCGTCGTGAACTGCAACCTGCAGCGCCTTGACGGCCCGGTCCGGGGCAACGGCAAGGTCATCCAGGAGCTGGAGTCGCTCTTCCGCGGCGCGGGTTGGAACGTCATCAAGGTCATCTGGGGACGACGCTGGGACGAGCTCCTCGCCAAGGATCGCGACGGGGCCCTGGTCAACCTCATGAACTCCACGCCCGACGGGGACTTCCAGACCTACAAGACCGAGGACGGAGCCTTCGTCCGGGAGCACTTCTTCGGACGCGATCCCCGGACCGCCAAGCTGGTCGCCGACTGGACCGACGACGAGATCTGGAATCTCCAGCGCGGCGGGCACGACTATCGCAAGATGTACGCCGCCTACAAGGCCGCGGTCGAGACGTCCGGCCAGCCCACGGTCATCCTCGCCAAGACGATCAAGGGCTACACCCTCGGCTCCCACTTCGAGGGGCGCAACGCCACGCACCAGATGAAGAAGCTCACCCTCGACGACCTCAAGGCGTTCCGGGACCGGCTTCAGATCCCCATCAGCGACGAGCAGCTCGGCGACGGCTACCTGCCGCCGTACTACCACCCGGGACCCGACTCCGAGCCCTTCCGCTACATGATCGACCGGCGTCGGCGCCTGGGCGGATCCGTGCCGGAACGGCGCACCCGCGCGACGGCGCTGCCCCTGCCCGGTCCCGAGCACTACGAGGTCCTCCGTCGCGGCTCCGGCAAGCAGTCGGTGGCGACGACGATGGCGTTCGTGCGACTGCTCAAGGACCTCATGCGGGATCAGGGGATCGGGGCGCGCTTCGTGCCGATCATCCCCGACGAGGCGCGCACCTTCGGCATGGACTCGCTCTTCCCCACCGCACGCATCTACAACCCCGCAGGGCAGCAGTACACCTCGGTCGACCGCGAGCTCGTGCTGAACTACCGAGAGTCCGAGGAGGGGCAGATCCTCCACGAGGGCATCAACGAGGCCGGCTCGGTGGCCTCCTTCATCGCGGCCGGCTCGTCGTACTCCACGCACGGGGAGCCGATGATCCCCGTCTATGTCTTCTACTCCATGTTCGGCTTCCAGCGGACCGGGGACGCCTTCTGGCAGGCCGGCGACCAGATGGTGCGGGGCTTCGTGCTCGGTGCCACCGCGGGACGCACGACGCTCAACGGCGAGGGCCTCCAGCACGAGGACGGGCACTCCCAGTTGCTCGCCTCGACCAATCCTGCGGTCGTGTCGTACGACCCCGCCTACGGCTACGAGATCGGGCACATCGTCGCCGACGGCCTCCGACGGATGTACGGCGAGGAGCAGGAGGACGTCTTCTACTACCTCACCGTCTACAACGAGCCCTACCTCCAGCCCACGGAGCCGGCCGACGTCGACATCGCGGGCATCCTGCGCGGCATGCACCTGGTATCCCCGGCCGAGGGGGACTCGCCCGGCGGTGAGGACCGCGCGCAGATCCTGGCATCCGGTGTCGCGGTGAACTGGGCCACGGAGGCCCAGCGCCTGCTGCGCCAGGACTGGGGCATCGACGCCGACGTGTGGAGCGTCACCTCGTGGAACGAACTCCGCCGCGACGGCCTCGACGTGGACCGCGCCAACCTGCTCAACCCCACCGAGGATCCCCGGACCGCCTACGTCACCGAGCGTCTGAGCGGACGCGGCGGCCCCGTCGTCGGGGTCTCTGACTGGATGCGCTCCGTCCCGGACCAGATTCGCCCCTGGGTGCCGGGCGACTACCGGACCCTCGGCACGGACGGCTGGGGCATGTCGGATACCCGCGGCGCCCTGCGACGGCACTTCCTCGTCGACGCCGAGTCGATCACGGTGCAGGTGCTGACGGCGTTGGCCGACCGCGGGCGGGTGGACCGGGCGGATCTCGCGAAGGCCATCGACCGCTACCGCCTGCTCGATCCGGCATCCGCGGATGCCGGCAATACCGAGGGCGGGGGCTGATGTCCGGGGACCCGCGGCGATTCCTGCGCTATCTCGATGCCGAACGCAAGGCCTCCCTGCTCTACCGCTCTCTCGCGGAAGTGAGCGACGGGGACCGTCGCGAGGCCCTGCTCGAACTCGCCGCGATCGAAGACGAGCACGCCGACCACTGGGCGGCCAAGCTCGAGGAGAACGGCGTCCCGGTCCCCCCGGCCCCCGCGACGCTCGATCCGGACGATGCCGCCCTCGTGGCCCGGGCGCGCGCGGCCGGGATGAATGACGTGCTCGCTCACCTCGAGGAGGCCGAGGGCGCGGACGCGGGCATGTACGACGACGAGCCCGAGGCTCCCGACTCCATGTCCGCCGACGAGCGCGAGCACGCCGAGACGTTCCGTCGGCTCCGCGAGCACGGCCCGGCCACGGCGGTGGTGGACCGCGGAGTGATCACCGCCGACGGGGGCGTCGACTTCGGCGAATCCTGGCATCGCGTCGATACCTCGGGCACCGTGCGCGCGGCGATCTTCGGCATCAGCGACGGACTGGTGTCCAACACCGCGCTGGTCATGGGATTCGCCGGCTCCGGCGTAGACCGCGGCGTCGTCCTGTTCGCGGGCATCGCCGGCCTGCTCGCCGGAGCCTTCTCCATGGCGGCCGGGGAGTACGTCAGCGTCGCCAGCCAGCGCGACCTCTTCAAGCGCGAGCTCGACATGGAGGCCCAGGAACTCGCGACGAAGCCCGAGGAGGAGCGCAAGGAGCTGGAGCTCATCTACCGCGCCAAGGGCATGGATCGCGCGACCGCGAAGGCGGCCGCCGACCGCGTCTTCGCCGACCCCAAGGCCGCCCTCGACACCCTGGCGCGCGAGGAGTTGGGGCTCAACCCCGACGAGCTCGGCAATCCCATCAAGGTGGCCGTCTCGAGCTTCCTCGCCTTCGCGATCGGCGCCCTCGTCGTCGTGATCCCGTACTTCTTCACCGGCGGCACGCCCGCCATCGTCGCCGCGGTCACCCTGTCCGCGTGCGCCATGCTCATCGTGGGCGGCCTGGTCGGGCGCTTCTCCGGCCGCGGCGTCGTCCACGGAGCCTTGCGTCAACTCATCGTCGGCGCACTGGCCGCCGGGGTGACGTTCATCATCGGCAAGGTCATCGGTGACCTCACGGGCCTCAGCTCGTCCGGCCTCGGTTAGCCGGGCGGCGACGGCCCGCCGACTCGAGCGCGCATCAGGCCGCCTTGCCACCGCGGTGACCACGCGCCTCGACGAGCGCCTCGAGTGGTTCCGGTCCCTGCCGGCCCGGGAGCGCTCCTGGGTCGGTCTCATCGCGCAGGCAGGCATCGCGGGCGTCATCGCGTGGTACCGCGACGGTGCAGCCCGCCCAGCGGATGCCATCGACGTGTTCAGCAGCGCCCCGCGCGAGCTCGCGCGCGCGATCTCGCTGGAGCAGACCGTGGAGATGGTGCGCTGCACCGTGGACCTGCTCGAGGAGCTCCTCCCCGATATCGCCGGCGAGGCGGCTTCCGCGGACGTCCGCGAGTCGGTCCTCACCTACTCGCGCGAGATCGCCTTCGCCGCAGCGGAGGTGTACGCGCGGGCCGCGGAGGCTCGGGGTGCCTGGGACGCCCGGCTCGAGGCCCTCGTCATGGAGGCCCTCCTGCGCGGCGAGCCCGACTCCGCCGCGCTCGCGCGCGCGACCGCGCTGGGCTGGAGCGCGCGCGACGGCATCACCGTGCTCGTGGGGCCGCCCCCGGCCTCGGACGCGGGAGCCGCACTCCAGGTCATGCGCCTCGCGGCCGCTCACCACGGACTGGACCTCCTCACGGCACTGCACGGCGAGGCGCTCGTAGCGATTGTCGGCCACAGCATCGACGACGATCGCACCGCACGCCTGCTCTCACCGCACTTCGGGCCCGGGGCCCTCGTGGTCGGGCCGCACGCGTCGACAATCGGTGACGTGGGCGCGGCGAGTGCCGAGGCGCTGGCGGCGTACGACGCGGCGGAGGGATGGCCCGACGCCCCCCGACCCGTGCACGCCGACGATCTCCTGCCCGAGCGGGTGCTCGCCGGGGATCCCGCGGCTGCCGATCGGCTCGTCGACGTCATCGTCGAGCGACTGCGCGCCACCGACGCCGAGCTCCTGCGCACGCTCGAGGCGTTCCTCGAGACCTCGCCCACCCTCGAAGGCACCGCACGGGACCTCTTCGTGCACACCAACACCGTCCGCCACCGGCTGCGCCGGATCGAGACGGTCACGGGCCGCTCCCCCACCGATCCCCGCGACGCCCTCGCCCTGCGGCTGGCCTTGGTCCTGTCCCGTCTCGAGCCCACCCGGGGCCGCCCACCCGGCACGTCGTTGTAGGTTTCCTACAACGACGCTGGGCCGACATTGGCGCTGCGACCACGGCGGGGTGGGTCCCCGGGACGGAAGGGTGTGCCTCGTGCTCGTCGTCGTCGCTCCCGGCCAAGGCGCCCAGGCGCCGGGCTTCCTCACCCCGTGGCTCGACGTCCCCGGAGTGACGGCGCGCCTGGAGTGGCTCTCCGCGGTGAGCGGCATCGACCTCATCGAGCACGGCACCCGCTCGGACGCCGACACCATCCGCGACACGGCCGTCGCCCAGCCGCTCCTCGTGGGCGCGGGGCTCGTCACCCTGCTCGCGCTCTTCCCCCACCCTGCCGAGGCCTTCACCAAGGTGGCCGTGGGCGCGGGGCACAGCGTGGGAGAGATCACCGCCGCCGCCGCTGCCGGCGTGCTGTCGGCGGAGCAGGCGATGGTCTTCGTGCGCGAGCGCGGTCGCGCCATGGCGGCCGCGTCCGCGGTGACCCCCACCGGCATGAGCGCCGTCCTCGGCGGCGATGCCGACGAGGTCGTGAGCGCTGCGGAAGCATTCGGGCTGACGCCCGCCAACATCAACGGCGCGGGGCAGATCGTCGTCGCGGGCACGCTCGAGGCCCTCGCCGCCTTCGCCGACGCCCCTCCGGACAAGGCCCGGGTCCGGCCCCTGCAGGTGGCCGGGGCCTTCCACACCGCCTTCATGCAGCCGGCGGTCGACGTGCTCGCCGGATACGCCCGCGCCATCTCGACCCACGATCCGCGCATCCAACTGCTGTCCAACGCCGATGGCCGCGTCGTGCACGACGGTCGCGAGGTGCTCGCGCGCCTCGTCGCGCAGGTGAGCCGGCCCGTGCGCTGGGATCTGTGCATGGCCACCATGGCCGACCTGGGCGTCACCGCGCTCATCGAGATCCCGCCCGCCGGGACCCTCACCGGCCTGGCCAAGCGGGCCCTTCCCGGGGTCGAGACGGTCGCGCTCTCCACACCCGATGACCTGGACGCGGCCTGGGCGCTCATCGAGCGTCATGGCATTCCCAGCTCCCTGGACGCGTCGCCGACCTGGCGTCTCGTCGTCGCGCCGATGAAGGGCACCTTCCAGCGCTCCGCCGACGCGCTCGACATCGGCGACGCACTGTCGGCTGGCGGCGCGGTGGGGGTCGTCGCGAGCCTGCGCGAGACCGTCGCCGTGACCGCTCCCCACGGTGGCACCGTCGTGGAGTGGCTCGTCGAGGACGGCGACCCCGTGTCGCCGGGCCAGCCGCTCATTCGACTGCATCCGGCCCATGAGGAGGCGCTCGCATGACCGCACGGATCGCGGGGATCACCGGGGCGCCATACGCCCGCATCATGTCCGTCGGGAGCTACCGCCCCGAGCGTGTCGTGACCAATGACGAGGTGTGCCTGCGCATCGACTCGACCGACGAGTGGATCCGCGAGCGCTCCGGCATCGTCGAGCGACGCTACGCCGCTGCGGACGAGTCGGTGGTTGATCTCGCCGTCAGTGCCGCCGCGAAGGCCCTGGCCTCCTCCGGGATCGATGCCGAGCAGCTCGGCTTCGTCCTCATCGCCACCGTCACGCACCCCTACCCCACGCCGTCCGCGGCGGCGGACGTCGCCTACCGGCTGGGAGCGGTCAACGCGGGGGCCACCGACATCAGCTCGGCGTGCGCGGGCTTCTGCTACGGCCTGGCCATGGCGCAGGACATGATCCGCTGCGGCAGCGCGGAGTACGTCCTGCTCGTCGGCGTGGAGAAGCTCACCGACTGGATCGACCTGGACGACCGGTCGACGGCGTTCATCTTCGCGGACGGCGCCGGCGCCGTGGTCGTGGGCCCGTCGGACGAGCCCGCCATCGGGCCTGTCGTCTGGGGGTCGGACGGCTCCCAGCTCGATGCCATCTCCATGACGCAGTCCCTCACGGACTACCGGGACCACGGTGGCCCGCGGTTCCCGACCCTGTCGATGCAAGGCCAGCAGGTCTTCCGCTGGGCCGTGTCGACGATGAGCAAGGTGGCCAACGAAGCCCTCGAGCGCGCCGGAGTGAGCGCCGACGACCTCGACGCCTTCATCCCGCATCAGGCGAACATGCGCATCACCGACGCCCTCATCCGCGCCCTCAAGCTCCCCTCCCACGTGCCCGTGGCCCGTGACATCGAGACGACGGGCAACACCTCGGCGGCATCGATCCCGATCGCCATGGATCGGATGCTCTCCACCGGGGAGGTCCCCCACGGAGGCACCGCCCTCCTCATCGGATTCGGCGCCGGGCTGGCCTATGCAGCCCAGGTGGCGACCCTCCCCTAGCGTTAGCCCCTGCACCCCGGTCCCCACCGCAAGGCACACCCCCGAGGAACGACCCGAAGGAAGGAACGAGATGAGCCAGGAGATCCAGGACGGCCTCGCCGTCATCATCAACGAGGTGGCCGGCGTCCCGGTCGAGGACATCCAGCTGGACAAGTCCTTCATCGACGACCTCGACATCGACTCGCTGTCCATGGTGGAGGTCGTCATGGCTGCTGAGGACAAGTGGGGCGTGAAGATCCCCGACAGCGAGGTGAAGAACCTGCGCACCGTCGGTGACGCGGTCGATTACATCGCGAAGGCGACTGCCTGACCGTGCCCATCGTCATCACCGGCATCGGGATGACCACGCCGCTCGGCGGGGACATGCCGACCACGTGGGAAGCCCTCCTCGCGGGGCGGTCGGGCATCGACCGGCTACCGGAGGATTTCGGACCCGACCTCTCCGTGCAGTTCGCGGGGCAGTTGGCGGTCGAGCCACCGCTGGAGCGCGTCGAGGCCCGTCGCCTCGATCGAGCCCAGCAGGTCGCGCTCGTGGCAGCGCGCGAGGCGTGGGCCGACGCAGGGTCCCCCGAGGTCGACCTGCTGCGCCTCGGCACCGTGATCGGCACGGGCATCGGCGGCTTCATGACGCTCCTCGAGGCGTACGACATCCTCAAGGAGCGGGGGCCCTCGCGGGTCTCCCCCCTCATGGTGCCGATGCTGATGCCGAACGGCCCGGCCGCCGTCGTGGGCCTGGAGTTCCGCTCGGCTGCCGGGGTCCACACGCCGGTGAGCGCCTGCGCCTCCGGGGCCGAGGCGATCGCGGTCGCCGCCGCGATGATCGAGGACGGCAGGGCCGACATCGTCATCGCCGGAGGGGCCGAGGCACCCATCCACCCGCTCACGATGGCCGGCTTCGCCGCGATGCGCGCCCTGTCCACCCGCAACGACGATCCCCAGGCAGCATCGCGCCCGTACGACCTCGACCGCGATGGGTTCGTCATGGGCGAAGGCGCCGCGGTGCTCATCATGGAGTCGGAGGAGCACGCCCGCGCGCGGGGGGCCCGCGTCTACGCGCGGTACGCCGGCGCCGGCCTCACCGCGGACGCCCACCACATCGCGCAGCCCGACCCCGAGGGCCGCGGAGCGAGCCGCGCCATGCGCGCGGCGCTCGTCCAGGCTGACGCGTCCCCCGAGGAGGTCGTGCACGTCAACGCGCACGCGACCTCCACCCCGCAGGGAGACGTCGCGGAGGCGGTGGCCATCCGTGCCGCGCTCGGGAGCGCGCAGCCGCTGGTCACCGGCACGAAGTCGATGACCGGGCACATGCTGGGGGCTGCGGGGGCAGCCGAGGGGGCGTTCACAGTCCTCGCGCTCTACCACCGGATCGTGCCTCCCACGATCAACCTGCAGACGCAGGATCCCGAGATCGACCTCGACATCGTCTCCGGAGCCCCGCGCGAACTCCCCGCCGGAGACCTGCTCGCACTCAACAACTCGTTCGGCTTCGGCGGGCACGACGTCGCCGTGGCGTTCCGGACCGCGTGATGGCTGCCGAAGCCGCGGGCGGCGTCGATCCACGGTCGCCTCGGGTCCGGCTCGAGGCGTTCTTCGACGCGGGCACCTTCACCCCGATCACGCCCGAGGATGATCGCGGCGTTCTCGCGGCCGTGGGCACCGTCGACGGTGCCGAGGTCGTGGCCTTCGCCACCGACCCCACCGTCCAGGGCGGTGCGATGGGCCGCGATGGCTGCCGCGCCATCGTCACGGCGTACGACCGTGCCTTCGCCGACTCCTGCCCGGTCGTGGGGATCTGGCACTCCGGCGGCGCGCGGCTGCGCGAGGGCGTGGCCAGCCTCGACGGCGTCGGCCGCGTCTTCGCGGCCATGACGCGCATCTCGGGGAAGGTGCCGCAGATCTCCATCGTCCTGGGCCCGGCCGCGGGCGGGGCGGCGTACGGCCCGGCGCTCACCGACATCGTCATCCTCGGCCCCGAGGGCCGGATCTTCGTGACCGGTCCCGAAGTCATCCGCTCCGTGACCGGCGAGCAGGTCGACATGCTGCGGCTGGGCGGTCCCGATCCGCATGGTCGACGCAGCGGGGTGGTCCACCTCGTCGCCGAGACCGAGCGCCAGGCGCTCGACGAGGGGCGCCGCCTGGCGCATCTGCTCGGGCGTCAGGGCTCGATGGACATCGATGCCATCGCCGACGTCGATCTCGGTGCCGTCCTCCCCGACTCGTCCAAGCGGGCCTACGACGTCCACCCTCTCGTCGAGGCGTTCCTCGACGAGGGCTCGGCCATCGAGCTCCACGCGCGGTGGGCGCCCAATGTCGTCACCATCCTGGGGCGGCTCGGCGGGCGCACCGTGGGGATCATCGCCAACAACCCGCTGCGCCTCGGCGGCTGCCTCGACTCGGTGAGCGCGGAGAAGGCCGCCCGCTTCGTGCGGATGTGCGACGCGTTCGCGGTGCCGCTCGTGGTCCTGGTCGACGTACCCGGGTATCTCCCCGGTGTCGGGCAGGAGTGGGACGGCATCGTGCGCCGCGGCGCCAAACTGCTCCACGCGTTCGCCGAGTGCGTGGTCCCCAGGGTCACCGTGGTCACGCGCAAGGCGTACGGCGGCGCGTTCGTCGCCATGAACTCCGCCTCGCTGGGCGCCACCCGCGTCTTCGCCTGGCCGGGGGCGGAGGTCGCCGTGATGGGCTCGGTGGCGGCCGTCCGCGTCCTGCACCGCCGTCGGCTCGCCGAGGCCACCGACGAGGAGGCCCGTGCCCAGCTCGAGCTGGAGCTCGCCGCCGAGCACGAGGTGATCTCCGGGGGCATCGCGCGCGCCGTCGAGTTGGGTGTGGTGGATGAGGTTGTTGAGCCGGAGCACACCCGCTCGCGCGTCGCGCGGGTGCTGCTGGACACCCCCGGCGTGCGCGGCGGGCACGGCAACATCCCGCTGTGATGCGCGTCATCGGCGTCTGATGCGCCGAGTCCCGCGCGTTCTGTGATGGGATGGGCGCGTGACCACTCTTCTCGAAGCCCTGTCCGAAGGACCACTCCTCGGCGACGGAGCCATGGGCACGATGCTGCAGTCCCTCGGCAACGACGAGGGTGGTGCTCCCGAACTGTGGAACGTCGACCGGCCCGAGGTGGTCGAGGGCATCCTCGACGGCTACGCCGCGGCCGGGTCGCGCCTGCTCACCACCAACACGTTCGGTGGCACCCGCGCACGACTGCAGATGCACGGCCTCGAGGACCGCGTCATCGAGTTGAACCAGGCCGGTGCCGAACTCGCGCGACGCATCGCCGACCGCTACGTCGGCGTGTACGTCCTGGGCGACATCGGTCCGTCCGGGGAGCTCATGGAGCCCATGGGCGACCTCACCGTCGAGTCCGCGTCGGAGCTCTTCGGCGAGCAGATCCGGGGCCTCGTGGCCGGCGGCGTCGACGGCATCCTCATCGAGACGATGAGCGACCTGTCCGAGGTGGAGGCAGCGGTGAAGGCCGCGCGCGAGTTCGCGCCCGGTCTGCCGGTGCTCGCGACGCTCAGCTTCGATACGAACCTGCGCACGATGATGGGGGTCTCCCCGGCCATGGCGGTTCAGAGCCTGGCCGACCTGGGCGTCGACGTCATCGGGGCGAACTGCGGCCGCGGCCTGGACGAGATGCGCACGATCGCGCAGCAGCTCTCCGAGGCGGGAGGGCAGTCCGTTCGGCTCATGGTGCAGTCCAACGCCGGCCTGCCCCGACTGCAGGGCGACACCTTCGTCTTCGACGGCACGCCCGAGGAGATGGCGACGTACGCCGTGCAGATGCGCGAGCTCGGGTTCGACATCATCGGCGCCTGCTGCGGGTCGACGCCGGAGCACATCGCCGCGATGCGCGCGGCCCTCGCCGCCTGAGCCACACCCCCACCCCGGCTTGGCCCCACCCCGGCTTGGCCCCACCCCGGCTTGGCCCCACCCCGGCTTGGCGATCGCTATGTCATCTATTCGCCCGAATCCGGCCCGATAAACGGCACAACGTTCGCCCAGGGCCGTGTCCGATCGCCGCCCTGTGGACAGCCCGCGTCACGGTCCACGCCGAGGCGTGACAGTGGGCGGGTGGGCCGACGCAACCTCGCCGACGACACCGCAGCGTCCCTGCGCGCGACGTTCGGCGTGAGCCCCTTCAGTGCGCAGCAGGCCCTGACGACGGGGTGCACCCCTGCGCGGCTCGCCGCAGCGGTCCGCTCCGGCGCCCTTCGGCGGGTGCGCCGCGGGATGTACGTCGTGGATCCTGACGCGCGGACCTCTCCGGCGCAGGAGGAGCGCAGCCCTTCTCCCGTCATGTCGACCTCTGAACGGGGTCGCACCGCGCGGATTCACTCGCGCGGCTGGCGCACCGCCGTGCCCCCGGCCCACAGGCAATCCCATCCGGCGACGGCGGCTGCCGCCACCGCCCTGCTCCTCCCCGGCGCCGCGGTCTCGCACACTTCGGCCGCCTTCCTGCACCGGCTCCCCGTCCCCCTGGGCAGAGCCGAGCACGCCCACGTGACCCAGCCGGGCGCGCGGGTGCGGACCGTCGGAGGCGTACGAGTGCACCGGGCCCAACTGCCCCGGGGCCACGCCGAGATGCTCGACGAGGTGCTGGTCACCAGCCCGGCCCGCACCGCGCTCGACGTCGCCCGCATGTCCACGCTTCCCCAGGCGCTCATCTGCGTCGACGCCGCGCTCCGCAGGCTCGTTGCCACGGCGGCCCCTGAACACCCAGACCTTCGCCTCGCTGTGGCAGATCCGGGGCGCATCGCCAGCGCCCGCGCCGTGCTGGAGGACACCCTGGCGGCCATGCGGGGATGGCCGGGAACGTCGATCGCATCGCGGGCGCTCGCCCTCGGCGACCCCGCTGCCGAGTCGCCGCTGGAATCGGAGTCCCGTGGCGTGCTCATCCAGCAGCATCTCCCGCCACCCGAATGCGGCGTACCCGTGCGGGGAGCCGACGGCCAGCTCTACTGGGTCGACATGCTGTGGCGCGCGCAGCGGGTCATCGGGGAGTGCGACGGCGCGATGAAGTACTCGGATCCGGACGCCCTCTACCGCGAGAAGCTCCGGCAGGAGGCTCTCGAGCAGGCCGGGTGGCGAGTCATCCGGTGGCGCTACGCCGAGATTCTCTACCGCCCCGAGAGGCTCCTCGCGCGACTCAGGTGGGCGCTCTCCGCCCCCTGACCGCGGCATCGCTGGGCGATCGCCGTATCCCTGGGCGATCCCCGTATCCCTGGGCGCTCGCCGTATCCCTGGGCAATCGCCGTATCCCTGGGCGATCCCCGTGTCCCTGGGCGATCGCTATGTCATCTATTCGCCCGAATCCGGCCCGTTAAACGGCACAACGTTCGCCCAGGCGACCCTGTCCTCAGGGCGCCCAGGCGACCCTGTCCTCAGGGCGCCCAGGCGACCCTGTACTCAAACGACGTGGTGCAGAACCCTGACGGGGGAGTCCTCCGTCGCGACGCGGTAGGGCTCCAACTCGATGTCCCACGCGGTGCCCAGGAGGTAGGCGATGCCG
>CAIVWG010000158.1 GCA_903909555.1 uncultured bacterium | reverse complement strand
GTCGGCGACCGCGAGTGGATCCCGGCCAACCGCGAGCATCCCGCGCGCGGTGTGGTCTGCTGCGAGGATCATGAGGTTGCCGTCGCTGCCTGGGATATCGCGGCGCGCGCGATCGCGCAGCGCCCGCTGGAGCGAGGCCGGTTCGAAGACGCGCGCATCGCACAGGGCGGCGTACCCCTCGCGCTCGAGCATCAGCGTCCTCCGTCCATGAGCGCCTCGACCTGATCGAGGGTAGGCATGGCATCCCCGCAGGTGAGCTGGGTCGCGACGTAGGCGCCAGCGGCGTTGGCGAACATCCCGATCTCGGGGACGGTCCAGCCCGACAGCAACCCGTGGATCAACGCGCCGCCGAACGCGTCGCCCGCGCCCAGGCCGCAGACGACCTCGATGGGGACGGGCGGCACCGTCCAGCGGTCCTCCGGGGTGGCGAGGAGCACGCCGTCGCCGCCCCTTTTCACGATGGCGAGGCGCACGCCCTCGGCGAGGAGCGCGTCGGCCGCGCGGTCGGGGTCGGTCTCCCCGACGGCGACCTCGCACTCGGTGCGGTTGCCGACGACGACCGTGGAGCGCCGTACGGCGGCCAATGCCACCTCGTGGGCGCGCGCGGGGTCGGGCCACATGCTCGGGCGATAGTCCAGGTCGAGGACGACGTCCGAACGGCGGTCGCGCTGGTCCAGCCACTGCTCGCAGGTCGCGGCGGTGCTGCCCTGGGCGAGCGCACCGAAGCTGATCCACAGCACGGGCACGTCGCGGATCACGTCGACGGGAACGTCGCCGGCGGCGATCTGCGTGTCGGGGGCCGCGGCGCCCCGATAGAAGATGATCTGCGGGTCCTCGGGCGGATCGAGCGCGGCCAGGACCACGGGAGTGAGTCCGTCCCCGGTGCCGACGTACGACGTGTCCACCCCCCAGTCGCGCAACTGCTGCCGCACGTAGTCGCCCAGCTTCTCGGACCCGACCTTGGTGGCGACGGCGGCGTGGTGGCCGAGCCGCGCCGCGGCGATGGCGACATTGGTCGGCGACCCGCCGACCGACTTCGTGAACGTCTGCGGGTCGAGGAAGCTCGCGCCGATCTCCTGCGCGTAGAGGTCGACGCTGATCCGGCCGACGGTGAGGATGTCGGGGATGCCGCTCATCTAGCGCGCCAGGCGTGGCGCGACGACATCGCGCAGGTAGTCCATCGAGGTGACGACCTGCGCGATCGGGCCCGAGCCCTCCGGAGGGAGGCCGTCGGTGATGGCGGTGTCCTGCTCGATGACGTACCAGCCGTCGTAGCCGTGGGACTCGAGGACCTCGACGACCCCGGCGATGTCGACATCGCCCTGGCCGAGCGGGGTGAAGAGGCCCTCCTGCGTGGCGGCCATGAGGGTCTTCTCGCGGGCGAGGACCTCTGGGACGAGGGAGAGGTCGACGTCCTTGAGATGGACGTGGCCGACGCGGTCGTAGGCGGCCTTGGCGAACTCGACCGGGTCCTGGCCGCCGATCGCCATGTGCCCGGTGTCCAGGCAGAAGCGCACGTCGCATCCGTCGAGGACCATGTCGATGTCGTCTTTGGTCTCGACCACGGTCTGCACATGCGAGTGCAGCACCTGCTCCAGGCCGTACTCCGCGCAGATGTCGTCGATGACGGCGAACATCTCCATCATGTGCCGCCGCTCGGCGGCATCCAGCGGTCGCGGGATGGACCAGTCGGGGTCGTAGACGATGGCGGAGATGAACTCCGTGGCGCCGGCACGCTGGAAGAGGTCGGCGACACGTCGCGCTTCCGCAATCGTCCACTCGCGCATCGCGGGGTCGTGGAGCACGACGGGGGTGAATCCCCCGATGAGCGTCATGTCGTACTTCGCGAGTTCGGCCCTCACGTCCTCCGGCGCGGTCGGCAGGAAGCCGGGCGCCCCGAGTTCGGTGGCGGGCAGCCCGAGTCCGGACATCTCCTGCAGCACGCGCGGGGTAGGCAGCATCGCGCCCCAGCCGGGGACCTCGCAGATGCCCCAGGAGATGGGGGCGGAGGCGACGCGTCCGAGGAAGGACCGGTTGGGAATCGACCGGTCGGGGTACGCGCGGTCGGCAGACGTGCTCATGGGACTCCCGGCGGTGGGGCCGTGGGCGGGCCGTGGGTGTTGGAACGTTCCAACGAATCGTGGCACACTCGCCTCCACCGGGCAAGGGGGAGCGGGCCGGTCCTCGTCGGCCGGTGAGTATCGATTGGAGAGCGCATGCGCATCGTCGTGGTGGGTGCCGGCCGCATGGGCGTGATCCGGGCGGAGGATCTCTCCGCCGACGGCCGCGTGGACGACATCGTGGTGACCAACCGCAGCCTCGCCCGCGCCGAGGAGCTCGCGAGCAGGGTCGGTGGGCGCGCGGTGCCCTGGGGCGAGTGGCCCGACGCCGACGCCTACGCCGTCACCACGACGACCGACACCCACGCCGACCTGCTCGAAGCGCTGGTCCCGCTCGGGCGGCCCCTCCTGGTGGAGAAGCCGCTCGCCATGACACTGGAGGAGACCGATGCGCTCATCGACCTGGCGGGCGACGTCACCATGCAGATCGGCTTCCAGCGCCGCTTCGATGCGGGCATTCGCACGATCAAGGACGCCATCGACTCCGGCCGCCTGGGCGTCCTCTACACGATGACGCTCGTCGCCCACGACCGCACGCCCGGGAGCCCGGAGTACATCGCGAGCAGCGGCGGCACCTTCCGCGACATGCTCGTCCACGACCTCGACCTCGCACGCTGGCTGAGCGGGGCCGACATCGACACGGTGTACGCCACCGGCACGGTCCGCCACCATCCCGACTACGCCGCGGCCGGCGATCACGATGTCGTCGCCGTGCACCTCACCATGGCCAGCGGCGTTCCCGTCCTCATCAGCGGCACGCGTCACGATCCTGTCGGCCACGACATCCGCATGGAGGCGTTCGGCTCTCAGGACTCGATCACGGCCGGGTTCAATCGCCGCACGCCGATCCATGTCGCGGACGGGGATCTCCCGGTGGACGAGGACCCCTACGCGGGGTTCATGGACCGCTTCCGCGCCGCCTTTGCCGCGGGGACGTCGGCCTTCGTCGACGTCGTCCGCGGTGAGCGCGACAATCCCTGCCCGCCGGAGGAGTCGCGCGCCGCGCTCGCGGCCGCCATCGCGTGCGAGGTCTCGGCCCGGGAAGGGCGGCCGGTGGGGATGGCGGAGGTCGGGTGAGTCGCCGGCCCACCCTGTACGACGTCGCCGAGCGCGCCGGGGTGTCGAAGTCGCTGGCCTCGCTGGCCCTGCAGGGCTCGCCCAAGGTCGCACCCTCCAGTCGCGACGCGATCCTGGCCGCCGCGGACGAACTCGGATACCGGCCCAACCGCACGGCGAGCAGCCTGGTCCGCCAGCGCACGAGCACGATCGGGGTGCACATCCTCGACCTGCACAATCCCGTCTTCGCCGAGATCCTCGACGGCGTCCAGGAGCGGGCGCGGCAGCGGGGCTACTCCACGCTGCTCGTCACGGGCAACGCCGACCCCTCGACGGAACGCACGGAGATCACCGGGCTCCTGGAGTCCCGGGTGGAAGGCCTCGTCCTCATCGCGCACCGGCTGTCGGACGCGGACCTGGAGGAGTTCGCGCGCGAGGTGCCGACCGTGGTCGTCACGTGGCGCACCGACGGGGTGCCCGGCCTCGACTCGGTGAGCGGGGACGACGAGCACGGCGCGCGCCTCGCCGTCGATCACCTGGCGGCGCTCGGCCATGAGCGCATCGTGCACGTCACCGGCGGGGACAACCGGATCGCCCGGGAGCGGCGTGCGGGGTACGAGCAGGGCATGGCCGCACACGGCCTGGAGCCGTACGTCGTCGACGGGTCGTTCACCGAATCAGGCGGCTACGCCGGAGCGCTGACGGCGCTCGATGCCGGGGCGACGGCGCTCTTCGTGGCCAACGACCTCGCGGCCATCGGCGCCCTCGCGGCGTTGCGCGACCGTGGCCTGCGCGTCCCCGAGGACGTCGCGCTGGTCGGGTACGACGGGATGCGGCTGCTGGAGTCCCTCGACGTGACCACGGTGGCCCAGCCCCTCGCCGAGATGGGGCGGGTCGCTGCGGACCTGCTCACCGATCGCATCGCGCAGCCCGGCCGCGAGTCGACGTACCGCCGCGTCGAGACGCGCGTGGTGGCACGCGGGAGCTCCGGCCCCCGTCGTGGAGCGGCACGTCGTTGAGCGGCACGTCGTTGAGCGGCACGTCGTGGAGCGTCGTTGAGTCGGCGCTGACCGTGAGGCGGGACTTCCTCGTGTCGCGCGCACGGGGGTAGGTTCGTCCCCATGCGACTGCAGCGGGTGGTTCGCGCGGCGACGGTCGTCGTGGCTGCGCTCGGCCTCCTGGTTCCGGTCGGGATCGCGGTCGCCGCGCCGGCGCCTCCGGAGGGCGCAGGTGCCACCACGCGCGCGACCGTCTGGCAGGGCGCGATGGCGGGCAACGAGGGCGTGTCGCCCGATGCGACGATCCGCCAGTTGCTCATGGTGTCCACCGATGCGCGGGCGATACGGGTGCGCTTCAGCAATCACTTCGGAACGACGCCGCTCGTCCTCAAGGAGGTGTGGGCGGGCCTCCCCGTTGCCAGCAGCACCGCGCGCCTGCGTGGCGGATCCAACGTCCGCGTGCGCTTCGACGGCAGGGCGAGCATCACCATCCCGGCCGGCAAGCAGGCCTGGAGCGATCCCATCGGCCTCCGAGTCAGGGCGGGGGACCAGATCGCCCTGAGCATCTACGCGCCGAACGCTCCGGTCACGAGCAAGAACTTCTTCGCGTACTCCTACGCGCCGCCGGGGATGTACATCAGCACTCCGGGCAATCACGCCCGAGCGGAGTCAGGCAAGGCTTTCCCCGCCCGGACGGTCGATGACACCGACTACCCGCTGAAGCAGACCGGCTACCACCCCGGCCAGGTGTGGTGGACCGACGCGATCTCCGCGCGGACCCACTCCCGCGGCACGGTGGTGGTGATCGGTGACTCCGTGAGCGAGGGATGGATGGCGTACGGGCCCCCGGGGCAGCGCTGGACCGACATCCTCGCGACGCGACTCGCCGCTCTCCCCGCCCATCGGCGCCTGTCGGTGTCGAACGCCTCGATCTCCGGCAACACGGTGAGCGACCAGCAG
>CAIVWG010000157.1 GCA_903909555.1 uncultured bacterium | reverse complement strand
TTCGTCAACGGCTATCTCGTCGATCCCGTCACCGGGGAGATGGTCACGGACCCCGTGACCGGCTTGCCGATCACCGAGGATGGCGCGCCGATCGGATTCGACGGCGAGGCGGTCGATGGCGTGTCCGGCGAGGATCCCATTCTCGATCCCGATACGGGTCAGTACGTCGATCCCGTCACCGGCCAGCCCGTGGACACGGGGGCCATCGGCGGCGACGACGCGGACGTGATCGAGGAGTCCCCGGTCGAAGGGGAGATGCCGTGAGCACCACGGCGCCGCCCCGCGGGCCCGGCACCCGGTCGCGCTCCGGTCGACCCGAGCAACGACCGGAGCGGCGGACGTCATTCCGCGGCGCGCCCCCGCCGCGTCCCCCGCGCACGATTCGGCTCGGCAACCCCCGCCGTCGCGCGGGGGTTCTCCTCATCCTGGCCGTCGTCATCCTCCTCGCCTTCTCCGCGCGACTGGTGGACCTGCAGGGGCTGCGCGGAGATCAGCTCGCCGCTGCTGCCGTGGACCAGCGCACCGTCACCGTTCAGGTCCTCGCCGACCGCGGTCAGATCACGGACACCAATGGCATCCCCCTCGCCCAGACGGTGGAGGCGCGCCACATCACCGCCGATCAGACGCTCATCGAGGACCCGCGCGCGGCGGCGGAGGCACTGGCTCCCATCCTCGCCGCCGATCCCGACGTCCTCGTCGAACGCCTGACCGGCGACCGGCGATTCGTCTACGTCGCCAAGGAGCAGACGCCCCAGGCGTGGCGGCGCATCCAGGAACTCGGGCTCGTGGGCATCTTCAGCGAACGCACGACCAAGCGCGTGTACCCGGCGGGCAATGTCGCGGCCAACGTCGTCGGTTTCGTGGGTGCCGAGGGCAACGGACTGGCGGGAGTGGAGTACGCGCGGGACGGCATCCTCGCCGGCGTCGACGGATGGCGGACCTACGAGCGTGCCTCAGGCGGCGCGGCCATCCCCACCGCGGAGACATCGGCTCAGGACCCGGTCCCGGGCACCGATATTCAGCTCACCATCGATCGGGATATCCAGTACGTCGCCCAGCGCGTCCTCACCGATGCCGTGGAGAGGTTCCGCGCGGAGAGTGGTTCCGTCGTCGTCATGGATCCGCGGACGGGCCACATCCTGGCGCTGGCGACAGCGCCGACATTCGATGCCAACTCCCCGGAGGACGCGGCTCCCGAGGACCTCGGCAACCGGGCGCTCACGGACGCCTTCGAGCCCGGCTCGACGGCGAAGGTGATGACGATCGCCGCGGTGCTGGAGGAGGACGGCGCCAAGCGCGACACGATGTTCCAGATCCCGCCCGTGCTCGAGCGCGCGGGGAAGGTCTTCCACGACGCCACGGACCACGGCGGCTACGAGTGGGACCTCGAGACGGTTCTCGCCCGATCCAGCAACATCGGCACCATCCTGGCCGCCGAGACCATCCCCCAGGAGACGTTCTTCGACTACCTGCGCCGGTTCGGCATCGGGGAGGCGACCGGCCTGGGGTTCCCCGGCGAGACCGCGGGCTACCTGCCGCCCATCGCCGAGTGGTCGGGTACGACGTTCCCCACGCTCACGTTCGGTCAGGGCTTCTCCGTCAACGCCGTCCAGGCGGCGAGCGTCTTCGCGACGATCGCCAACGACGGGGTCCGCGTCCCGGTGTCGCTGGTGAAGAACTCCGACGTCGGCAACGCCCCGCTCGACGGGGATCGCGTGGTGTCGGCCGACACCGCCCGCGTGATCCGCGAGATGCTGGAGAACGTCGTGGCCGATGGAGGGACCGCGCCCATGGCGGGAATCCCCGGCTACCGCGTGGGCGGCAAGACCGGAACCGCCCAGGTCATCAACCTCGAGTGCGGCTGCTACGACGGTTCCACCATCGGGTCGTTCATCGGCATGGCGCCGATCGAGCAGCCGGAACTCGTCGTCGGCGTGACCATCGTGAAGCCTCAGGTCCAGCAGATGGGCGGCGAG
>CAIVWG010000156.1 GCA_903909555.1 uncultured bacterium | reverse complement strand
GTCTTCACGATTCTCTTCATCGCACTGCACGTCGTGGTCCTCGCCCTCGATCCGTGGGCCAAGGTGGGCTGGGTCGGTGCGTTGCTTCCCTGGGGCTCGGAGTACCGACCCCTGCCGGTGGCGCTCGGGGTGCTCAGCATGTGGGTCTTCCTGCTCGTGGCGCTGAGCGCGAGCATGTCCGGGCGCGTCACGGGTCGCCTGTGGCTCGTCCTGCACCGTTTCGCCGGCGTCGCGTGGCTCCTCGCGTGGGTCCACGGTGTCCTCGCCGGCAGCGACACCGCGTCCCTGCTGGCCCTGTACGCCGGCTCTGGGATCGCCGTACTCCTGACGGCGGCATGGCGGTACGCCGCCAAGTCCCCTGCGGATCGACGCGAGGAACTCCTCGCCGCGACATCGCGCCAGCTCACTGCGTCAGGGAGGACCCGATGACACTCACGCCCACGTGGGAGACCACGTCGCCTGGTCACGTCGATGACCGGGCAGTCGAGCCACGGGACCTCGCGTGGTCGACCATCCCGATCTTCGACGAACCCGTCGTCTACCTGGGTGAGGCTGCCGAGACACCGTTCGGCCCCTGGCGCGAGGACCTTGCACGCCACCTCGAGCGCTGGGGTCCGCGGCCGATGGCCCACGGGCGCGCCGGGCTCGCCCTCATCGACCGCCTTGAGGCCGCGAACCTCACCGGGCGCGGCGGTGCGCACGTCCCGTCTCACCTGAAGTGGCGGGCGGCTCGCGCGGACGCCCCCGGGGGCATCGTCGTGGTCAACGGTGCCGAAGGCGAGCCAGCGTCCGGGAAGGATGCCGCGCTGCTCCAACTGCGCCCCCACCTCGTCCTCGACGGTGCGGCCCTCGCGGCCGAGGCCATCGACGCCCGCGAGGTGGTCGTGTGGCTGCATGCCTCCGCGCACCAGACGAGGTCCAGCGTCGAGATCGCCATCGGGGAGCGCAGCCGCATCGGCGGCGAGATCCCCATGCGCATCGAGCTCGCGCCGGATGCCTACGTCTCCGGGGAATCCTCCAGTGTCATCCGTGCGCTGCAGGGAGGACTGCCGCTTCCGCAGTTCTCGCGTGACCGGGCTCGCCCGTGGGGCGATGGTCCCGCGATCCTCGTGCACAACACGGAGACGCATGCCCGCGTGGCGCAGCTGGCCCGAGGCGCGCAGTACCCCACGACCTCCCTGCTCACCATCACCGAGGCATCGGCGCCCCTGAAGGTGAGCCGTCGCATCGTGGTCGAGGTGGATGCTGACGCCGAGCTCGCCGAGGTGCTCGCGACCCTGCGGCTTCCCGCGCCGCAGGCGATCCTGCTGGGCGGGTACTCAGGCACCTGGCTCGCGTGGGCCGATGCCTCGGGTCTGGTGATGTCGCCCCAGGCGCTCGCGGCTCGCTCGCTCTCCCTCGGGGCCGGCGTGGTGTACCTGCTTCCGCCTGACCGCGACGGCGCCCGCGAGGCCGCGGCCATCCTGGGCTACCTCGCGTCGCAGTCCGCCGGGCAGTGCGGTCCCTGCATCTTCGGGCTGCCGGAGCTCGCGCAGTCCATGTCGGACTGGGCGCGGTCACGGCGTCGCCGCAAGCGCGCCGAACGTCACCTGGACTCCCTGGAGGAGTTGATCCCCGGCCGGGGTGCATGCCGTCATCCTGACGGCGCCCTGCGCATGGCCATGAGCGCACGAGAGGCGTTTGCCCGATGAGCCTGATGAGAACGTCGACCAGCACCACGAGTGAACTGCGCCTGGATCCCGCCCGCTGCGATGGCACGGGCATCTGCGCCCACCTGGCCCCGGATGTCATCGAACTCGATCGCTGGGGCTACCCGCTCCTGCCGAAGGGCCCGCTGTCTTCCCAGGACGAGGCGCAGGCGCGCCGGGCGGTCAAGGGATGCGCCGCTCGCGCGCTGTTCCTCGAGCGGCGCCCGGTCGACTAGGGGGCAGTTCTGCTGCGCTACGGCGTGCGGGGGGAGGAGGACGACCGTCAGTCGTCGTCCTCCTCGCCGTCGTCGTCGTAGTCGCCGTCGTCGTCGGAGTCGTGATCGTCGTCGTCCGAGCTGTCGTCGTCCGAGTCGTGGTCGTCCGAGTTGTCCTGACCCGAGTCGGCATCGCCGGAGCCGTCGTTCCCCTGCTGGTCGTCGTCCGCCACGGCGTCGTCATCTGACGCGCCGTTGCCCCCGTCGCCGGAATCATCGTCGGCGGGATCGCCCGGCCGCCAGGTCTGGTCGTCCTCGACGTCATCATCGGGCTGGCTGCCATTGCCCTGGTCGTCCGTGGCGTCGTCATCGCTCTCGGGAGACGCCGTGCCCTGATCCTCGTCGCGGCCTGGACGGTTATCCCGATCGCGCGTCGGTCGCGGCTTGGGCGAAGCGGTCGCGGGAGCCGGGGCCGCGGACGCGGTCGAGGGGAGGGGAGCCGGCGTCGGTGTCGAGGCGAGGTCCACGACGAGCGTGCTCGCAGGCTCCTCGGCGGCCGTCTGGACGGCTCCCACGGCCGTGGCGCCGGCGGCCACGAGGGCCTCCGACGCGACGGTGAGAGCGGTGACGACGCGACCATTCATATGTCCACGGTAGGTCCGCTGCGAGGGCCCGGGGCCCGGCCG
>CAIVWG010000155.1 GCA_903909555.1 uncultured bacterium | reverse complement strand
GAAGCCTTGCCGGACGACGCCTTGCCGGACGATGCGCTGCCCTTCGGCGCGCTCGTCTTGGATGACTTCGCCGAACCGTGCTGGCGACCACCGGCGTCGCGATCGCGCGACGGCTTGGGCTTGGGCTTCTTGCCCGTCTCGCCGAGATCCTCGATCTCCTCGGCGGCGAGTCCCTCCCGCGTGCGCTTCTCCGCGGAGAGGCGTCCGGTCGCGTCGCGGGGGATGCCGAGCCCGGTGTACACGTGGTCGGACGTGGAGTAGGTCTCCAGCGGGTCCTTGAACGGCAGCCCGAGGATCTTGTCGATCATCTGCCACCGGGCGACGTCCTCCCAGTCCACGAGCGTGACCGCGACGCCGCTCGCCCCCGCACGGCCGGTGCGGCCGATGCGGTGGAGGTAGGTCTTCTCGTCGTCGGGGCACTCGTAGTTGATGACATGGGTGACGCCCTCGACGTCGATGCCCCGGGCGGCCACGTCGGTGGCGACGAGCACGTCCACCTTGCCCTTGCGGAACGCGCGGAGCGCCTGCTCGCGGGCGCCTTGGCCGAGGTCGCCGTGGACGGTGCCGACCGCGAAGCCGCGCTCGGTGAGGTCGTCGGTGATCTTCTGCGCCTTGCGCTTGGTGCGCGTGAAGATCATCGTGAGGCCGCGCCCGTCCGCCTGGAGGATCCTCGAGAGGAGCTCGATCTTGTCCATGGGATGCGCGCGCCAGACATGCTGCTCGATGGCGTCGACCGTGGCGCTTTCGTCCCCGGGGTCGGCCGCGCGGATGTGGGTCGGCTGGGTCATGTAGCGACGGGCCAGCGCCACGATCTGGCCCGGCATCGTCGCGGAGAAGAGCATCGTCTGGCGCGACGCGGGGAGCATCGTCACGATGCGCTCGACGTCGGGCAGGAATCCCATGTCGAGCATCTCGTCAGCCTCGTCGAGCACGAGAACGCCGACGCGGGAGAGGTTGAGGGCGCCCCGCTGAGCGAGATCGATGAGGCGGCCCGGCGTTCCGACGACCACCTCGACCCCGCGGGCGAGGGCCTCGAGCTGGGGCTCGTACGCGCGGCCGCCGTAGACGCTGAGGACGCGCAGCCCGCGCAGGGTGCTCGCGCGCTCGAGGTCGTCGGCGACCTGGATGCACAGCTCGCGCGTGGGGACCACGATGAGTGCCTGGGGCGTCGCGCCGGGAGCGTCGTCGCGGGTGATGCGCTGGATGAGGGGGATGCCGAATCCGAGGGTCTTCCCCGTGCCGGTCTTCGCCTGCCCGATGAGATCCCTCCCCTCCAGGGCCAGGGGGAGGCACATCTCCTGGATGGGAAAAGCCCGCTCGATGCCGGCGTCGGCGAGGGCCGAGACGATGTCGTCGGCGGCGCCGAGCTCGGCGAAGGTGGGGGGAACGACAGGGGCCACGACGTCCGTCGTGGCAAGCGAATCCGAGGTCAGGGTGAACTCCAGTCAAAAGGGGCCGCGCACGCGGCCTCCCTGAGTCTACCCCGAGGGGGCTAACCTCCCCTCATGCCAGTCCCGGAGGACCTCACCGACGATCCGTCCTACCGCGCAGCGGTGATCGACCTCCTCGGGGTTCTCGCGTACGGCGAACTCATGGCCTTCGAGCGCCTCGCGGCGGACGTGTCGCTGTCCCCGACGATCGACGACAAGACGCAGCTCGCGGCCATGGCGGACCGGAGTACCGGCACTTCGTGCGGCTGCGCAGCCGCCTCGTGGAGCTGGGAGCTGATCCGGCCGAGGCCATGGCGCCGTTTCGCGCGCCGCTCGAGCAGTTCCACGCGATGACCGCCCCGAGCGACTGGCTCGAGGGCTTGGTGAAGGCCTATGTCGGCGACGGCATCGCCATGGACTTCTACCGCGAGATCGCGGCCTTCCTCGATCCGCAGACCCGCGAGCTCGTGCTCGAGGTGTGCGAGGACCTCGGTCAATCGGCGTTCGCCGTGGATCGCGTGCGCGCGGCGATCGCCGAGGATCCCCGCGTGGCCGGGCGGCTTGCCCTGTGGGGCCGCCGGCTGGTGGGCGAGGCGCTCTCGCAGGCGCAGCACGTCGCCGCGGAGCGCGACGCGCTGTCCGACCTTCTCGTGGGCGGCGCCGACGGACAGGTGGACCTCGCCGGCGTGGGGAGGATGCTCAATCGCCTCACCGATGAGCATTCCCGCCGAATGCAGGCACTGGGCCTGTCGGCGTAGGGATGCTCCGGAAGCCGCGGGCGATCGAGGTGGGCTACGTGCCGAATCCGACGCGACGGGACGCCTCGGCTCCGATCTCGACGTAGGCGAGACGGTCCGCGGGCACGATCACCCGCCGACCCTTCTCGTCGTCGAGCGTGAGGACACCCCCGTCGGCGAGGGCTGCGCTGACCGCGCTCGCGATCTCGTCGGCGGACAGGGGGCTCTCCAGCGCGATCTCCCGCGCGGACTGCTGGATTCCGATCTTGACCTCCACGCTCGCAGGCTAGCCCACGCAGGGTGGGCGTCAGTCCTGCGGGGGATGGCTGAGCGGGAATCCGCGGATCCCGCGCCATCCCAGCGAGGCGATGAGGTCGACGGCCTCGGACCGGGAGACGCCTCCCGGCTCGCGCAGCCACCGCCGCGCGGCGATCTGCGCCATGCCCAGCATCCCGCCGGCGAGGAGCTGAGCCTGGGCCGGGGACAGGCCGGTGTCCTCGGCGATCACGCGGCTGAGCATCGACGCGCACTCGGCATCGGTGGACTCCGCGCGATCCCTCACCGCGGGCTCGTTGATGAGGTCGCTCTCGAAGACCAGGCGGTAGGCGCCGTCGGGATCGTCGACGAAGTCGAAGTAGGCCTCCACGGCGCCGCGGACGCGCTGCTTGTTGTCCGTGGTCGACTCCAGTGCCGTGCGCAGGGAGTCGAGGAGCGTGGTGATGCCCTCGTCGAGGAGAGCCAGGTAGAGGTCGAGCTTGCCGGGGAAGTGCTGGTAGAGCACGGGCTTGCTGACCCCGGCGCGCTCGGCGATGTCGTCCATGCCGGTCGTGTGGTAGCCCGAGGCGACGAAGACCTCGCGCGCGGCCCGCAGGACCTGAGCGCGGCGCTCTTCCCGCGGCAGGCGGGGAGTCGGCTCGGCAGTGCGGCGCGAGGACGCGTCGTCAGCCACGGTCACGGTCTCACTGTAGTGCGGTGCGCGCCTGGAGCGCCGAGTCCGCGCGGGGGTGGGCCGCCGAGGTCCGGTCGCGGGGGCGCGTGGTCTCATGGGGGCGTGTTCGCCGTGGAGCGATGGGACCTGCCCGACAGCAGCCTCGCCGTGCGCGAGCGGCCCGCGGTCGGGGATCCCGCGGGTCTCGTCGTGCTCGTCCACGGCCTCGGGGGATCCGCGCTCAATTGGGTGGACCTCATGCAGCGGCTGCCGGCCGACTACGCCCTGCTCGCGCCGGACCTCCCGGGCTTCGGTGCGTCACCGCCTCCCCGGGACGGCGATCACTCGCCGACCGGTCATGCGCGGCGCGTCGTGCACCTCGTCCGAGCCTGGCGCGATCGCCACGGGAGCGAGGCGCCCGTGCACCTCTTCGGCAACTCTCTGGGCGGCGCGATCGCCCTCGAGGCGGCCCGCGATGCCCGTGTCTCCTCCCTCACGCTCATCTCGCCCGCACTGCCCACCCTGTCGCTCGGCCGAGGCAATGCCCACCTGCCCGTCGTGGCGATTCCGGGGGTCGGCGAGTCGCTCGTACGCCGCTACTCGACCGTGTCCGCCCAGGCGCGCGTCGACGCCACCCTGCAGGCGTGCTTCGTCGATCCCTCGCGCGTGCGCCCCGAACTGCGGGCGGAACTCATCGCGGAAGTCCAGATGCGCGACCGGCTGCCCTATGCGACGCCCTCCTTCCTGGCGTCGCTGCGCGGGCTGCTCGCCTCCTTCGCGAGGGTGGGACGGCGCAACCCGTGGTCGGCGGCACGCCTGCTCGGGTGCCCCGCCCTGGTCATCTACGGGTCCGACGACATCCTCGTACACCCCCGCAACGCCCGGCGCGCGGCGCGGGCCTTCCCTGACGCCACGGTGGTGGTCCTGCCCGACTGCGGACACGCGGCCCAGATGGAGCACCCCGACGCCGTGGCCGGACTGTGGGTCTCCGGGTTCGCGACACGCACCTCCCCCGCGGGGGCGTAGCATCGGCGCGCACCCGCCGCACACGAGGGGACCCGATGACCCGTCCAGCGCCCACGCCAGCGCCCCTGGACCTGCAGACCCTGCTCGCCGACATCGAGTCGGGGGCCGTCGACACCGTCGTGGTCGCCTTCACCGACATGCAGGGGCGCCTGCAGGGCAAGCGCATCCACGGGACCCACTTCGCCGAGGAGGTGCTCGCCCACGGCACCGAGGGCTGCAACTACCTCCTCGCGGTCGACATCGACATGAACACCGTCTCCGGCTACGCCATGTCGTCGTGGGACTCGGGGTACGGCGACATGGACCTCACGCCTGATCTCGCCACCCTGCATCGCATCCCGTGGCAGGAGGGCGCGGTCGGCGTCCTGTGCGACATCCAGTGGCGCGACCACAGCCCGGTCGTCGCGTCGCCGCGGCAGATCCTGCGTCGCCAGGTCGACCGGCTCGCCGACCAGGGCATGGTCGCCATGTGCGGGACCGAACTCGAGTTCATCGTGTTCCTCGACAGCTTCGAGGAGGCGTGGGCCTCCGGCTATCGGGACCTCACTCCGGCGAATCAGTACAACATCGACTACTCGATCCTCGGCGGCGCGCGCGTCGAGCCGCTGCTGCGGCGAATCCGCCTCGGCATGGCCGGCGCGGGCCTCAAGGTCGAGAGCGCCAAGGGCGAGTGCAACCTCGGCCAGCACGAGATCGCCTTCCGCTACACCGACGCCCTCACCACCTGCGACCGGCACGTGATCTACAAGAACGGCTCCAAGGAGATCGCGGCACAGGAGGGCATGTCCCTCACGTTCATGGCGAAGTTCAACGAGCGCGAGGGCAACTCCTGCCATATCCACCTGTCGTTCCGCGGCGAGGACGGATCCATGGTCATGGCCGATGACGCCGACCCGGAGGGTCTCTCCGCCCTTGGTCGGGCGTTCATCGCCGGGCAGCTCGCCCACATGGAGGAGCTCACCCTGCTCTTCGCCCCCACCATCAACTCCTACAAGCGCTACGTCGAGGGCTCCTTCGCGCCCACGGCGCTGCGCTGGGGCCGCGACAACCGCACGTGCGCCCTGCGACTGGTCGGTCAGGGGCCCTCGCTGCGGCTGGAGAATCGCGTGCCGGGAGGCGACGTCAACCCCTATCTCGCGGTGGCCGGGATCATCGCCGCCGGACTCGACGGCATCGAGCGCGACCTGCCGCTCGAGCCCATCTTCACCGGCAACGCCTACGCCGATACGTCCCGGCGAGTGCCGGACACCCTCGCGAAAGCCGTCGACCTGTGGTCGGAGTCGGAGTGGGTGCGCGACACCTTCGGCGAGGAGGTGCAGGCGCACTACACCCGGATGGGCGAGGTCGAGCTCGAGGCCTTCGGTCGCGCGGTGACCGACTGGGAGCGCTTCCGGGGGTTCGAGCGACTGTGACCGCCGTCATCAGCCCGGTGAGCGGGCAGCCGATCGCCGACGTTCCGGCGAGTTCCCTCGAGCAGGTGGACGAGGCCATCGAGCGTGCCCATGCCGCCTTCGCGTCGTGGCGCGCCATCGCGCCGGGCGATCGGGCGCGCCTGCTGCGCCGTTTCAGCCAGGTGATCGACGATCACGTGGAGGAGCTCGCGCAGCTCGAGGTCGCGAACGCCGGACACACCATCGGCAACGCGCGCTGGGAGGCCGGCAACGTTCGCGACGTGCTCGCCTACTACTCGGGGTCGCCCGAGCGCTTGTTCGGCCGGCAGATCCCGGTCGCCGGCGGCGTCGACATGACGTTCCAGGAGCCCATCGGCGTCGTGGGTGTCATCGTGCCGTGGAACTTCCCCATGCCCATCGCGGGCTGGGGATTCGCGCCCGCGCTGGCCGCCGGGTGCACCGTCGTCCTCAAGCCGGCCGAGGTCACCCCGCTCACGGCCCTGAGGATCGGCGAGCTGGCCCTGGAGGCCGGGATTCCCGAGGGCGTGCTCACCGTGGTGCCGGGCAAGGGCTCGGTGGTCGGAGAGCGCTTCGTCACGCACCCCCTGGTCCGCAAGATCGTCTTCACCGGCTCCACCGAGGTCGGCGAGCGGATCATGGCCGGCTGCGCGGCGCAGATCAAGCGCGTGACCCTCGAGCTCGGCGGGAAGAGCGCGAACATCGTCTTCGCCGATGCCGACCTCGAGCGCGCCGCCGCGACGGCGCCTTACGGCGTCTTCGACAATGCGGGCCAGGACTGCTGCGCTCGCTCGCGCATCCTGGTCGAGCGCAGCGCCTTCGACCGCTTCATGGCGCTGCTCGAGCCCGCGGTGGCCGGCGTTCGGGTAGAGGATCCCTCTCTCGACACCGCGGAGATGGGTCCGCTCATCACCGCGGCCCACCGCGAGACCGTGGCCGCCTACGTCCCCGACGGCGCGCCGGTCGCCTTCCGCGGCACCTGCCCCGACGGCCCCGGATTCTGGTACCCGCCCACGGTGCTGGCACCGGTCGCGGAGTCCGACGCCGCCTACCGCGAGGAGATCTTCGGGCCGGTCGTCGTGGTGCTCCCCTTCGAGGACGAGGCCGACGCGATCCGGATGGCCAACGACTCCGACTACGGCCTGTCGGGCTCGATCTGGACCCGCGACCTCGGCCGGGGCCTGCGCGTCGCACGCGGGGTGGAGGCGGGGAACCTCTCGGTGAACTCCCACTCCTCGGTGCGCTACTGGACACCGTTCGGCGGCTTCAAGCGCTCCGGCCTGGGCCGGGAACTCGGCCCGGATGCCCCCGAGGCCTTCACCGAGACCAAGAACGTCTTCATCGCCACCGATTAGCCGCCGATCGAGAGGGATTGCCATGTCCGACGTCGTCTGTCGCCGCCTCGTCGGCCGCACCGCGCTCATCACCGGGGGAGGCAGCGGCATCGGCCTGGCATCGGCCAAGCGCCTGGCCGCCGAGGGTGCCAACGTCGTCATCGCGGACATGGATGCCGCGTCGGGGGAGGCAGCCGCGGAATCGGTCGGGGGGACGTTTGTCAAGGTCGACGTGACGTCCCCCGAGGACAACGCCCGCATGTACAAGGTCGCCGTGGACACGTACGGCTCCATCGACGTCGCCTTCCACAACGCCGGCATCTCCCCGCCGGACGACGACTCCATCCTCGACACGAGCCTGGAGGCGTGGAAGCGGGTGCAGGACGTCAACCTCACCTCCGTGTACCTCGGCTGCAAGGCCGTGCTCCCCTACATGCTCGAGCAGGGCCGGGGCTCCATCATCAACGTGGCGTCGTTCGTCGCGACCATGGGCGCGGCGACGTCCCAGGTGTCCTACACCGCGTCCAAGGGCGGCGTGCTGTCGATGTCGCGCGAGCTCGGCGTGCAGTTCGCGCGCCAGGGTGTGCGCGTGAACGCGCTTTCTCCGGGGCCGGTGAAGACACCCCTCCTCATGGAGCTGTTAGCCAAGGATCCCGAGCGGGCAGCGCGTCGCTACGTGCACATTCCCTTCGGCCGCTTCGGCGAACCGGAGGAGATCGCCGCCGCGGTGGCCTTCCTCGCCTCGGATGACTCGTCGTTCATCACGGCGTCGAACTTCCTCGTCGATGGTGGCATCTCCGGCGCGTACGTCACGCCGCTGTAGGCGCGCTGCGTCAGCTCTGGCTGAACGGCAGGACGTTGGTGAGCCAGGTGATGAGTCCGTTGGGGTTGCGGGACTGTGTCCACACGAGCCCGGGGCCGGTGATCTCCAGCACGAGCCCCTCGCCTGACTTCAGCGACTTCATGACGCCGCCCGTGGTGCGCGTCTGCATCGCGATGTAGGCGTCGTACGCCACGATGTGGCCGGAGTCGACCACGAGCCGCTCGCCGGCCTGCAGGGCGTGTCGGTCGAGAGCGCCGTACGACGCCACCACGATCTTGCCCGCGCCGTCGAAGCGCGAGACGAAGCCCCCCTCGCCGCCGAACAGGTTGTTGGCGCCGCCCCACTTGGTGTCCATGGCGAGGCTCTGCTCATTCGCCAGCCAGGCGCCCTTGGTCACGGCCAGCGGGCGGTCCGGGGTGGACTCGATGACGGTGATGTCGCCGGGGAGCACGGCGGTGACGTCGACCCAGCCGCCGTCGACGGAACTGGTGTAGGTGGTGACGAAGAACGAGTTGCCGCCCAGCGCGCTCCTGCTGAGCGACTTGAGGAAGCCGCCCTCCATCTTGGCGTCGAGGGTGACCCCGTCGCTCATGGCCGCCATCGCCCCCGCTTCCACCTTGACGTGCTCGGTGTTGGCGAGCGTGCAGCGGGCCACGGCGAACGACGGTGCGTGGCGGATGTCGACGAGCATGGGGTCCTCCTGGGGGTCGTGTGCGGGACTAACGGGATGCGGCCTCGACGAGGGCGCGCAGGAGCGGGAGGTCGGCGGAGAGGCGATCGGGGTGCTCGGGGTGCCACTGCACGCCGATGGCGAAGCGCGCCTCGGGAATCTCGCATACCTCGATGACCCCGTCGTCGGCCCATCCGGTCGGGACCGTCGACCCGGGGTCGGCGATCGCCTGGTGGTGGGAGGAGTTCACCCGCATGCGGGTCGTGCCGTAGATGCCGGCGATCGTCGATCCCTCCTCGAGGGCGACCTCGTGCTCGGTGTAGGTCCCGGGCACCTCGCGGTGCGCGGTGCCATAGCCGGCGTCGTCGAGATCGGGGATGAGCGAGCCCCCGTGAGCAAGGACCATCGTCTGCAGGCCCCGGCAGATGCCCAGCGTGGGAACATCGCGCGCCCGCGCGCCGTGCCAGAGGAGGAGTTCGTAGGAATCCCGCTCCGGGATGGGCGCGGCGTCGTCCGATGCCGGGCGTCCGTCCAGCCGGGGGTCCACGTCGGGTCCTCCGGTCACGACCAGGCCGTCGAGCCGGTCGAGAACCCCGTCGTCGCCGGGATCGGGGGGCAGCAGGATCGGGCGGGCGCCCGCGCGCTGCAGCGCCGCGACGTAGGTGGCGTGGAGGACGGCGGCCGGCACGTCCCAGACTCCCCACCGGGCGGTATCGACGTACGTCGTGAGCCCGATGAGGGGCCTCGTGGAGGGCGCCACGGGTCGAGTCTGCCGCATCCTCCTTCGCTCGACGAAGGAGCATGCGGGATCATGGACGGGAACCCGCCTCGAGGAGTCCCGATGTCCCTTCCCCCCCTGGTCGAGCCCGCCGACGAGATGTCGCTGGACGAGGTGCGCCGCTACAGCCGCCACCTCATCATCCCCGATGTCGGCATGGCCGGGCAGAAGCGCCTGAAGAATGCCCGCGTCCTGTGCGTCGGCGCCGGCGGACTGGGCAGCCCGACCCTGATGTACCTCGCCGCCGCCGGCGTGGGGACGCTCGGCATCGTGGAGTTCGACGTCGTCGACGAGTCCAATCTGCAGCGCCAGATCATCCACGGCCAGAGCGACGTGGGACGGTCCAAGGCGGAGAGCGCGCGGGACTCGATCAAGGAGATCAACCCCTTCGTCGATGTCGTCATGCACGAGGAGCGCCTCGACTCCACCAACGTCATGCCACTGTTCAGCCAGTACGACCTCATCGTCGACGGCACCGACAACTTCGCGACGCGCTACCTCGTCAACGACGCCTGCGTGCTCCTCGGCAAGCCCTACGTCTGGGGCTCGATCTTCCGCTTCGACGGGCAGGCGAGCGTCTTCTGGGCGGACCACGGTCCGTGCTACCGCTGCCTCTACCCGGAGCCGCCGCCGCCGGGCATGGTGCCGTCGTGCGCCGAGGGCGGCGTCCTCGGGGTGCTGTGCGGCACCATCGGCTCGATCCAGGTGACCGAGGCGATCAAGCTGCTCACCGGAGTCGGGGACTCTCTGCTCGGTCGTCTCCTCGTGTACGACGCCCTCGAGATGACGTTCCGGGAGGTCCGGATCCGCAAGGACCCGAACTGCGCGGTGTGCGGTGACAACCCCACGGTGACCGCGCTCATCGACTACGACGCGTTCTGCGGCGTGATCTCCGACGAGGCGGCGGAGGCCGCGCGTGACTCGACGATCTCGGTGCAGGACCTCAAGCAGATGCTCGACGAGCGGGAGCGCGGTGAGCGCGACTTCATGCTCATCGACGTCCGTGAGCCGATCGAGTGGGAGATCGTGACCATCGACGGCGCCGTGCTCATCCCCAAGGGGGAGTTCCTCGACGGGTCCGCGCTGGAGAAGCTGCCCCAGGACAAGCAGATCGTGCTCCACTGCAAGGTGGGCGGTCGCTCCGCGGAGGTGCTCGCGATCCTCAAGGGCGCGGGCTTCTCCGACGCCGTCCACGTGGGCGGCGGCATCAACGCCTGGACCCTGCAGATCGAACCAGAGAAGCCTTACTACTGATCAGCCCATCGAGTCCCACTAGGCTGCGCCGGTGATCGGGCTGGGGACGCTGCTCAACATGGCGGCGATCGTCATCGGCGCGGCGATCGGCGTTCTCGTCGGCCATCGGCTCCCTGAGCGCACGCGGATCCTCATCACCCAGGCCCTCGGCCTCGTCACCCTCGTCATCGCGGCGCTCAACGTCGTCGATCTCCTCGACGCCGACTGGATCGCCGACGTCGGATCGGCGGCTCCCCTTCTCATCGTGCTCGGCTCGGTCGTCATCGGCGGCATCATCGGCTCCCTGCTGCGACTCGAGGAGCGAGTCGAGCAGCTCGGCGGGTGGGTGCAGGCCAAGGTCGGCCGCTCCGACGACAGCGGCAGCAGGGCGCGCTTCATCGAGGGGTTCGTCGATGCCTCACTGCTCTTCTGCATCGGCCCGCTGGCGATCCTGGGCTCGCTGTCGGACGGTCTCGGACGTGGCATCGACCAGCTCGCCCTGAAGTCGGTGCTCGACGGCTTCGCGTCGATCGCGTTCGCCGCCTCCCTCGGCTGGGGCGTCGCCTTCTCCGCGATATCCGTGGGCATCGTCCAGGGGCTCTTCACCGTCCTCGGGGCGCTCGTGGGCGCCGTCCTTGCCGCATCGGCGATCGCCGCGATCACCGCGACCGGCGGCGTCCTCCTCATCGGGGTGTCGCTGCGACTGCTGCAGCTCAGCCGCATCGCGGTGGCCGACCTCCTGCCGGCGCTCGTGATCGCGCCGCTGCTCACCCTCGCGGTCGCACGCTGGGCATGAGTCAGCGCGCGGGCGTGAAGCGGAAGTCGGAGATGATCACGTGCTGCGTGGTGAGCGGCGCGCGTCCCTCCATCAGCCAGAGGTTCATGGCGGTGAGCTCGTCACCGGGGACGGGGACGTGGGGTCCGGACGTCGACCATCGCACGGTGCGCCCGCCCGACGTCGCCCGGAAGTCCACGCGTCCCGGCCGCCACGTGAAGGTGTGCACCGACTCCGTGGCGGGGATGAAGTGGAAACTGCGCTGGTACGGACTGGGCATCTCGCCGTTCTGCACCGTGAAGAGCCCGTGCACGCGCGGCCACAGGTTGCCCCACTGGGCGTACTCGATGTCGATCTCGCGGTGTGCGTACGCCGGGTCGTCGGACCACGTGAACAGTCCGAGGACGGCGTGGCGGTCGAGCCGGATGAGATCGCTCTGGGTGGTCCACGTGTAGGTGCCGTAGCCCAGGTGCGTGAGGTTGGCGACCTCGGCGCACGTCCAGCGCCCGCTGTCCCGGACGATGCGCAGGTGCAGGCGCCCCCGCCGGTCGACCCAGACGTTGTTGCGGGAGTCGGAGAAGTAGTTGGGCCCGGGACCCAAGCGGCGCTCGCCGGCCTTGACCTTCCAGGTGTATCCGCTGAAGGAGACCGTGCGCTGGGCCTGGGCGACCGAGGCCGTGACCAGGCTGGCTGAGACGACGGAGACCGCCGCGAGCACGGCGACCACCGCGCGCATCACGCCTCGCGTCATTCGAACCTCCCGTGGACGCCCTCCACGAGAGGCGCCAGACGGTCTTGCGCGTGTCGCTACGCCTCGACGTCGGAGACGAAGCCGATCTTCTTGTGGGAGCCATCGCAGAAGGGCTTCTTCTCGGAGGCGCCGCAGCGGCAGAGGTAGACCTTGTCGGCGCTGCGAATCTCGGCGCCATCCGACGCATTGACGCGAACGGCTCCGGACACCTCGAGGGGGCCGTCGACCAAGGGGGTGATGGACACGCGATCTTCGCTCATGCGGCGACCCTATCGGGTCAGGATGAGCGCAGGACCGGGAAGAGCGGGTGATCCATCGGCGACCCGGCCGGCAGTTCGAGTTCCAGGCCGTCGAACTGCGGTGACGTCACCCAGTTGCGAGGCGCGTGCACCATGTCGTCACCGAGGAAACGCAGCGAGAAGGCGCGGCGGCGGCGCTGTCCGGGTACCCCGTAGGCGTGGTGGAGCGTGAGCATGTGGAAGAACACCGCATCGCCGGGCTCCAGCTGCCAGCCGAGGATGTCGAACGAAGCGCGGTCCTCCTCGATGGCCGGCAGCTCGCGCAGCGATCCTTCCGGGAACCACTTCGCCTGGTTGTCCATGAAGGAGCGCGGCATGAGCCAGCCCTCCCGATGCGATCCCGCGACGAACTCGAGGGTCGACTCCGGGGCGACAGGGTCCACCGGTGCCCACATCGAGCAGTTGTTGAATCCATCGACGTTGTAGTACGGCTGGTCCTGGTGCCAGGGGGTGTCCTGCCGGGTGCCGGGCTCCTTGACGAGCATGTGGTCGTGGTAGAGCCGGACGTCGCAGCCCATGAGCGCGCCGGCAGCATCGGCGGCGCGAGAGTTGAAGGCCACATCGCGGAACTCCTCGATGCGCTGCCAATTGCAGAAGTCCTCGCCGAACCAGCCGGGATCGTCGGGCTTGCTCGCCACCTTGAACCTCGGGCTCGGGTCGGCGAGGTTGCGCTCGATGCCGCGCTCGAGCGTCGCCACCTCCTCGGGAGTGAACAGGCCGCGCACCACGATCGCGCCGTCGCGGTGGAAGTCCTCGATCTGCTCTGTGCTGAGGATGCTGGTGTCGAGCGTGGCGGTCACGGTGCCTCCTGGTCGTCAGGGTCCCCCGACTCGGGGTGCCTCCGAGGCTACGGGCTCGAACCGTTCGTGAAAAGCGTTGAATCATGCTCGATATGAGCAGGGAATGCGCTCACATGGCCTAGGGTGCCCAGATGGCCGTCGCCGATCTCTCGCTCCGGCACCTGCAGGCCCTCGTCGCCGTGCACGAGCAGGGGTCCTATCGGCGGGCGGCGGATCACCTCGGCTACTCGCAGGCCGCCATCACCCAGCAGATCGCGGCCTTGGAGAAGGCGCTCGGGATGCCGGTCTTCCAGCGGCACGGAGGCCCGCGCGGCGTCACGCTGACCGCGGTCGGCGAGGACACCCTCGAGGCAGCCCGAGACCTGCTGGCGCGCGCGGGACAGTTCGAGGCGCGGTGTGCGGCGGTGCGCGACGGGACGGTCGGTCGCCTCGCGATCGGCACCTTCCAGAGCGTGTCGACACGTCTGCTGCCGCGCGTCCTCGCCGACGTGAGGGCCGAGGAGCCGGGGGTGCGCATCGACATCGTCGAGAGCGACGACAACGACGACCTCATCGGCCATCTCGTCAACGGCCGGCTCGACGTAACCTTCCTCATCGGTCCCGTGGTCGATCGACGAGTGGAGACGCGGGAGGTGTGCCGTGATCCGTTCATCGCCATGGTGAGTGTCGAGCAGGACCTCGGCGGGGATGTGGCACTGTGCGATCTCGAGGGACAACCGCTCATCGGACACCAGTCCTGCCTGTGCCACGAGATCGTCGTGGACGGCCTTCGGGCAGCCGGGGTGGAGGCCACGTTCGCCTTCCGCAGCAACGACAACGGGGCGGTTCAGGCGATGGCGCGGGCGGGCCTGGGCGTCGCCGTCATGCCGCTCCTGGCGGTCGACCCCGCGGACCCGGGAGTGCGGGTGCTGCCCCTGCGTCCGCCCCTGCCCGAGCGGCAGATCCTCGTGGCGTTGCCCCGCCGAGGCGCGGCGCCGGCGGCGGCGCGATTCGTGGAGCGCGTCATCGCCGCCGGTGCCCTGGCCGGCTAGAGGTAGCCCTTCTTCGAGAGCCAGCTGAACGCGAAGTAGCCGGGCACGGTGGGGATCCAGAACGTGATGAGGCGGAAGAGCAGGACCGCGGACACGGCGATGCCGCCCGGGAGTCCTGCGGCGGTGAGACCCGCCGCCATCGCCGCCTCGACCGCGCCCAGGCCGCCGGGTGTCGGCGCCGCCTGTCCGATGGTGGCGCCCGCCAGGTAGACCACGGCGATCGCCGCGATGTTGGTGTCGCCGTCGAACGCGCGCACGCAGGCCACGAGCACGGTGATGTAGGCCAGGTTGAGCAGCACGATGCCGCCGATGCCTTCGACGAGCTTGAGCGGCCGCTGGGCGACGGTGATGAGGCGGGGGACGACCTCCTTGAGGAGCGGCCGCACGCGGCCGAAGACGTAGCGGCGTACCCGCGGGACCGCGAATGCTGCGAGGACCATGAGGGCCACGGCGATGACCGCGATGACCGCCCAGGCGGGGGGGTCGAAGGTGAAGTCCGCCTGCGTCCCCGCGGCGATCGCGAAGCCCGTGAGCAGGAGGATGTGCACGACGAAGGCCATGACCTGGCTGACGCCGACGCTGGCTCCGGCCAGCGCGGGGTGAAGACCCGATTTGGTGAGGTAGCGCAGGTTGATCGCGATCGCCCCGAGCGTCGGCGGCGAGACCAGGGTGGCGAAGTCGCCGGCCACCTGCGCGAGCATCGTGCGGTGGAGGGGGATCCGCTCGGGGACGAACCCGGACAGCGACCACGCGGCGCCGACGTACGTGATGAGCGAGGCCACGACGGCCACGAGGAGCCAGACGATCGAGGCGGATGTGACCAACTCCGCGAGGTCGACCTGGGCCAGCTGCGAGAGCAGGACGTACGCCGCGATCGTGCCGACGACGATGAGCAGGAGAGTGCGGGGCTTGATGCGCTCGATCTGGATCTGCTCGACGTCGCCATCGGGACGGATCTCCACGAGCGCGTCGCGCAGGTGGACCATGAGGTCGCGTCGCTTGCGCATCGCTCGACGCGTCGTGGGGGAGAGCGCGACGGGCTGCAGGACCGGCAGCGCCCGGGACAGCCCGGAGACACCGAGCACCTTGCGGCCGCTGCGCACCGCTCGGTCGGCCCCCACGATCATGGCCAGCGTGCACAGCATCTCGGCGATGTCGATCCGCAGTGCCACGTCGCTCGCGGCCACCGAACCGGAAGACTCGCCGAGGAGCCAGACGTGCCCCTGGCGGTCGCGCAGGATGTGCTCCGCGGTGAGGCTGCGGTGGGCGATCTGGTGCTCGTGCAGGACGCGCATGGCGCGCCACGCCTGCTCGAGTTCGTCGTCGGTGACCTGGTCGCCGTCGAGGTTGGCGAAGCGGGTGCCCACGGTGTACTCGTAGGCGAGCATCGTGGCGTCCGAGCCGACCTCGCTGGTGAGCAGGAGGCGCGGCACGGGGGCCGCCGCGGACTCGGCCGCGTAGGCCATGAGCGCCGCGTGGTCGAGCTCCCGGCGCATGTTGAACGCCCCCTTGCCCGGATCCTCGCGCAGGCGCAAGGCCTTCCAGGCGGCGTTGGCGAGGCCCGCGCCCTCGAGGTCGCGGTCGAGGACGACCACTTCGAGGTTGTCGCCGGTGCGCGTGGTGGCGACGTACCGCCGACCGATGGCGGTGTTGCGGGAAGCGCGCAGCATGGTCAGGGGGAAGCCACCGCGCGCCATGGCCTCGGCCACCTCCGCGCCCGTGGGGCGGGTGGTGGGAGTGCCGAAGACATAGCGGGCGAGCAGGCCGAATCCCCAGCCGGCGGCCAGGGAGATGATGAGCCCGGACACCGTGGCGGTGCTGCTCAGCAGCGAGACCACGACGAGCGATCCGAGGACCAGGATGCTCAGGACATTCCAGGGGCGCCGGCCGAGCAGGCGCGCCACGGTGACGAACGAGGTGAGGCCGCCGATGATCGGGGCGGTTGCGGACGCCTGTCCGCCGGGGCCGTCGGTGAGCGCCGTGACGAGTTGGTCGGATCCGTAGGTCTCGATGAGGTACGACGCCAGCGTGAGCACGATGACCGTGAACAGCAGCGCGATGAGCGCGTCGACGAGCTGGCGCACTCGACGTCGCACGACGAGGCCGATGGCGGCCGCGACCGGCAGCCCGACGAGCCCGATGCCGGCGATGATGTTGAGGACGAGGATGACCGGGGCGGGCAGCAGCGAGGCGCCACCGGTGAGGTCCTCCTCGAGCCCGGCCGTGGTCCCGGTGGCGAAGTAGGCCACGAGCACGGTGACGGCGACGATCGCCGCGGCGAGGACGAAGCGGGCGAGGTCGAGCGGCCGCCGTAGGCGACGCGGGATGACGCCGTCCTCGATGACGACGGTGGAGGCTGCCGGCGAGGGCTCAGGCTCGGGGCGAGGCAGGGCCACGGTGGCGCGGTTCTCGGCCGCCTCCTCCGGTCCGTCGGCCACCTGCCCGGGGGCCGCCGTGCTCTCCGCCATTCCCCGATCGTCCCAGACTGCCCGGCCCCCGCCTGTCTGACGCTGCTGGTGTGATGGGCGCGTGACCATGCCCGTCCGCCTCGAGCGTCGCCCGGTCTCCCCGGCGCCGGTGCCGACGCTCGACGCGGCCCAGGAGCGTGTCGTGGCCCATCGCGGCGGCCCGCTCAGGGTCCTCGGAGCCGCCGGCACGGGGCGCACGACGACCCTGGTGGAGGCCGTGGTGGCCCGCCTGGCAGAGGGGATCGCCCCGGCGGCGATCCTCGTCCTCGCTGCCGACCGCCGGGCGGCCCGCGACCTGCGGGCGCGCCTGGCGGTCCGCGTGGACTCGCGCGCGTCCACCGGATCCCTCCCCGTGGTCACGACGTTCCACTCCCTGGCCTACTCCCTGCTCGGGGCGGAGCTCGCGCAGGATCCCGATGCCACGCTCCCGCGCCTGCTCTCCGGCGCGGAGGAGGACGTCCGCGTCCGCGAGCTCCTGCTCGGAGGCGTCGCCGACGGAGAGGTCGCGTGGCCCGACGATCTTCGTGCGGCCCTGCCCACGCTCGGCCTGGCCAACGAGGTCCGCGCGATCCTCACGCGACTGCGCGAGGCGGAGTTGTCCCCGGACGAACTCCAGCGGCTGGCGGACGTACACGGGCGGGACGCCTGGGCATCCGTGGCTGCCTTCGCGCGTGCCGAGGAGGCCGTCGCGGCCCTGGAGAACGTCATCGACTACGCGACGCTGCTGTCGCTGGCCGTCGATATCGCCTCGCAGCCCGCGTTGCCGGGAGGTGCTGCGCGCCCGCAGTTCGTGTACGTCGACGACGCGCAGGACGTCACCCCGGTCCAGTGGCGGCTGCTCGACGCCCTGGCCCCGCGGGGCCGGACCTGCGTCGTGGTCGCGGGCGATCCCGACAGCGCGCTGTTCGGGTTCCGCGGGTCCGACCGCGCCGGGCTGCTGGAGTACGCCGAGACGCATCCGGGCTGCGCGACCGAGGTGCTCACCACCCTGTGGCGCCATGGCGATGCCATCCACGCGGCGGCCCGCAAGGTCATCGGAGACTCCGCGCGTCCTCCGCTGCCCACGGCCGTGGTGGGACGGATGCGCGACGCGCGCCCGGCTCCCGGCGCCGCCGGGACCGTCGACGTGCGCACCTACGACTCGTGGTCGGATCTCGGCGCGCACGTGGGTGCCCTGCTGCGGGAGGCGCATCTCGAGGACGGCGCGGCCTGGGACTCCATGGCGGTGATCGTGCGCTCGTCCGCCCTGGTGGGACCGCTGCGCCGTGGTCTCGACGCCGCGGGGGTGCCCGTGCGGGTGTCGGGCGACGACCTGCCCCTGCACGCCGAGCCCGCCGTGGCCGTCCTCCTCACCGGTCTCGGCACCGCCATCGCGCGCGATGCGATGGCGCCGGGCGACGCCATCGACCTGCTCACCGGTCCGCTGGGCATGGTCGATCCCGAGGACCTGCGTGCCTGGGCGCGGCACCGTCGCCGGGCGCATCGGCAGGCCCACCCCGACCGGGCCGTGCCCGCCTCCTCGGTCCTGCTGGCCGAGGCACTCACCCACGCGCGCGACTCCGACCGCGTCGACCGGCAGGCTGACGCGGTCCACGATGATGCCGGAGCGACCTCGGTCGACCAGGCACTGGCGCACGTGGGGGGCCTGCTCGGCCGGGTGCGCGCCCGAGCCGAGGAGGGGGACTCCCCGGCGGACCTGCTGTGGATGCTCTGGTCGGCGTCGTCGCCGGATCCGCAGGTCCCGGCATGGCCGGAGCGGCTGCGCGCCTCGGCGCTGTCGGGGCAGCGCGGCGCATCACACGATCTCGACGCGGTCTCGGCGCTCTTCGACGCCGCCGAGCGGGTGAGCGAGCGATACGGCGGCGTGGTCGGCATCCCCAACTTCCTCGCCCACATGGCCGACCAGCGACTGCCGGCCGAGTCGATCTCCGATCGCGCGGGATCGGCCCTCCCCGCCGTGCCACTGCTCACCGCCCACGCGGCGCGCGGACGGGAATGGGACACCGTGATCGTGTGCGGCCTCCAGGAGGGCACCTGGCCGTCCGCCCGCACGCGCGCGTCGGTGCTGGACGTGGACGGACTCGACGTCATCCTCAGCGGCTCCGCGGACGAGATGTCCGCGACCGCGGCGACCCGTCGCGCAGCCGTGGCCGAGGCGGTGGCGGAAGAACGCCGGCTGCTCGCGGTCGCGCTCACCCGGGCGCGCCGGAGACTCCACGTCGCTGCGGTCAAGTCTGCGGATGACCGGGGCGACCAGCCCAGCCGCTTCCTCGATGACGTCGCGTCGGCGACGGGAGCGGAGCCGACTCACGTGCCGGGCCGCCCGGCGCGGGCCGGCACCCTCGACGGGCTGGTCGCGGAGTTGCGCAGCACCGCGGAGGATCCCGCGGTCGGCGACGACATCCGCGCGGCCGCGGTGACCCTCCTGGCCCGATTGGCCCGTGAGTCCGATCTCGTCCCGGGCGCCGATCCGGACCGGTGGTGGGGGATGGAGGACCCGACGCACGGCACCGGACCGGTGCGCCCCGCGGGCGATCCGGTCGCGCTCTCCGGCTCGGCGCTCGACGGACTGCAGGGGTGCCCGCGCCAGTGGTTCCTCGATCGCGAGGCACGGGCCGAAGTCGGCCGCGGGCACGCGCTCGCGTTCGGCAGCCTGGTGCATGCGCTCGCGCAGGCGGTGGTGCAGGGGCTGGCACCGCCGGATCCGCAGGTGCTGGAGTCGTACGCCGACCAGGTCTGGGCCGAACTCTCCTTCGAGGCACCCTGGCAGGCCGTGGCCGAGCGGGCGGCACTCCGCGCCGCGCTCCAGCGCTTCTGCGCGTATCACCAGGCTTCGCAGCGCACGGTCGCCGCTGTCGAGCATCCCTTCACCGTGGATATCCCGCTGGCCGATGACGTCGTTCGGTTGCGCGGCGTCATCGACCGCGTCGAGCTCACGGTGGACGGAGATGTGGTGCTCGTCGACCTCAAGACCATGCGCCGGCCGCCGAGCGGCCCCGACGTTCGGGACCACGTGCAGCTCGCGACCTACCAGGCCGCGGTCCTGTACGGCGCCCTCGAGGATGTGGTGGGTCCCGATGCGCGCCCGGCCGGTGCCGAACTCGTGCAGTTGCGCGTCGATGCCGACGCATCGGGCGCGCTGCCGCGCGTTCAAGAGCAGCCGGCGCTCGCCTCCGTGGAAGATCACTGGCTCGGCGACCTGCTCGTCGACGCGGTGCGTCGCGTGCGGATGGAGGACTTCCCCGCCATTCCCGGCGACGACTGCCGCACCTGCCCCTTCCGCCGTAGCTGCCCGGCGATGCCCGAGGGCGCGGAGGTGGGGGGGTGACGTCCGAACGCCGCGACATCGAGGGCCTGCTCGGCCATCCGCTGTCGGATGCGCAGTGGGCGGCCGTGTCCGCACCCGCCGAGCCCGCGGTCATCGTCGCGGGCGCCGGATCCGGCAAGACGTCGGTCATGTCGGCGCGCATGGCCTGGCTGGTCCTCGAAGGCCTCGCCGACGCCGACGCCATCCTGGGTCTCACCTTCACGACGAAGGCCGCCGCGGAGCTCCTGCGCCGGACCCGTCGCCTGCTCGACGGGCACGACGCCGAGGGTGCGCTGCCGACGGTGCTCACCTACCACGCCTTCGCCGGGCGTCTCATCGCCGACTACGGCATCCGCGTCGGGCTCGAGCCCGGAGCGGCCCTGCTGTCCGACGGGGCACGGGAGGCCCTCGCGCTCACGGTGGTGCGCACCACGGACCTGCCGCTGGCCGATCTCGAGCGCGCGCCGGCGACCCTGGCCTCCGCCCTGCTCGCGCTGGACAACCAGCTGGCGGAGCTCGGCCTGGATCCGCAGGTCGCCCTCGGCGACGCCCTGGACCTCATCGCGCGGCTTGCCGCGGAGCAGGATTCCCTGCAGGTCATCGGCCGCGACATGCTGGACACCGCGCGCGTGCGCGCCGCGCTCATCGGCCTGGTCGAGGAGTTCCGCGCGGCGAAGGCCGATCGACAGGTGCTCGACTTCGCCGACCAGATCCGCTGGGCCGTGCGCATCGTCTCCGCCTCGGCGGATGTCCGCGACGAGCTGCGGGAGCGCTATCGCTTCGTTCTCCTCGATGAGTACCAGGACACCTCGATCGCCCAGCGGATGCTCATGCAGGCGGCGTTCGGCGACCACCATCCGGTCACCGCTGTCGGCGATCCGTGCCAGTCCATCTACGAGTGGCGCGGTGCCAGTGTCGGCAACATCGACCGCTTCCCGGAGCAGTTCCCTTCCGCCCAGGGTCCGGCGCGGCGCTACACCCTGGAGGAAAACCGCCGCTCCGCGCCCCGCATCCTCGAGCTGGCCAACGTCCTGTCCGAGCGCCTTCGCGCGGAGCATCCCGGTGTCGCGCCGCTCGTCCCGGCCGCCGAGGACAAGGGGGAGGGGGTGGTCGCGTGCGCGCTCCTCCCCACCTTCGCCGAGGAGATGGCCTGGGTGGGCGACCGCATCGAGGCCATCGGGCGCGAGCAGGGTGGCTGGCAGGGCATCGCGGTCCTGGCCCGCACCGGGGAGACGCTGCGCGCGGTCGACCGTGAGCTTCGATCCCGGGGCATCCCCACCCACGCGGTGGGCATCGACGGACTCCTCGACGTGCCCGTCGTCGCGGAGGTGCGCGCGATGCTCGAGGTCATCGACGATCCGACCGCCAACGACGCCTGCGTGCGCCTGCTCACCGGACCCCGGTGGCGCATCGGCCCTCGCGACCTGGCCGCCCTGGGGCGGCTGGCGAGAGAGCTCGTGCGGCCCGGGAGCGAGGAGGCGGCCCGCGAGGATCCGGCCGACCGCATCCAGCGTCTGCTCCGGGCTGCCGTCCTCGGGTCGGATCCCAGTGACCTGGTGAGCCTGAGCGAGGCGGCGGGACGCGCCGAGCAGTCCGATGACCTCTCGCCGGAGGCTCGGTCGCGACTCGCCCGCTTCGCCGAGGAGTTGCGTCGGCTACGCCGGCATCGCGGGGAGCCCCCGGCGGAGTTCCTCGGTCGCGTGCTCGCGGTGACGGGGCTGGGCATCGAGGCGCGGCTGGGCGGAGCGGCCCGGGCCGCAGACGACGTGCGCGCGCTCGCGCAGTTCCGCGATCTCGTCGCCCGGATCGGCGAGGAGGGTCCCAGCCCGTCCCTGGGAATGCTCCTGGCGCGCCTGCGGCAGGCGGAGGAGCTCGGCGACGCCCCGGCGCAGGAGGAGACACCGGCGGTGGACGCGGTCGTGCTCATGACGGTGCATCGCGCGAAGGGCCTGGAGTTCCCGCACGTGGTGATCCCGGCCCTGGTGCACGGCGTGTTCCCCAGTCGTCGAGGTCGCGGCCGGTGGCCCAAGAACGCTGCCGTCGTGCCGTGGCACCTTCGCGACGATGCGCCGGCCGCCCTCCCGGCATTCCCCGGCCCGGAACTCCCGCGCGCGAAGGACCACCGGGCGTTCGAGAGTGCGAGCGCCGCGCTGGAGGAGCTCGAGGAGCGCCGCCTCGCCTACGTCGCCGTCACCCGGGCGGAGCGCTCTCTCACGGTGTCCGGGCACTGGTGGGGGCCGCGCCAATCGCGGCCGCGGGGCCCGGGTGCCTACCTGGAGGAGATCCGCGACTGGTGTCGCGTCGACGACGTGATGACGTGGGCGGACGCGCCCCCCGACGACGCGGCGAACCCGGCGCTGGAGGACCCGGAGGTTCCCTGGCCCCCGCCGGTCGACGCCTCCTCCCTGACGCGTCGTCGTGCCGTTGCCGACGCGGTGCGCGCGGCAGATCCCGAGGCCCCCGTGCCGGCGCGCGCGCGGGAGTGGGAGGCCCGCGCACGCCGATTGCTCGACGAGGCGCGCCGGGCCCGCGAGCCGCGCACCGTCGCGCTGCCGGCGCATCTGTCGGCGAGCGACCTCATCCGGCTCCATGATGATCCGCAGGGCTTCGCGCTCGACCTCGCCCGCCCGATGCCGCGCCGGCCCGACGCGTCCGCCCGCCGAGGCACCGCCCTGCACGCCTGGATCGAGGGGCAGTTCGCAGCGCAGACGCTCTTCGATCTCATGGACCTCGAGAGCGCCGACGATCTCGGCGACGATGCGGGCCTGGCCCGTCTGCGCGAGGCCTTCCTGCGCACGCCGTACGCCAGCAGGACCCCCGTCGCCGTCGAGGCGCCGTTCTCCCTGGCGATCGCCGGTCGCGTCGTCCGCGGTCGCATTGACGCGGTCTTCGCCGGGCCCGACGGCCGGCACGAGGTCGTCGACTGGAAGTCAGGCGGCCGGCGGCTGCAGTCCCTGCAGCTCGGCATCTACCGGCTGGCGTGGTCGGAGATCTCAGGCCTGCCGCTCCACGACATCGACGCGCGCTTCGTCGTGGTGTCGAGCGGAGAGATCATCGAGCCGTCGGACGTACCCGGACGCGAGGAGATCGAGGCGATCCTCAGCGATCCGTAGTCGCGGCATCTCGCTTCGCGTCGGGATCCACGGTGCTTTCCTCCGGCGCGACGGGACGCACGCCCACGGCCTTGCGCATGAAGCGACGGCACGGCTCTTCGACGATGCGCCACATCAGCCACGCGACCACGAACGATCCGGCGATCGCCAGGCTCCAGGCGATCGTGAAGAGGATGCCGCTCTCGATGCCCAGGACGTTCATCCCCGCGCGGCACACCCCGAACCACACCAGGTGTGTCATGTAGAGGGAGTAGGACACCACGCCGCCGAGGACGAGCGCATCGGTGGAGAGCCACCTCGCCTGCCCGCGCCGCGAGAGTGCGAGCGCTCCGATCCACGCGATGAGGAGCGGGACCAGCCAGAGGTGGAAGTACGGCGGGAGCGGCTCGGCCTCGGGATCCGTGAGGGTCTCGATGGTCTGGGCACCCGACCACCGCCCCAGGAACACCGCCGCGGCAATGACGAGGACGGGCATGAGCACGGACACGGTCGTGGCGAGGCGCTCGACTCGCGGCGTGGGGTCGGACTGACCGGGCGGGAGCAGTCGCGCGACGATGAGGTAGGTGATCGAACCCGCGGTGAACTCGGTGAGCACGCGGATGATCGATCCCCATCCCGAGGTGTAGTAAGGGTCCCCCGTCATCGCGCCGCGCACGAGCAGCGGCAGGAGCACGACGAACCACGCCACGACGAGGAGGCCGGTGGGCACGCGCTTGTGCAGGAGGAACAGGACGAGCACGAGGAGCGGGAAGATCAGGTACGCCAGCCATTCCATGGAGAGCGACCAGGCGACGACGTTCCACCCGCGCTCGGGATGCGGGCCCCACTCTTGGACGAGGAGGAGCTGGCGCAGGTAGTCCACGGGGTTCAGCCAGGGACGGTCCTTCTCCACGCCGGTGAGCCACGCCTGTGCGATCACCGCGATCCCGGCGACGTTGAGCATGACGAAGTGCACCGGGAAGATGCGGGCCAGGCGCAGCCACCAGAACTCCAGCGTGACGCCGGCGACCAGCCGTGGGCCCATCTTGTTGAGATAGGTGTAGGTGAGGATGAATCCCGAGAGGGCGAAGAAGAGATCGACCCCGAGGCGCCCCACGCGGATGACGTCGCTCAGCACCGGGATGCTCATGATGCCGATGGTCGTGAGCGGTCCCTGAAGGTGGTAGAAGAGCACCCAGGTCGCGGCCACGAAGCGAATGCCGGTGAGCTGGCGGATGAAGACGGTCACGTCATCGGCCTCTGCTCCACGCGCTCATCGTCGCATGCGCGGGGACCTGACTAGGCTCACGGCGTGAGCGGGTCGTGGGAGCCATCGGATCGCGGGCTGCTCGCCGGCCTGTCCCTCGCGCGCGGCACCCTGGACCGCCGAGCCGACCTGCGCGGTGACGAGGCGTGGATCGCCCAGGCGTGGGGGGACCCCGGTACGCGCGTGATCGCCGTGCACGACGCCTGCGCCCCGGTGCGCGGCCCGGCGGATGCTCCGGCGCTCGTCCTCCTTCCTCCCGATGAGATTCCCGAGGGGGCCGAGACGGCGTTCCTCGGGGTGGCGGACGGAGTGCCCTACTTCCTCGCCCGCTGCGTGGTCGCGCCGGAGGGTTCTCGGCGGGCGTCCCTGCGCGAGGTGGGGGCGTACCTCGACGACCGGGATGCCGGCCTGCTCGTGACGTCGGTCGCGCTCGATCACTGGCACGGTGCGCATCCGCGCTGCTCGCGCTGCGGTGAGCCCACGCGGATGGCGCAGGGCGGGTGGGTCCGCGCCTGCCCTGCCGACGGGTCGGAGCACTACCCGCGCACGGATCCGGCGGTCATCATGCTCGTCGTCGACGAGGAGGGCCGGGCGTTGCTCGGCCGGCGCGCGGACTGGCCGGCACCGTGGTTCTCCACGCTCGCGGGATTCGTCGAGCCCGGGGAGTCCGCGGAGGCCGCCGTGCGCCGCGAGATCGCGGAGGAGGCCGGGGTCGTCGTGGGCGACGTGGTGTACCTGGGCAGTCAGCCGTGGCCGTTCCCGTGCTCGCTGATGCTGGGCTACCACGCGCAGGCGCTGTCGACGCAGATCGAGGTGGACGGGGAGGAGATCGCGGAGGCACGGTGGTTCAGCCGCGCGGGACTCCGAGAGGGATGCGAAACCGGGGAGGTGGCGCTCCCCCCGGCGGTGTCGATCGCCCGGCGGCTCATCGAGCGGTGGTACGGCGAGCCGCTGTCGGGGGACTGGATCCGCCCCTGAGGGGCTAGAGCCCGAGCTTCTCCTTGACCTGGCCGAGCGAGGGGTTGGTCATCGCCGAACCGTCGGGGAATACCACGGTGGGGACCGTCTGGTTGCCGCCGTTGACGCCCTCCACGAAGGCCGCGGCCTGGGGGTCCTGCTCGATGTCGACCTCGTCGACGGGGATGCCCTCGCGGGCGAGCTGGGCCTTGAGGCGCATGCAGTAGCCGCACCAGGTGGTGGTGTACATCGTGAGCGAGGGCGTGGTCACGGGGCACATCCTCTCCCGGTGGCGTCGCCGCGGCAACGCGAGGCTGGCCCGGTCCGGCCGACTGTCGTAGGCACCTGGGACGATGCCCGCGTGTCGGAGGACCTGCTGGCCGGACTCGATCCGGAGCAGCGCGCGGTGGCGGAGGCCGTGGAGGGTCCCGTGGTCGTCTGGGCCGGGGCCGGCACCGGCAAGACCCGTGCGGTGACGCATCGCATCGCCAACGCCGTGCTCTCCGGCGCTCACGAGGCGCGCCACGGACTCGCGGTGACGTTCACCAACAGGGCGGCGGGCGAGATGCGCGAGCGGCTGCGCGGGTTGGGCGTCGAGGGCGTGCAGGCGCGGACCTTCCACTCCGCCGCGCTCCGCCAGTTGCGCCACTTCTGGCCGAGAGCCATCGGTGGCGCGCCCGCGGATGTGCTCCCGCGCACGGCGCCGCTCGTGGCCGAGGCATGCGGCCGCGTGGGCGTCTCGCGCGATCCGGCGGTCGTGCGCGACCTCGTGTCCGAGATCGCGTGGGCGAAGCAGTCCCAGGTGTCTGCCGCCGACTATCCCGCGGTGGCGGCGCATCGAGAGCCGCCGACCACCCATGCGGAGGCGGCCGCGGTCTACGCGGCGTACGACGACCTGCGCTGGGAGCGCGGCCTCATCGACTTCGACGACGTTCTCCTCCTGACGGTGGGGATCCTCGCCGATCGGCCCGACATCCTCGACGAGGTGCGCGCGGCGTACCGCTGGTTCACCGTCGACGAGTTCCAGGACGTCAGTCCCGTCCAGGACCGCCTGCTCGACCTGTGGTTGGGGGATCGCGACGACCTGTGCGTCGTCGGCGACCCGGCGCAGACCATCTACTCCTTCGCGGGCGCGACCGACCGCTTCCTGCTCGACTTCCCGCGGCGATTCCCCGGGGCCACGCAGATCTCACTCGTCCGCGCGTACCGCAGCACCGAGCCCATCATCGACATCGCCAACCGCGTGGTGGCCTCCGGCGGGCTGCGGGCGGCACCACTGCGGTCGATGCAGGGCTCCGGTCCTGCCCCGGTGATCGAGGCGCATGCCGACGAGGTGGCGGAGGCCGCGGCGACGGCGCGGACCCTCGCGTCATGGCACGACGCCGGCACCCCGTGGCGCGAGATGGCGATCCTCGTGCGCATCAACGCCCAGATGCCGGTGTTCGAGGAGGCGCTGAGCGACCGGGGCATCCCGGTCGTCCTGCGCGGTGGCGAGAGGTTCTTCGACCGCGGCGAGGTGCGCGAGGCGATCACGCGTCTGCGCGGGGCGGCGCGCGCCGGCGAGCAGCAGGAGTCGTGGATCGACGAGGTGCGCTCGGTCCTGGCGACGATGGGCTTCGGGCCCCAGCCGCCGCGCGGATCGGGGGCCGTGCGGGAGCGATGGGAGTCACTCGCCTCGCTGGTGTCCCTCGCCGAGACGATGCAGGCAGAGCGGCCGGGTGACATGACCCTGCGGACGTTCATCGACGAGCTCGACCGCCGGGCCGAGTCGCAGCACGCGCCGGTAGCCGACGCGGTCACGCTGGCCACGGTCCACGCCGCCAAGGGCCTGGAGTGGGATGCGGTGTGCGTTCCCGGCCTTGTGGAGGGGACCTTCCCGCACGCGCAGTCGCGCGGCGACGATCAGGCCGTCGCGGAGGAGCGTCGGCTCTTCTACGTCGCCATCACGCGCGCGCGCCGACACCTGGTCATGAGCTGGTCGCGCTCGAGGACCCCGGGCGGACGCGGTCAGCGCGAGCGCAGCCGCTTCCTCGCGGACGTCGCTGCGGCCGGTGACGTCATCACCGAGGACGATGCGCCGCGCGGTGAGCACATCCGCGGGCGGGGACGCACGCGCGGTGCTCGAGGGCGCGGACAGGGCGGTCCTGCACGCTGTCGATCGTGCGGCAAGGCGCTGGTGACCGGGCCGGAGCGGGCGAGGTCGCGCTGCCGCACGTGCCCCATGACGGCGAGCGAGGAACTCATGGATCGCCTCCGCGAGTGGCGGCTGGCGCGGGCTCATGAGCGCGGGGTGCCCGCCTACGTCGTCTTCACCGACGCCACGCTCGAGGCGCTGGCCGAGGCACGGCCGGGGGACGAGGACGCCCTGCTCGCCATCAGCGGGATCGGGCCGGACAAGCTCGCCCGCTACGGAGCGGACCTTCTCGTGCTCCTGGCGGAGGCGCCGGAGAGCGCGTAGGCGGATCCCCGGACGCGCCCGCGACATGCTTGACAGGGCGCTGGTCCCGTGTCAGAATTCGTACAGGTGTTCGATTCACTGTCAGTGGGTCGGATGTCTCGGAGATGTCTTCCAGGGAATAGCGGAGCAGTTGGCCGGGCTCCGCGCCGGCGTTGCCGGTGCGTAGATATGGGGAGAGCCGCCTTAACTGCCGCTGCCTGCCCGCGTCCCTGGGGGTTCCTCGTGTGCCTTCCTCACGACCCGCAACACGAATCACCCCGCGACCCCGTTAACGACCTGTCGTGTGGCGTGGTGGGGGTGTTGGCG
>CAIVWG010000154.1 GCA_903909555.1 uncultured bacterium | reverse complement strand
GTCCTGCGCCTGGATGACCGGCTCCGCGTCACGCCGACCCCGGCGCTCTACGGCGACCTCAAGGCGCTGCTCGGGCCCGCCTGCCTCGGCTGAGGAATCCCCCGGAAACGACGGGGAAGCGCAGAAGTGGCTGGGGACCGTCTCAGAGGTTGCCCGAGGTGCTGGATTCCGCGTCCCGCACCCGTCACCCTGGCGGCATTCACTGCTGCCTGGACCGCCAGGACGAACGAAGGGAAATCCATGAAGCGTACGATCGCCGCCGCGGCGCTGGCTCCGCTGGTCCTGGGCATGTCCGTGACGATGACGTCACCCGCCCAGGCCTCGAGCGCCTGGTCGTCCCTGCAGGCCTCGGTGCCGTACACCGTCTACGAGCCCTACGAGACGTACGGACTGCCGCGCACGAGACTCGTCATCAACGATGAGTGCGACGGGCCCTCCGGCTCGACTCCCGAGACGATCGAGGCTGTCTACAAGTCGGGCAGCACCAAGATCAAGATGTGGGAGTCCGACAATGCCGCGTGCCTGCCCCCGAGTGGCGGGGCGATGGTGATGTACGTCCCCTACGCCACATTCCCCGTCGAGGGTGGCAGCGCCACCGCGACCGTGTGGATCGACTGCCCCACGGCTCTCGCCTGCGAGTTCCCGACAAGCTCCCAGATCAAGTCCCAGGGCGCCTGGGTGCAGGTGACCCTGTCGGCCGCCGGGGGCTACGACGCGACCCACGTCTACGTCTACTCCAAGGGCATCTCCTACAAGAAGCTCAAGACCTTCGTGTGGAGTCTGGGGCTGCCGTAGTCGCGCACGACCCGACCGCTTCAGCTCGGCCGTCCCCGGTCGAACCGAAGCGGTCGGGTCATCGCCTAGTCTGCGCCCATGCGCGCGCGAGCATGGATCTCCGTCGGGATCGCCGCGCTCAGCTGCGCGGCCCTCGGCGTGCTGCTCGGCGTCCTCTGGGTCCGGCTCACTCCGCGGGTTGACCTGTTCGTCTCGGGTGGCAAGGGCTACCCCCAGGGGTTCCAGCCCGAGGGGTACGCCACGGCCGACGGCCTTGCCGCCCTGCTCTGCACCCTTGCCGGAGTCGTGGTCGGCATCGCGGTGATGCTCGTGCTGCGCCGCGGGGCTGGAGGGTCCGGGCCTCGCGAGGTGTACCTGGGCCTGGCGCTGGGGGTCGGACTCGGCCTCATCGGGGCCGGCTGCCTGTGGATCACCGGGACGGTCCTGGGGGCCACCGATCTCGAGGCGCAGCTGGCCGGTGCCGAGGACGGGGACACCCTGGTGGCCCCCCTCAGGCTGCGGATCCCCGGCGTCCTCATGCTGTGGCCGATTGCGAGCGTGGCCGTCATCTTCTTCGTGGCCCTCGCCGGCTGGGGACGGCACGCGCTCACCTCACGGGGCGAGCGGTCGCACGCGGCGTCCCGGGACGACGCGCCGGACGCCGCGCCCTCCGCGGAGTAGGCCCCCGCCGGTCGGCGCGGGCCGTCGCCCGCGTCAGCCCGAGGGCCCGTGTCAGCCCGAGGAGATGAGGGCGGTCCGCGCCCCGGTGAGCAGGACCAGATCGCGCGGGGAGACCTCGACGTCCAGGCCTCGGCGCCCCGCCGAGACGAAGACCGTGGCATGTCCGGAAGCGCTGGCATCCACGACCGTCTCCGACGTCGTGCGCTGGCCGAATGGGGAGATTCCCCCGGCGACGTAGCCGGTGAGCCGCTCCGCTGCGGCCACGGGCATCATTCGCGCCCGCTTGCCCTGCCGCGCCCGTGCCAGTGCCTTGAGGTCGAGCGAGCCGTTGACCGGCACGACCGCCACCACGGGAACGTCGTCCACCTCCGCAATGAGCGTCTTGAAGACCCGTGCGGGATCGACGCCGAGGGCAGCGGCCGCCTCGAGCCCGAAGCTGGGCGCGGCGGGATCGTGGTCGTAGGCGTGGACGGAGTGCGGTATCCCGGCCCTCGTGAGGGCCACGAGTGCGGGCGTGCCCGTCGGCTTGCGCTGTCCCACGTCCGGCTCAGTTGGGCGACTGCGGTTCGCGGACGAGTTCGACGGCGGGCACGGAGGGCACGGCGGCGATCACCGCCATCTCCCGCGCGAGGAAGGCATGCTCCTGGCGCAGCCGGCGTGCGTCATCGGCGGCGGCGAGGAACTCCTGGCGGACCGGCAGATCGGCGACGACGGCGGCAGCGACCAGGTACGACAGCACGCCGGGGTCGGCGGGGAGGTCGGTCGACGCGTCGTCCGTGAGGAGTGCCCGGTACGCCGCGAAGCTGCGTGCGACCGCGGCCGCGAGGGCGTCGGCGCCGTCTCCGGGTGCCTCCTCGAGGATCCGCACCCGTGCCTGGAGGTACGGCAGTGACTCGTCGAGCTCGCCGAGGGTGAAGCGCTCGGTTCCCACCGTCACGATGTCGAACCGACCATCGTCGTAGGGGGTGGCCTCGCGCAGGAAGGCCAGGGTCCCCACCTCGTAGAGAGCTCGGGCCCCCTGCGCCCCCACCTCGTGTCCCTCCCGGATGGCCACGACGCCGAAGGTGCGTTCCTCCTCGGGTCGATCGAGCAGGTCCTGCACCAGGCGTCGATACCGGGGCTCGAAGATGTGGAGCGGCAGGATCAGCCCCGGGACGAGCAAGGCGCCCAGCGGGAACAGCGGGATGACGCGCTCGTCCACCCTCGCAGGCTAGACCTACACTGTCGGGCGTGATCCGTCGCATCGATCTTCGAGGAACCGACCTTCACGGCCCGGCCGCCGAGTTGCGGAGGGTCCTGCCGCGCGCCGCGGTGGACGTGGAGTCCGCCAGCGCCACCGTGATTCCCGTCATCGACGATGTCCGGGCCCGTGGAGCCGAGGCCGCGCTGGACTGGTCGGAGAGGCTCGACGGCGTGCGCCCGGCGCACCTGAGAGTCCCAGCGGCGGACATTGCCGCGGCCGTCGAGGCTCTTGACCCCCGGGTCCGCGAGGCGCTCGAGGAGTCGATCAGGCGTGCCCGGCTGGTCCATGGCGACCAGCGCCGCGAGGACGTCACCACCGTGGTCGTGCCCGGCGGCACCGTCACCGAGCGCTGGCTTCCCGTGCGGCGTGTGGGCCTCTACGTGCCCGGGGGCCGGGCGGTGTATCCCAGCAGCGTGGTGATGAACGTCGTCCCCGCGCAGATTGCGGGCGTCGAATCCCTGTGCGTGGTGTCCCCGCCCCAGGCCGACCACGGCGGCCTGCCCCATCCCACCATCCTCGCCGCCTGCGGCCTCCTCGGCGTCGACGAGGTCTACGCCGTGGGCGGCGCGCAGGCAGTC
>CAIVWG010000153.1 GCA_903909555.1 uncultured bacterium | reverse complement strand
GGCGTCGTCGCCGTGCGTATCACCGGAGCGTTCGCCGAGCTTTCCGCGCGCAGCGTGCCACGGCAGGAGCAGCCCTATCCGCCGCTCGCCGACGTGGTCGCCGACCAGACGGTCTTCCCTCTGGCCGACGTGAGGGCAACGCTCGTGGGATTCCGAACGGGCAACAGCGCGAAGGGCATCGGGGCGCCCGGACTGCACCTGCACGGCCTCACACGCGACAAGTCCGCAGGCGGGCACATCCTGTCCTGCACGACAGGACCGCAGGCCCGAATGTACGTGCAGGTCACCCGCGGAGTGCGGGTCCACACGGGCTGATCAGCCCACGAACTCCCGCTCGAAGGCCGCCATGAGGTCGGCGACCTGCACCGGGTCCTCCATCTGCGGCACATGGCCCATGCGCGGCATCACGACGACACGGCCGCGCTGGATCCGACGGGCCACCTTGGGCGCGATGCCGACATGGACGAGCTTGTCGTGCGCGCCGAAGAGGGCGAGGACCGGTGCCGGGACGCGCTGCAGCGCCTGCCACAGCTGCGCACCCCGTCGCTTGAGGACCGCGGATCCGAGGGACTGCGCCGACTCGGAGAACGCCGTCCACGTGTAGGGGAGCTCGTCGCGACGCTGGAGTTCGGCGATCCCCTCCGCGCGGCGCTCGGGCGTCACGCACGAGGAGTCGTAGTAGATGAGGTCGAGCAGCCCCTGCATGCGCTGGGACGGAGTCTGCCGCAGCGTCATCTCCCGCATCTTGTCGCGCACGCCGGGCACCCCCGACAGGAGGATGGGCAGGTGCGCCAGGCGCGGCGGCTGGCCCGGCAGCGCGGGTCCGAGGAGCGTGAGAGTGCGCACGAGGTCGGGGCGCTGGGCCGCGACGAGGACGGATGCGGCACCGCCCATGGAGTTGCCCACCAGATCCACCGGCCCGCATCGCTCGTCATCGAGCAGGCGGATCACCGCGTCGGCGTGCGCCTGCAGCGTGTGCCGAGAAGCGGGCGCGGAGAAGCCGAAGCCGGGGAGGTCCAGTGCGATCCCCGGGGACGACGGCATGCGCAGGCCCATGAGGTCGGTCCAGTTGGGGGAGGAACCGCCGAGGCCGTGGACGTAGACCGTCCGCGTGGCAGTCTCGGAGAGGACCGGCGTACGGCGCACGAAGATGCCGCGTGACTCCTCCTGCCCGGGCCAGGCCGGGAACGGCGTGAAGGCAAGGGGCTCCACCACGGTGGACTCGATGATCGCGGCCATGGGGACATTGAACACCCGTGTGCGCGAGCCGTCCTGCCCACGGCTCAGCCGGGCCCTCACTCGACGACGACGGGAAGGCCGAAGGTCGTGTGCACCCCCGAGGCGAAGAGCGGGCGGAGCGTCGGCTCCCCCGGGACCGGCAACCCGGCGCGATGGACGAGGTCCTCCTCCAGGCTGAGAAGCCGCGCCTCCTGCACGATCCAGGGCCCGTGCTCGTTGGGGGTCCACACCGTGCGACCGGCAAGCCGCGAGTGCAGGCCCCAGCGCGCCGTGAGGAACACCTCGAGCTCGGTCGCCTCGACGACGGGTCCTGTCTCGGCCTCCATGCGCAGGCTCCCACCGCCGCGCGGATACCGGCGGTCCGAGCGCCACCACCACCGATTGCCCCGCTGTCGCACCCGCATGTGCGCCCAGGTGTAGGGCAGGCGGTAGCCCCAGCGCGCGGACATGCCCGTCACCCACCGCGACGCCTCGAGGCTCCTGAACACCACGCCGTGGCGTCCTTCGTCATCGACGGAGTACAGCCGCACGTTGCACTCCAGGAAGGTGCCGAGATATGGGGTCGGCAGGCTTCGGCCGAGGCCGGCCCCCACCATCCGGAAGGGCACGAGGCCGACGTACGTCGCCCCCGCGAAGACATCGGGGCGCACACCGGGCGGCATGAGCGGCGCCACGTCGCCCGGATCCACGGCCCAGTGCAGGAAGAACAGGTCGCGCCAGTCCTGGGCGAAGAGCGCCGGGCCGTCCAGCGGTGGCGCGACAGGGCTCACCCCGCCCGGGCCGGAGGCCATGCCCTCAGGCAGCCGGCGGGAGCGCGCAGGCCGGCGTGGACCCAGGCAGCCTCAGGCGGTTCGCGGCAATCCACCGGTACGCGCGGTCCGCGACCCAGGACATCCCGGGAAGGTCACCGATGACGCCCACGGCCGGCCACGGGGCCGGCGCGGTGCGCAGCATCGCCATCACCGCGCGGCTGCCCGAGGTCACCCGGCGCTCGTCATCGACGAACTGCACCGCCTGGGTGCACTCCTCCGGGGTGAGGTTGAACTCCGGAAGGTCCGTGCGCTGCCATGGCTCGATGTCGCACCGGGGCCGGATCCACCGCCGGATGACGTTCACCGAGGACGTGCAGAAGCCGCAGTCGCCGTCGAAGATCATGAGAGGACGCATGGCACTCCCCACTCTACGCCGCTACTCGAAGCGCGACTGGGTGCGCCAGAGGTCGATGCCCACCTCGACGGCATGCTCGTCGATGGCCGCGATCTCCGCCGGCGTGAAATCCGTCCGCGCCGCGGCCGCAGCGGTCTCCCTCAGTTGATCGGCGCTGCTCGCCCCCAGCAGCGTGGACGTGACGCGCGGGTCGCGCAG
>CAIVWG010000152.1 GCA_903909555.1 uncultured bacterium | reverse complement strand
CCGCGAGGACGCGCAGTCCGCGGGAGGCCATGCCCTCGAGGACCGCTCGTGCGGCATCGGCACCGTCGTCGCACAGGGGAAGCAGGCTGTCCGGCGCGCCCTTGACGATCACGGTTCCGTCTACGACCACGGACATGCGCCGTCGCTGCGGGGTGAAGGGGAATCGCCTCGTCGTGACCGCGTCGCGTCGCAGGCGGTCCACGTCGATGCCGAGGCGTTGAGCGAACGCATCGAGGGCCGCCTCCATCGGGTCTCCGTGCGCCACCCACGTCGCCTCGCGCAGTTCGATGCGACCGTCGGAGCACTCCACCGCAGCGGTGCCCAGCGCCACGAGCGCCGGGCGCTCTCCGGTCACCTCCACCCGCGCGTCGGGGTGGTAGCCGGGCTCGGCACACCGTGCCATCGCGCGGGGCGTCCATGCCTCGACGACGGTCATGCGGTTGACCGTGAGGGTTCCCGTCTTGTCCGTGCAGATGAAGGTGGTCGAGCCCAGCGTCTCCACCGCCTCCAGATGGCGGACGAGGACCTGGCGCCGCGCCATCTGCTCGGCCCCCCACGCCAGGGTGAGGGTCACCGTCGGCAGCAGCGCCTCGGGGACGAGCGCCACCGTCACGCCGACCGCGAACACGAGGGCGGCCGACACGGGGCTGCCGACGATCAGGGTGATGACGAAGAACACCGCGCCCACGCCCAGGGCGATCGCCGCGATGATGCGCACCACGCGGTGGAGTTGGCGGGTGAGCGGCGTGGGAGGTCGGGTCGACGCGGCGGTGAGCCGGGTGATCTCGCCCAGCCGGGTCGCTCCTCCGGTGCGCGTGACCTGCACCGAGCCCTCGCCGTCCACGACGAAGCACCCGGCGTACACCACGTCGCCGTCCTTGACCGGCGCGGGCTCGCTCTCCCCGGTGAGCAGCGACGTGTCCAGCCTCAGGGACGTGGAGCGGCGTACGACGCCATCGGCCGGGATGCGGTCCCCCGGATCGAGCACGACGACGTCGTCGACGACCACGTCGCGGGCGTCCAGGACCGTGGGCCTGCCGTCGCGCAGGACGGTCGCACGCGCGGGGATCAGCGAGCGCAGACGCTCGGCGGCACGATCGGCTCGCCCTTCCTGCACGATGGAGAAGATCCCGTTGAGCAGGATGACGATGACGATGGCGACGGCGAGCTGGGGCATGCCGGCGAGCAGGGCGAGTCCGGCCGCGGCCCACAGCATGAGCGCGAAGAAGTGGGTGAACTCCCGCAGCGCCCGGCGCAGGGTGGACGGCCGCGGCGGCGGGGGCATCGCGTTGGGGCCGTCGTCGCGCAGCCGCCGGGCGGCCTCGTCCGAGGTGAGGCCCGCGATGTCCATCCCCGTGATCCTGCGGCGGCACCCGGCCGCGGCGGGCCGACCGCCCGGTCAGTGGGGAGCCACGGATCGGTCACGTCACGGATCGGCCGAGGACTTGACGCACTCGTCAAGTTGACACTAGCGTCAACTCCATGGCCCCGGTGCTGCCCGCGCGTGGAGAGGTCGCCCGTGACGCGGCCAACCGCGCCGCCATGCTCGAGGCCCTCGCGGAGATCGATGGCCTCCTCGCCAAGGTCACGGCGGGGGGAGGCAGCGACGACCCCGACAAGAACGCCCGCACCGTGGCCCGCCACCGCGGTCGCGGCAAGCTCCTGCCGCGCGAGCGCATCGGCCTCCTCCTCGATCCGGGGTCGCCGTTCCTCGAGCTGAGCCCGCTCGCGGGCTGGGGAACCGACGACCCGCTGGGAGGAGGGGTGGTCACCGGCATCGGGCGTGTGAGCGGCACCGAGTGCATGGTCGTCGCCAACGACCCCACGGTGAAGGGCGGCTCGCAGGGCCCGACCTCGGTCGCGAAGGGCCTGCGCGCCATGGAGATCGCGCGGCTCAACCGGCTGCCCCTGGTGAGCCTGACCGAGTCCGGCGGTGCCGACCTGCCCAAGCAGGCGGAGATCTTCGTCCCCGGCGGCGCCAGCTTCAAGAACCTCACGCAGCTGTCCGCCCTGGGAATCCCGACCGTGACGCTCGTCTTCGGGTCGAGCACCGCGGGCGGGGCCTACGTGCCGGGCATGAGCGACTACGTCGTCCTGCAGAAGGATGCGGCGCGCGTCTACCTCGGCGGCCCGCCGCTGGTGAAGATGGCCATCGACGAGGATGCGGACGAGGAGGAACTCGGCGGCGCGGAGATGCACGCGCGCACCTCCGGCCTCGCCGACTACCTCGCCCGCGACGAGCGCGATGCCCTGCGGATCGGTCGCGAGATCGTCAGTCATCTGCGCTGGCGCAAGCAGGGTCCGGGGCCGGATCGGGCCCCCGTCGCACCCCGATACGACCCCGAGGACCTGCTCGACATCGCCAGCGCCGACATCCGCCAGCCCTTCGAGGCGCGCGAGGTCCTCGCCCGCGTACTCGATGGCAGCGAATTCGAGGAGTTCAAGCCCCTGTACGGCTCCACGCTCGTCACCGGGTGGGGGCACATCGGCGGCTATCCCGTGGGCGTGCTCGCCAACAACGGGATCCTGTTCAGCGAGGAGAGCCAGAAGGGCGCGCAGTTCATCCAGTTGTGCAATCGGATGGACGTCCCCATCGTCTTCGCACAGAACATCACCGGCTTCATGGTGGGCACTCGGTACGAGCAGGGCGGGATCATCAAGGACGGCGCGAAGCTCATCAACGCGGTCTCCAACTCGACGGTCCCGCATCTCACGCTGATGATGGGCGCCTCATACGGCGCCGGCAATTACGGCATGTCCGGCCGCGCCTACGACCCGCGCTTCGTCTTCTCCTGGCCCAACCATCGCATCGCGGTCATGGGGCCGAAGCAGCTCGCCGGCGTGCTCACCATCGTGGCCCGCCAGAAGGCGCAGAGCATGGGCATCGAGTTCGACGAGGCGGCGTTCTCCCCGATCCGCGATGCCTTCGAGGAGCAGGTCGAGAGCCAGTCCACCGCCCTCTTCGCGACCGGACGGCTCTGGGACGACGGCATCATCGACCCGCGCGACACCCGCACGGTCCTCACCCTCGCCCTGTCGGCCGTGCACTCGGCCCCCGTCTCCGGCGCCGCGTCGTACGGCGTCTTCCGGATGTGATCGGCATGCGACGGATCCTGGTGGCCAATCGAGGCGAGATCGCTCGCCGGGTCTTCCGCACGGCCCGCGACATGGGCATCCAGACCGTCGCGGTGTACTCCGAGCCGGACGCCGATGCGCCCTTCGTGCGCGAGGCCGATATCGCCGTGGCCCTGCGCGGCACCACGAGTGCCGAGACCTACCTCGACGTCCAGCAGATCCTCGAGGCCGCGCTGCGTTCGGGTGCCGATGCCGTGCATCCGGGCTACGGCTTCCTGTCGGAGAATCCCGACTTCGCCCAGGCCGTGCGCGATGCGGGCCTCACGTGGATCGGCCCGACGCCCGACTCCATCCGGGCGATGGCGCTCAAGGTCGAGGCCAAGCGACTCGCCGCCGATGCGGGCGTCCCGCTGGTGCCGGGCGCGGAACTGCCCGAGGGAATCGACGACGCCGAGGCTGCGCGCCTCGCCAGCGACGTGGGCTTCCCGCTGCTCGTCAAGGCGTCCGCGGGAGGCGGGGGCAAGGGCATGCGCGTGGTGTCGTCTCCCGAGGGTCTGGCCGAGGCGCTGGCATCCGCGCGTCGCGAGGCGCAGTCGGCGTTCGGCGATCCCACGGTGTTCCTCGAGCGCTACCTCTCTCGCGCACGGCACGTCGAGGTCCAGGTCTTCGGGGACGAGCACGGCACCGTCGTGCACCTCGGTGAGCGCGAGTGCTCGATCCAGCGGCGCCACCAGAAGGTCGTCGAGGAGTCTCCGTCGCCCGGACTCGAGTCGGGGGTGGCCGAGCGGATGTACGCCGCGGCGGTGTCGCTGGCGGGCTCGATCGGCTACCTCGGCGCCGGCACGGTCGAGTTCATGGTCGCCGGGTCCGGCGACGAGCAGGAGTTCTTCTTCCTCGAGATGAACACCCGGCTGCAGGTGGAGCACCCGGTCACCGAGATGGTCACCGGCCTCGACCTGGTGGAGTGGCAGATCGCGGTCGCGCGGGGGGAGCGGCTGCCCCTGCAGCAGGACGAGATCACCCGCAGCGGGCACGCGATCGAGGTCCGCCTCTACGCCGAGGATCCTGCGCGCGGCTACCTCCCCAACACCGGCGTGCTGCGTGAGTTCACCGTGGCCACCGGGACCTCCCTGCGGGTGGACTCGGGCGTCGAGGCGGGATCCGTCGTCACGGCGCACTACGACCCGATGCTCGCCAAGGTGATCTCCCACGCCCCCGACCGAGACGGTGCCGCGGCGCTCCTCGCCGGGGGCCTGCGCCGGGCCCGGATCCACGGACTGGTGACCAACCGGGACTCGCTCGTGGCCATCCTCGAGTCAAGGCGGTTCCTCTCCGGTGACACCACCACGGCGTTCCTCGAGGACGACCCGGGCGTCCTCGACCCCCGGATCCCGAGCGACGTACGCGATCGCCATCTGGCGAGCGTTGCCGCACATGGGCGGGTGGACATCGACGGCGTCCCTGCCGGCTGGCGCAACGTCCCCGCGGTGCCCGATCTCACCCTCCTGCGCGACCTCGCCTCGGACGAGGACGTCACGGTCGCCACCCTGCGCGGACGTGACGGACTCACCATCGGGATCCTCGACGGCACGGCCGATCCCTTCGTCGACCCTGCTCGCGACCTGGGCGCGGTCGAGTGCCGCTTCGAGGGCGACGCCGTGGTCGTCGTCCTCGGTGGCCTCCGCGCCACCTGCGCGGTCGCGTCGTACGACGACCTGGTGTGCGTCGACGACGGCCTGTGGTCCACGCAGTGGCGTCGCCGATCCCCCTTTCCCGATGCCTCCGCCGATGCCGGCGCCCAGGGCCCGTCGACCCCCGTCCCGGGGACGGTCACCCTCGTCGAGGTGTCTGTCGGAGACCGCGTGAGCGCAGGCCAGACGCTCGTCGTGCTCGAGGCCATGAAGATGGAGCACCGCATCACCGCGGACATCGACGGGGTGGTGGCCGAACTCCTCGTGAGCCCGGGGCAATCGGTCGATGCGCACGCCGTCGTCGCCGTCCTCGCCCCCGCCGAGGAGTCGGCGTGAGTGCCCCGGTGATCGTCGCGAACTGCAGCGGATTCTTCGGGGATCGGCTCTCGGCCGCGCGGGAGATGGTGGAGGGCGGCCCCATCGACGTGCTCACCGGCGACTGGCTCGCCGAACTCACCATGCTCATCCTCGCCCGTCAGCGACTCAAGCACGGCCCCGGCGCCGGCTACGCCCGGACGTTCCTCACGCAGATGGAGCAGGTTCTGGGGACATGCCGGGATCGGGGCATCCGGATCGTGAGCAATGCCGGTGGGCTGGATCCGCAGGGATGTGCCGACGCGCTGTCACAGACGGTGGACGCCCTGGGCGTAGGCCCTGTGAGCATCGCGGTGGTCACGGGCGACGACCTCATGCCGCGGTTGGCCGAGCTTCCCGAGGAGTGGCGCAACCTCGACACCCGCGAACTCCCGGAAGGCATCTCGTTCCTCACTGCCAACGCCTATCTGGGGGGAGAGCCGATCAGCGCGGCGCTGTCGGAGGGCGCGGATGTCGTCATCACCGGCCGTGTCACCGACGCGGCGCTCGTCGTGGGGCCGGCCGCCTGGTGGCACGGCTGGTCGTATGCGGACGCCGCCGCGGGCGATCCCGCCGCCCTGGACCGCTTCGCCGGCGCGATCGTGGCGGGCCACGCCATCGAGTGCGGGGCCCAGGCCACCGGGGGCAACTACTCCTTCTTCGGATCGCTGCCGGGCATGGAGCACCCCGGATTCCCCATCGCGGAGATCGGCGAGGACGGCTCCAGCGTCATCACCAAGCACCCCGGCACCGGCGGAGCCGTCACCGTGGGGACCGTAACCGCGCAGCTGCTCTACGAGATCGGCGGACGCGCGTACGCCAACCCCGATGCGACCGCCCGCTTCGACACGATCAGGCTCACCCAGGAGGGGACGGACCGGGTCCTCATCGACGGCGTTCGCGGCGAGAGCGCTCCCGAGCGCCTCAAGGTGGCCGCCAACTACCTGGGCGGATTCCGCAACTCCATGACGCTCGTGATGACAGGACTCGACGCGCGCGCGAAGGCCGACCTCGCCCTGCGCACCATCGCCGGCGTCGACCTTGATTCCGCGCTCGAGGCCGGAGTCTCCCCCGGGGTCCTCGCGCAGCGGTCCTCGCTGGCGGTGAGCGAGCTCGCTGTCGAGTGGGTGCCCTCGGGCGTGACGGACCCGCGGGAGTGCGGAGAGGCGCAGTCGTTCCTGCGCCTCACGGTGCGGGATCCCGACCCGAAGGCGGTCGGCAAGCCCTTCACCGCCGCGGTCGTGGAATCGGCCCTGTCGTCGTACCCCGGCATGTTCCCCACGGCCCCCCCGGGAGAGGGCTCGCCGTACGGCGTCTACTGGCCGACGACCGTCGAGCGCGAGCACGTGCAGGTGCGCCTTGCCGTCGACGGAGTGGAGGTGCCGCTGCGCCCTCACCTGCGCGGGGACACTGCCACGCTGGTGCCCAACCCCGACTTGCGGCTCGCGGAGGTGCGTCCCGGCGACACCGTGGACCTTCCGCTCGGGACGCTGGTCGGCGCGCGCAGCGGGGACAAGGGCGGCGACGCGAACGTCGGGGTGTGGATTCCGCGCGGGGTGCCCCATCCCGACGAGGCGTATGCCTGGCTGGTCGGCTTCCTCGACGAGGACCGAGTGCGCACGCTCCTGCCCGAGGCTGCGTACCTCGCCATCGACGTCCACCCGCTGCCGAATCTGCGCGCGATCAACGTGGTGATCCACGGCCTGCTCGGCCGCGGAGTCTCGGAGAACGCCCGCAGCGACCCGCAGGCCAAGGGGCTCGGGGAGCACCTGCGAGCCCGCGTGGTGCCGATCCCCGCGCACCTGCTGCCCGCGTCGGGGACGGACCTGTCGTGAGTGCCGTACCGCTGACCGATCGCGGTCGCCGCACGCGCGATGCGCTCATCTCTGCGGCGCGCGGCGTCTTCGAGGTGCGAGGGTACGACGCCACGCGCATGGGCGACATCGCCGAAGCGGCGGGCGTGAGCCACGGCACGGTCTACACGTGGTTCTCCACGAAGGATGCGGTGCTCATGGCGGTCATCGAATCCCTCGTCGGCGACCTGTACGCCTCCCTGGGAACCCCGGACGAGACGGATCCGGTGGCGCGCGTCGATCTCGCCAATCGGCGCTATCTCGACGCCTACCGGGCCAACGCGCGGCTCCTCGAGGTCGTGGAGCAGGCGGCGACGTCGGACGACTCCTTCCGCGCGGTGCTCGCGGATCTCCGGCGCACCCACGTCGAGCGCGTCGCGGCGACGCTTCGCCACCTGCAGTCGGACGGCCTGGCGCGCGACGACCTCGACGCGCACGCAGCCGCGGCCGCCCTGTGCGCCATGGTCGAGGGATTCGCCAGGCACTGGTTCGGCAGGGGCGAGAGCCATGACGAGGACGTCGCCGTGGACACCCTGACGCGGCTGTGGGCCGGATCCCTCGGTCTCGAGACGACGGCACCGACAAGGAGGAACTAGATGGAGTTCACCGAGGAGCACGAGCAGTTCCGCAAGTCCCTGCGCCGTCTCGTCGACGAGGAGATCAACCCCCACGTGGACGCCTGGGAGGACGCCGGGATCTTCCCCGCGCACGAGCTCTTCCCCAAGCTCGGAGAGATCGGTGCCCTCGGATTGGAGTACGACCCCGCCTACGGGGGCGGCGGAGCGGACCACTCCTTCACCTACGTGCTTGCCCAGGAACTCGGCCGCGTCAACTGCGCGGGCGTCGCCATGGCGATCGCCGTGGAGACCTCGATGGCCACGCCGGCACTGGCGCGCTACGGCTCGCATGAGCTCAAGAGCACCTACCTCGAGCCGACGCTGCGCGGCGAGATGGTGTGCTCGATCGCGGTGAGCGAGCCCGATGCCGGATCGGATGTCGCAGGGATCCGCACGCGCGCGGTCCGCGACGGGGACGACTGGGTCATCAACGGGCGCAAGATGTGGATCACGAACGGCACCCAGGCGGACTGGCTCTGCCTGCTCGCGCGCACCGACCCTGATGCCCAGCCCGGCGACTACCACGGCATGAGCCTCATCGTCGTGCCCACGAGCACGCCGGGCTTCAGCGTCGGACGCAAGATCGAGAAGATGGGCAACCGCTCGAGCGACACGGCGGAGATCGTGCTCGACAACGTGCGCGTGCCGGTGACCAACACGATCGGCGAGCCCGACCGCGGCTTCCAGCAGCAGATGGCGCAGTTCCAGGACGAGCGGCTGGTCGGGGCCTACATCGCGGTCGCCGGCGCCCGCAAGGCGCTCGACCGCACCAAGGAGTACCTCCAGCAGCGGGTCGCCTTCGGCAAGCCCCTCCTCGCCAACCAGCACCTGCAGTACCGGCTGGCCGAGCTCTACGCCGACGTGGACACCCTGGATGGATTCCTCCAGTACGCCGCCGACCGCTTCATCGCCGGGCATGACGTCACCCGGGAGGCGACCGTCGCCAAGCTCAAGGTGGGACGCCTCGTGCGAGAGGTCGCCGACACCTGCGTTCAGTTCCACGGGGGCATGGGGTACGCCGAGGAAATGTGGGTGGCTCGCTACTTCCGCGACGCGCGGCTCGTCTCCATCGGCGGCGGAGCGGACGAAGTGATGCTGCGCGTCATCACCATGCTCGAGGGGATGGGCAAGAAGTGAGCGAGCCGGCCGTCCTGCTCTCGATGGACGAGGCCGTGGCGACGATCACGCTTAATCGCGCCGACGCCAAGAACCGCCTCGACGCCGAGGGCATGGCACTGCTCCTGGAGCACCTCGACGCCACCGCACAGGATCCGGCGGTCCGGGTCGTCGTGCTCACTGGAAGCGGATCGACGTTCTGCTCCGGCGCCGACCTCTCCGGCGCCCTCAACGCCGCTCAGGGCGGCTTCGCGACAGGTGGCACGAGCGCGCTCGTCGCCGTCCTCGGGGCCATGCTCGACCATCCCAAGCCCATCGTGGGACGCATCCAGGGGCACGTCGCCGGCGGGGGCAATGGCCTCGTCGCCGCATGCGATCTCGCGGTCGCCTCCGCGGACGCGAAGTTCGCGTTCACCGAGGTGCGGGTGGGCGTGGCCCCGGCCATCATCGCGGTCGTCTGCCTTCAGGTCATGGAGCGGCGGGCCGCTCAGGAACTCATGCTCACCGGGCAGCGGGTGGGCGCTGATCGAGTCCTGCAGGCCGGCCTCATCACCTCGGTGGCCGAACCGGAGGGCCTCGATGCGGAGACGGCCGCGTACGTCGAGGCGCTGCTGAGCGGGGGACCCGAGGCGCTGGCGAACACCAAGGCGCTGCTGCGTCGGGTGCCGGTCATGTCACGCGACGATGCCTTCGCGTGGTGTGCGGAGATGTCCGCGTCGCTCTTCACCTCGGACGAGGCGCGCGAGGGCATGACCGCCTTCCTCGAGAAGCGGAAGCCGGAGTGGGCGACCTAGGCGCCATCGTCATTGCCGGAGGCGCAGCCACGCGCTTCGGCTCCGACAAGCTCGCCACGCGCGACCACGCGGGCCGGACGCTTCTCGAGGTCACCGTGCGGGCAGCGGCGGAGGTGGCCGACCCGGTCGTTGTCGTGGGTCCCCGCGTCGACCTCCCCGTCCCGGTCCTGTGGGCGCGCGAGGAGCCTGCCGGCTCGGGTCCCTGCGCGGCGCTCGTGGCCGGCCTGGCGTGCCTGCCCGCCGACGTCACCCACGTCGCGGTGCTGGCCGGGGATGCGCCGCGGGGAGCCGAGGCCGTCCTGGCCCTGCGGCAGGTGATGGACGATGCCGCGGCCGCGACCGTCGTCGACGAGCACGGGCGCGAACAGCCGATGACCGCGGTGTACGCCGTGGCCCCGCTGCGCGAGGTGGCGGCGTCGTACGGCGATGGCGCGGGGATGGCCATTCGCCAGGCACTCGACGACCTGCGCGACCAGACCGTCGTTGCCGTCATCGATCGCTGGGGCGCGGCGGAGGACGTGGATGTGGCCGAGGATGCAGCACGCCTCGGATTCCGCGTGGATCCCGGGGGGAGTTGAATGGGGGCATGACCCGCACTGTCATGGTCATCGAGGACGACGAGGCGATCCGCCTCGTCCTCAGGGCCTTCCTCGAGGAGGAGGGTCACCGCGTCCTTGAGGCCACCACCGGTGAGGAGGGTCTCGTCAAGGTCCAGGACGAGCAGCCGGACGTGGTCCTCGTCGACCTCAGGCTCCCGGGGATCCACGGCTTCGATGTCATCCGCAGCCTGCGGGCCCAGAGCCAGGTCCCCATCATCGTCGTGACGGCACAGACCGACAGCCACGATGTCGTGGCCGGGCTCGAAGCCGGCGCCGACGACTATGTCACCAAGCCCTTCGTCACCAAGGAACTCTCGGCCCGCATCCGCGCCCAGCTGCGCCGGACGTCGTCGACCGAGGTGGAGCCGGCGCCCCTGACCTGCGGACAGCTGGAACTCCACCCCGACACCGCGGAGGTGCTCCTGCGCGGAGAGCCGATCATGCTGTCGCGCATCGAGTTCCGCGTGCTGCAGGAGCTGCTGCTGGCACGAGGGCGCGTCCTCAGCCGTGATGAGCTTCTGCGCAGGGTGTGGGGCTACGGCAATGCCGGTGATGGCCGCGTCGTGGACAACCTCATCTACCGGCTGCGGTCCAAGATCGAGGACGACCCCGCGAATCCCGCGCACCTGGTCACCGTGCGCGGCTTCGGATACCGGCTCAAGGACTGACGTGCGGCTGGGCCTGAGGTCGCGCGTGGCGCTGACCTTCGGCGTGCTCTCCCTCCTGGTCGCCATCACGGTGTCGGGCGCGACGTACTTCCTGGCCCGCACCTACTTCGTTAGCCAGCGCGAGAACGCCACGCTCACCCGGGCGCTCGTCGACGCGCGTGCCGCCTCCGCAGGCCTGGCGAGCGGCCTCGACCCGGCCCAGGTGCTCCAGGAGGTCCCCTCCGTCGGGACGTCGCAGTCGCTGCTCTTCGTCGACGGGGAGTGGTACACCACGGGGATCACGGTGTCGCCCGAGTCCTTGCCCGAGGACATCTCGCGCGTCACGGTCGAGTCCGGCGGGGCGATCCAGAGCCTCTCGCTGGGAAGCGACCCCTACTTCGTCGTCTCCGTCCGGCTTCCCGAGGGCGGTGCCTACGTCGAGGTGTCGTCGCTGAGGGATCTCAACGACACCTTCGTCGTGAGCGGGTGGGTCCTCGCCGGGCTTGCTCTTCTCGCCTTCCTCGCGGGAACCCTCATCGGCCGCTATGCGGGCGGTCGCCTGCTGCGTCCGCTGCGCGACCTGTCGACCAGCGCCGGGCGCATCGCCAAGGGGGATCTCACCGCCCGCGTGCCGGCCACCGGAGATCCCGATCTGGACCCCATCGCCGAGTCCTTCAACGAGATGGCCGAGGCCGTGCAGTCGAGGATCGCGCGCGAGAGGAGGTTCTCGGCCAACGTCAGCCACGAACTCCGCTCCCCCCTCACCTCCGTGCTCGGGACCGCCGAGTTGCTCGAGAGGCGCAAGGGCAACTTCACGCCCCGCGACTCGGAGTTGGTGGACGTTCTGGCCCGACAGGTGCGCCGGCTGTCGCAGATGGTCCTCGACCTGCTCGAGATCGGCCGCATGACCGGCGATGCCGACCTCCAGGTGGAGACATCGGACATCGCGCGCACGTGCCGGGAGGTCCTGCGCGAGCGGGGGATCGACGAGGCGCTGGTGATCGGCGACGAGCCCCTCGTGCGCGTGGACCCGCGGCGATTCGAGCGCATCGTGGCCAACCTCGTGGACAACGCCCAGCGCCACGGAGGAGGCCTCACCAGCGTGCTCATCGTCGAGGATGCGGGCACCACCCGCGTCTGCGTCGACGATGCGGGGCCCGGTGTCGATCCGGACGACGTGGCCCGGCTCTTCGAGCCGTTCGCTCGGGGGACGCGAGGCGGTGAGTCCGACGGAGCCGGGCTGGGCCTGGCGCTCGTGCGCGAGCAGGCGCTGGCCATGGGCGCCGGGATCGCCGTCGAGCGGTCACCGGCCGGAGGGGCGAGGTTCGTGCTGAGCCTCGCCGACGACCTGTGACCCCGCGCTGGGCGCGTGCCTGCGCGTGCGGCGTGCTGGCCTTCGCCATCACCGGGTGCGGCGTGCCGCTGGACGCGGCGCCGCGGCCCCTGCCGCCGGGGGCCCTGCCGACGTTCGTGCCGACCCCCCCGCCCTCTCCCAGCGAGGGCCCCCTCCCGCCGCTGTCGTCAGCCCGACTGTGGTTCGTGGAGCAGAGCACCGTGACCCCGGTGGTGGGTGCCGTGGCGACGCGGGATGCCCAGAGCCTGATCACCGCCCTCGCGATAGGCCCGCCTGCTGATGATCCGCGGTTGCGCACTCTCGTGGTGGACCCCTTCACCGGCCAGCCCCTCGTGACGGCCGTCCCCAATGATCCCCCGCGAGTGGGAGTGACCACGGTCGCCGTCAGCCCCGCCTTCTCCCAACTGCCGCCCGCGGAACAGGTCCTGCTCCTCGGTCAGGTGGTGCTCACCCTCACCGGGATCAACGAGGTCTCGGG
>CAIVWG010000151.1 GCA_903909555.1 uncultured bacterium | reverse complement strand
CGTGTACGGATCGAGTGCCGAAAGCCGACGGCCCCGAAGGATCACCACCTGCCGCTGGCTGATGGGGCCCACGACGGCGGTGTTGTCTGGTCCGAGGGGTGCGAAATTCATGCGGGCCGAGGTACCCGGTGAGGAGCGTCTCGATGCCGAGCGCCGCCTCCTCGGAGGGGATGTTGATCGACACCGAGCGGTCCACGTCCGCGGGGGGACCGCCCACGAGCGAGTTGGGGAGTGCGCCCTCGTAGTCGACCTCCACGCCGTCCGCGACAGCGGCGACGAGGCCGGCGCGGGTCAGGTCGCCGTTGGCGGCGGCCTTCTCCAGGGCGGCCTTGAGCGGGTACTGCCACACCCAGCCGTAGGTGTAGCCGTCATTCGACGGGAGGATGCCCTCCCCGAGCTGGGCCTTCATCGCGTCCATCGCGGCCGACGGTGTTCCGAAGGAGCCGGTCGTGCCGACGTTGGTGTAGTTGGCCACGAGCGCCGGAGCGGCCGCCGTCTGCAGGAGCAGCGGATTCCACGTCGGCGCTGCGCCGAGGAACTTCCCCTTGAACCCGGAGGCCACGGCCTTGCCGATGATCTCCGCGGCCTCGGCCGGGCCGACGGCGATCGCGACGACATCCGCGCCCGACTCGACCACGGCCGACACTGCTGCGTCCTGGTTGCCTGCAGTGGCATTGGGCGCCGTCTCGACGATGCCCGCGAACTCCACGCCGTTGGCCGCGGCCCACTTCTCGGCGCCCGCGGCGTAGTCGCCGCCGTAGTCACCGGGGTAGCCGACTGCGACGAGCTTGGTGATGGGGTCCTTGTTCTCCACCCACCAGTCGAGGCCGCCCATGGCGGCCACGCAGTACGACGAGCCCGACTCCAGGATGACACCGCCGTCGGTCTCGGGGAACTGCCAGCCCGACCACCAGGACGCCGGAACGCCGATGACGTTGTCGGCCTCCATGTCGGGCAGGATCGCCTGGGTCTGCGGCGTGCCCAGCGTCTGCGCGAGCGCAAGGATGTTGGGCTCGATCGCGCGGTACTCCTGGCTGTGCACGGCGGGGTCGTACTTGTTGTCGCGGGTGTTGGCCGCCATGTTGACGTCGAAGCCGGAGATGCCGCCGCGCTCGTTCACGTACTTCCAGAAGTCCTGCTGACCCGTGACCACCTGGGTGGCAAGCGGGGCGAAGGGCCCTTCGGTGAGGTCGGACAGGACGCCGAGGTAGATGCAGCCGTTGTCGGGATTGATCGCCTCGGGGCACGGCTCCTCCGTGACGCCCACGTCGAAGGCGATGCCCTCCCGGGGGTTGGGCCCCTCCGTGGTCGCCGCATCGGTCGGGGTACTCGTGTCGGTGGACCCCCCGCCGCAGGCCGCGAGTACCAGCGCGGCGACCGCCGCGACCGCGACCGCCTGCACCGTGCTCCGTGACCGCATGTCGAACCTCCTCATGGCGGGAGCCCCCCACGGACGCCCAGGTGGACACTCTGTCAAAGCCTCGGCCTCCGCGCTACCGAACGCGGGGACGCGGATGCCGCGAACCCTGGCAGGATGGAGGCCAACGCAGGAGGGGGCACCAAGGAGGGGGTTGGGCCGGTGCTGGCCGTGGAGAACCTCGAGGTGGTCTACGAGGACGTGATCCTGGTCCTCAAGGGGGTCAGCCTCAACGTGCCCGAGGGATCGGTGGTGGCCCTCCTGGGCCCCAACGGCGCGGGCAAGACGACCGTCCTGCGGGCGATCACCGGGCTGCTCGACGTGCATCGCGGGCGGATCACCAAGGGCCGGGTCACCCTGGATGGGCGCGACATCGCCGCCCTGTCCGCCCCGGCCATCGTGTCCGCCGGGATCGGCCAGGTGATGGAGGGCCGGCGCATCTTCCGGGAGTTCACCGTCGAGGAGAACCTCAAGGCCGGTGGACACACCGCGTCGCGGGCGGACATCGCGGAGGGCCTCGAGCGCGCGTACGCGATGTTCCCCGTGCTCGCGGATCGGCGCAAGCAGACCGCGGGCTACCTCTCCGGCGGCGAGCAGCAGATGCTCGCCATCGGCCGCGCGCTCATGGCCCGGCCCCGCTACCTCCTCCTGGACGAGCCCTCCCTGGGGGTGGCGCCCAAGATCGTGCAGCAGCTGCGCGACCTCATCCAGCAGATCAACGAGAGCGGGATGACGGTGCTCCTCGTCGAGCAGAACGCCACGATGGCCCTCTCGGTGGCCACGCACGGCTACGTCCTGGAGACCGGGCGCATCGTCATGGACAAGCCCGCCGATCAACTGCGCCAGGATGACGACATCCGGGAGTTCTACCTCGGCCTGCGCGGCGAGGAGAAGGGGTCCCTGCGCGACGTCAAGCAGTACCGACGACGGAAGAGGTGGCTGAGTTGAGCGATCAGCCGGCTCTGGCCGTGGAGGGCCTCTCGCTGGCCTTCGGGGGCACCCAGGCCATCAGGGACGTGAGCTTCGAGGTGCAGCCCCGTGAGCTCTTCGCCATCATCGGGCCCAATGGCGCGGGCAAGACGTCGATCTTCAACTGCATATCCGGGGTGTACCACCCGCAGAGCGGGAGCATCCGCCTGGACGGCACGGAGATCCTCGGCCAGCGGCCCGAGCAGATCGCGCGCCTCGGGGTGGCGCGGATGTTCCAGAACATCGAGCTCTTCGACAACCTCACGGTGCTCGACAACCTCATGCTCGGGCGTGCTCTGCACATGGACTACTCAGTGGCCGCCGCATTCCTCTTCAGCCGGAAGGCGCGGCGTTCCGAGGTCGCCAATCGCGAGGTGGTCGAGGGGATCATCGACTTCCTCGACATCGAGGGATACCGCGCCTTCCCCGTCGGCATGCTTCCCTACGGGGTCAAGAAGCGTGTCGAGCTGGGTCGCGCCCTGGCCATGGAGCCCCAGGTCCTGCTCCTCGACGAGCCCGTGGCCGGCATGAACGTCGAGGAGACCGAGGACATGGCGCGCTTCATTCTCGACGTCCGGGCCGAGATGGGCATCACCATGGTCCTGGTCGAGCACGACATGGGCCTCGTCATGGACCTGGCCGACCGGGTCCTCGTGCTGGACTTCGGCGAGCGCATCTCGCTGGGCACCCCGGCCGAGGTCCAGGCCGATCCCAACGTCATCCGCGCCTATCTCGGCGAGGAGATCACCGAGCCTGCGAGGGAGGCCTGATGACCGCGGTCGCCGAGCCCGTGACCGGGACCTGGACGCTGGTGGGCGCGGTCCAGCGCCGGGCTGCGCAATCGCCCGACGCCGTGGCCATGCGGGCCAAGCGCCTGGGCATCTGGCGCGACATCACCTGGGCGACGTACGCGGACAGCGTGAGCCTCGTGGGACACGCCCTCCTCGCCCTCGGCATCGACCCGGGCGACCGGGTCGCCATCCACTCCGAGAACCGGCCCGAGTGGCTGTACGCCGATCTCGGCACGAACGCCGTGCGCGGCATCACAGTGGGCCTGTACCCCACGAACCCGGCCCCGGAAGTGGCCTACCTCCTCGCCGACTGCGGGGCGCGGATCCTCATCGCTGAGGATCAGGAGCAGGTCGACAAGGCGCTCCTCGTCGAGGCCGAGTGCCCGGCACTGGAGTGGATCGTCTACCTCGACGGGCGCGGCGTGGCGACGATCGACCATCCCAAGCTCATGGGCTGGGACGACTTCCTGGAGCGGGGAAGGGCCCATCGGGAGGCGCATCCGCGGGCACTGGAGGAGTGCGCGGCTCGGGCGGAGCCCGGGGACATCGTGACGCTGGTCTACACCTCCGGCACCACCGGGCCGCCCAAGGGCGCGATGCTGAGCAACGCCAACGTCGAGTTCGCCAGCGCGGTCATCGTCGACGGCGGAGGGCTCTACGACCCGCCGCCCAATCCCGGCGACGTCATCCTGTCGTACCTCCCGCTGTGCCACGTGGCCGAGCGCGCTGTCACCACGTGGACCAATGCGGTGTCCGGGGCGATCGTCCACTTCGCGGAGTCGATCGACACTGTCACGGTGAACCTTCGCGAGGTTCAGCCCACGCTGTTCTTCGCGGTGCCGCGCATCTGGGAGAAGCTCAAGGCCGCGGTCGAGGTCCGCATGGGGGCCGCCTCGCGTCTCAAGCGGCTCAACTACGCGCTGTGGATGCGGGTCGGGGACGGCATCGCCTCGACGATGCTCGCCCACGGGGGGCGCCATACCTGGTGGAGCCGCCTGCGCTACTCCGTCGGCTACGTCTTCCTCTACCGATCCCTGCGGGACCGGCTGGGCCTGCGCAAGGTGCGCGCCGCCGCTTCCGCCGCCGGGCCGATCTCCCCGGACGTCCTGTACTTCTTCCTCACCATGGGCGTGGTCATCAACGAGCTCTACGGCATGACGGAGAACAGTGCCGTGGCCACGGCCAATCGGGCCGGCCGGATCAAGCTCGGCACCGTGGGGGAGCCGCAGCCGGGAGTCGAGCTCATGCTGGCCGAGGGGACGGGGGAGATCCTCACCCGGCATCCGGGCACCTTCGCCGGCTACTGGGACCGCCCGGAGGCCACCGCCGAGGCGGTCGATGCCGACGGCTGGCTGCACACCGGGGACGTCGGGGAGTGGGTGGACGGCACGCACCTGAAGATCGTCGACCGCATCAAGGACATCATCATCACGGCGGGTGGCAAGAACATCTCGCCGTCGGAGCTGGAGAACGCCCTCAAGGCCTCCCCCTTCATCCGCGAGGCGATCGTCATCGGCGACGAGAAGCCCTATCTCGTGGCCCTCATCGGGATCGAAGAGGACACGGTCGGGCAGTGGGCCCGCGCCAAGCGGATCCCCTACACCACCTACCGCGACCTCTCGGAGCGGGAGGAGGTGCTGCGACTCGTCCAGAGCGTCATCCTGCGCGTGAACGAGGGGACGGCGCGCGTGGAGAACATCCGGAAGTTCCGGATGCTCACAAGGCGCTCGATCACGAGGACGGCGAGCTCACCGCGACCCAGAAGGTGAAGCGCTCCGCGCTGATGGCGACGTACGCGCCCCTCATCGACGACATGTACTCGGGGGCCGACCGGCTCCCGGGCGGCGACCAGAGCGACGTCATCGTCGTCGCGACCGCGGAGGCTTGATCCATGCAGGACCTCATCGAGTCGCTCGTGCGGGGCTTGGGCCTCGGCGGGCTCTACGCCGTGCTCGGCGTCTCCTTCGTCATCGTGTACCGCGCGACCGGCGTCATCAACTTCGCGACGCCGGCGCTCATGATCCTCGGTGCCTTCTTCACGGGCTCGTTCGGCAATGCACTCGGCCTGCCGTTCTGGCTCTCGGTCCTGCTGGGCATGCTCGTCATGGCGATCATCGGCATGATCCTCGAGCGCGTCGCCCTGCGGCCCATGGTCGGGCGGCCAGCCTTCTCCGCGGCGACGGTGACCGTCGGGCTCTTCATCGTGCTGCTCATCGTCGCCGGACGCCTCATCGGGTCCGAGCTGCTCACGGTCAACGACCCCTTCGGGCTCAACACCATCGACGTGCTGGGGGCCCGGCTCTTCGCCATCGACATCGCCCGACTCGTCATCGCCCTGGTGGCCATCGGGATCGTCGGCCTCTTCCTCGCCAGGTCGCGGACCGGCCTCGCCATGCGGGCGACGGCGTTCGACCAGGAGACCAGCCTCGCCCAGGGGATCAACGTGGGCAGGATGTTCGGGCTGTCCTGGGGGATCGCGGCGGCGATGGCGGCGCTGGCCGGCGCCCTCCTCACCGCGGGGAGCTCGGGGGTGGAGACGACGATCGCTCTCGTGGCCCTCAAGGCGCTGCCCGTGATCATCCTCGGCGGCCTCGACTCGATCAAGGGGTCGGTGGTGGCGGGGCTCATCATCGGCGTCGCCGAGTCGCTCACGCGCACCTACCAGCCGATCTACGCGCCCTGGCTCGGGGCGAACTTCGACGTCATCGTGCCCTACATCATCATGATCATCGTCCTCATGGTCCGTCCCTACGGCCTGTTCGGCACCAAGGAGGTCGTGCGGGTATGACCACGGCGACGAAGGAATCCCTGCGCACCACCCGGGGGCGCCCCCAGCTCTTCACGAGCTACTCCCGCGAGATGGCGATCTTCAACACCCGCGTCAAGCGCAACTGGGCGATCGCCGGGATCATCGTGCTCGGGCTCATTCCCTTCGCGCTCGCGCGCGACAACGTGGCGCTGCTCACCACGGTGCTCATCTACGCGATCGGGGGGATCGGGCTCAACCTGCTCACCGGCTACGCCGGCCAGGTCTCCCTCGGGCAGGCCTTCTTCATGGGCGTTGGTGCGTACACGGCGGCGGTCCTCGGCGGGGAGTCGAAGGGCAACGTCATCGGTCTCGGCTGGGACATGGCGATCTGGCTGCCGCTGGCCGGGCTGGTCCCGGCGCTCGTCGCCCTCGTCCTCGCGCCCCTGGCCGCGCGCGTGCGCGGGCTCTACCTGGCGATCCTCACCCTGGGCCTGGTGTTCATCGGCGAGCACTTCTTCAAGGAGGCGAAGGCGATCACCGGCGGCGCCGGCGTCGGCCGGGCTCCCGCCGACCCGGTGTTCCTCGGCGTGGACCTCTTCGCCAACCACACCATCCTCGGGTACCGGATCGACCGGTTCACGACGTTCTACTTCGCCTGCCTGGTGATCTTCCTCGTGCTCGCCTTCGCGGCGCGCAACTTCGCCCGCTCGCGCTTCGGACGCAACTTCGCGGCGGTACGCGACCGCGATGTCGCAGCAGAGGTCATGGGGGTCTCGCTGCTGAGGACCAAGACCCTGGCCTTCGCCGTGTCGTCGTTCTACGCGGGCATCTCCGGGGCGCTGCTCTCCATCGTCATCGGGCGGATCTCGCCGGAGACCTGGAACATCTTCCTGTCCATCGACTTCCTCGCCGTGATCTTCATCGGCGGACTGGCCACGATCACCGGCTCGATCATGGGCGCGGTGTTCGTGGTCCTGCTTCCCAAGCTGGTCAACTGGCTCACCGGCTTCATCCCGGGGGCGGGCGGCGTGGG
>CAIVWG010000150.1 GCA_903909555.1 uncultured bacterium | reverse complement strand
TATCCCAGACACTCATCGATACCCGGGCATATCGGGGGGTGCGCGCACCCTGTGTGATGTCCCCATGGCTATCGACGTGGGACCCGAGCCCCTCACCCCAGGCGAGGTGGTCGCGGAGGCCCGCCGCCAGGAGCCCGTGCGCCTCACCGACGAGGCCATGGCCGAGATGGCACGAAGCCGTGCCGTCATCGAGAACCTCGCCGAGTCCCCCGAGCCGGCGTACGGCATCTCCACCGGGTTCGGTGCCCTCGCGACCGTGCACATACCTGCCGATTCGCGCGCCCACCTGCAGGAGTCCCTCATTCGCTCGCATGCCGCTGGCAGCGGCCCCGAGGTCGAGGACGAGGTCGTGCGCGCCACCATGCTGCTGCGGCTGCACACGCTCGCAACAGGTCGCACCGGAGTGCGTCCGTCGACCGCCCAGGCGTACGCCGCCATGCTCAACGCCGGCATCAGCCCGATCATCTGCGAGTACGGGTCGCTGGGCTGCTCCGGCGATCTTGCGCCCCTGTCGCACATCGCACTCGCGCTCATGGGCGAAGGCGAAGTGCGCACGAGCGTCGGCGAGAAGGTGCCCGCTGCTCAGGCACTTGCTTCCGCGGGCCTGGAGCCGGTGCGTCTGGCCGAGAAGGAAGGCCTCGCGCTCATCAACGGCACCGACGGCATGCTCGGCATGCTCGTCATGGCTCTGGCCGACCTCGAGGTCCTCATCACCACCGCGGATGTGGCCGCCGCCATGAGCATCGAGGCACTCCTGGGCACCGACAGGGTGCTCGCCGACGACCTGCAGCAGCTGCGGCCCCATCCGGGCCAGCGACTGAGTGCCGCCAACATGCGCAGGGTCCTGCGCGATTCGCCGATCGTGGCCAGCCATGCCGGTCCGGAGGACACCCGGGTGCAGGACGCCTACTCCCTGAGGTGCGCCCCCCAGGTCAACGGGGCTGCGCGCGACACCGCCGACTACTGCGCCCTCGTCGCGGGCCGCGAGCTGGCCGCGGCCATCGACAATCCTGTGGTCACCGTCGACGGCCGAGTCGAGAGCAACGGGAACTTCCACGGTGCGCCGGTCGCCTACGCGCTGGACTTCCTGGCCATCCCGGTCGCCGACGTCGCGAGCATGAGCGAACGGCGTACCGACCGCCTGCTCGACCGGCACCGCAGCCACGGCCTGCCGCCGTTCCTCGCGCACGAGGTCGGTGTCGACAGCGGCCACATGATCGCGCAGTACACCGCCGCCGGGATCGTGCACGAGCTCAAGCGCCTCGCCGTCCCGTCGAGCGTCGACTCGATCCCCTCCAGCGCCATGCAGGAGGACCATGTCTCGATGGGCTGGTCGGCCGCCCGCAAGCTGCGCCTCGCCGTGGACGGCCTCGCCCAGGTGCTCGCGATCGAGATCCTGTCGGCGGCGCGCGCCCTCGACATGCGCGCGCCACTGGCGCCCGGCGATGCCACCGCCGCGGTCATCGCCCTTCTCCGTCGTGACGTGCCAGGGCCGGGACCCGACCGGTACCTCGCCCCCGAGATCGCTGCCACCACCGCCCTCGTGCGCGACGGGTCCGTCGTACGCGCGGTCGAGACCGTCACCGGCCCGCTCAACACACTGGAGAACTGACATGTCCGAAGCCCTGCCTGGTGCTCGACCCGTCTCTGCTCCGCGCGGCACCACGCTGACCGCGCGCGGCTGGCCGCAGGAGGCTGCGCTGCGGATGCTGCAGAACAATCTCGATGCGGAGGTTGCCGAGCATCCCGACAAGCTCGTCGTCTACGGCGGCACCGGACGCGCCGCGCGCGACTGGGCGTCGTTCGACGCCATGATCCGCACGCTCACCACGCTCAAGGACGACGAGACGATGCTCGTGCAATCAGGGCGCCCGGTGGGCGTCCTGCAGACCCACGAGTGGGCGCCGCGCGTGCTCATCGCCAACTCGAACCTCGTAGGCGACTGGGCGAACTGGCCGGAGTTCCGGCGTCTGGAGGCCCTCGGCCTCACGATGTACGGCCAGATGACGGCCGGATCGTGGATCTACATCGGCACCCAGGGCATCCTCCAAGGCACGTACGAGACCTTCGCGGCGGTCGCGGTCAAGCGCTTCGGCGGCACCCTCGCGGGGACCCTCACCCTGACCGCCGGCTGTGGCGGGATGGGCGGGGCGCAGCCTCTCGCCGTGACCATGAACGAGGGGGTCTGCCTCGTCGTCGACGTGGACCCGACTCGCTTGCAGAAGCGAGTCAAGGACCGCTACCTCGACGAGGTCGCCCATGACCTCGACGACGCCATCGCCCGGGTCACCGCGGCCAAGAAGGAACGTCGGGCGCTCTCGGTCGGCGTCCTCGGCAATGCCGCGCACGTCTACCCCGAATTGCTGCGTCGAGGCGTCGAGATCGACATCGTCACCGACCAGACCAGCGCCCACGATCCGCTGTCCTACCTTCCCGAGGGGATCGACCTTGGCGATGCGCCCGACTACGCCGCCAAGAAGCCTGAGGAGTTCACCGACCGCGCGAGGGTCTCGATGGCCAAGCACGTCGAGGCCATGGTCGGCTTCATGGACGAGGGCGCCGAGGTCTTCGACTACGGCAACTCCATCCGGGATGAGGCCCGCCTCGGCGGCTTCCCGCGCGCCTTCGAGTTCCCCGGGTTCATCCCGGCCTACATCCGTCCCCTCTTCTGCGAGGGCAAGGGCCCGTTCCGGTGGGTGGCGCTGAGCGGCGATCCGAAGGACATCGCCGCTACCGACCGCGCCGTTCTCGACCTCTTCCCCGAGAATGAGCACCTGCGCCGCTGGATCACGATGGCGGAGGAGCGCGTCGCGTTCCAGGGCCTCCCCGCGCGCATCTGCTGGCTCGGCTACGGCGAACGCGACAAGGCGGGCCTGCGTTTCAACGAGATGGTGGCCAACGGCGAGGTATCCGCGCCCATCGTCATCGGTCGCGACCACCTCGACTGCGGGTCCGTGGCCTCGCCCTACCGCGAGACCGAGGGGATGTACGACGGATCCGACGCCATCGCCGACTGGCCCATCCTCAACGCTCTCGTGAACACCGCGTCGGGCGCCAGTTGGGTGTCGTTCCACCACGGCGGCGGCGTGGGCATCGGCCGCTCGCTGCACGCCGGACAGGTGAGCGTGGCCGATGGCTCGCCCCTCGCCGCGCAGAAACTGGCCCGTGTGCTCACCAACGACCCCGGCATGGGGATCATCCGCCACGTCGACGCTGGCTACGAGCTCGCCGAGGAGGTCGCGGAGGAGCGCGGCGTTCGCATCCCCATGCGCGAGGGCGAGTGAACGTCGTCTCGCGGCTCGCGGGCATCACCGACGTAGGACGGGATCCCTCCTCGGGGGGATACCGGCGCCTGGCGTGGACGGATGCCGACCTTGCCCTGCGGGAATGGTTCGCGGGCCAGT